>NZ_QJUG01000020.1 GCF_003426775.1 Allorhizocola rhizosphaerae | reverse complement strand
CGCGGCGAAGACCCCAAGCATGCGCCGGTGGGCGGGGGCGATGGCGGTGGCAGGGGCCGGCCTGACCACCGCGCTGGTCGCGACGGTCGCGGCCACGGTGGTCGATCCGGCCCCGGATCGGGCGGCGCTGGCCCGGGTGCCGGCCGCCCTGCGGGACGACTGCGAGGCGGAGGTCGAGCCGATGACCGGGGCCAATTCGGCGCTGTCGTGCCGCGACGCCGTGCTGAACCTGTTCCCTGACACCAGGAGCGCCAACGAGGCATACTCGCGCCTGGTCGGTGAGGCCGGTGTGGCAACGGGGCAGGGCGACTGTGCTGATTGGACCGGAGCCGAGCACCGTTACCCCGCAACGGGTCCGATGCGCGGGCGGGTGCTGTGTCACGAGCGCGACGGGAGTGCCATGCTGGTGTGGACCGATGAGCAGGCCCGCACGGTCACCCGGGCCGATGCACCGGCGGCCGAGGGAGCGGCGCTGCTTCAGGCCTGGTCGGCGTGGACGGGTGGCGATCCGGCGTTCCCGACGGCGCAGGAGCGCGAGCTGTTCGACTTCGCCGCCGGCACGGACTGCAAGCGGCTGTCCAATCTGGACTCAGCCGCGATCGCGGGCGTGACCTGCATCCCGACCGGGTCGGGCGCGCGCGAGGTGTCCTACTTGCGGTTCGCCTCGCTGCCCGAGCTGCGTGCGAGCTTCACCGGCCGGGTGGGCGAGGCCAAGGCGCCCAGTGGGGTCTCGTGCGCCGGGCCGGACTTCCTCGGCACCGGTCGGCACGATTGGCTCTCTGTCGATTTAGGACAATACCTGTGCCGCCCCGGCCCCGACGGCACGCTCGCGATGGAGTGGTCCATGGAACCGCTGCTGATCGCCGGCCGGGTCACGGGCAGTGAACGGGGCGCGCTTCACGGCTGGTGGTGGGAGTGGCACCTGGCGCCGCTGAGCCGGATCGTGGCCGCGGTCAACGCCCGTGCGGCGCCGCCGTTCCCGACCGGGCCCGAGCGCGCCTTGCTCGACCGCATCCCGATCGCCTCCCGGCTCAACTGCCTGCGCCCGTCGCCGGGGCAGGTGTGGGCCGACATCGGCGGTGTGACACCCGTTGCGGCCGTGGCGTGCGGCCGCACGAGCGGTGCGGGATTGGTGGTGTACTACCAGTTCGCGGACGCTGAGGCGATGCGCAGGACGTTCAACGCCGGCAGCGACACCGAGCCGGAGAAAGACTGCACGCGCCTGCCGGAAGAGTTCTACGGCAGCAGGCCCTATGCGCGGGGCAACGGCAGCAGCGGCACCCTCCGTTGCGGGACGCACGATTCGACCGGCGAGCGTTATCTGCAGTGGACCGATGAGCGCTTCGCCATCGCGGTGTATGCCCACTGGGGCACCGAGCCGTTCGCGATCATCGATTGGTGGCGGCACGACGCCGGGCCTGCGTAAGCGGGGCCGCGTCAGCCTTGGACGGTGCCCCCGACTGCGGCGTTGCCCGTCGAGTTGCCGCTGCCCGCGCTGCCGCCCCGGGCGACAACCTGGCCGTTGAAGATCGCGACCAGGTCGACCTTGCCCCCGCCGCGGAACTCCACCTCCAGGCTGTACGAGTGTGGCTGACCATCATTGGGTATCGTGATGGACTCGCGCCAGGGCAGGGTCACCGCCCCACGCTGCACGTCCTTGCCGTCCAAGGTGTACTTGACGGAGGTGACGTTGCCGCCGCCGGTCGCCTCCAGCACGAGGGTGTGCGGTTGCCGATCGGGCACGGTCGGGGCGGAAGCAATCGCGGTCACGGACGGCGTTGCCGCCCCCGTGGCGCTCGGAGTGCCGGTCTCCGGACCGGTGAGCGGATTTTGCGCGCAGCCTGCCGCCAGCGCAGCCAGCAGCAACCCGCATCCGATCGCCCGGCTCGCCGCTCTGACCGTGGTGAACATCGCCATGTCCATAGCCATGTCCGAGAGCGTACGGTATGACCTACGGGACCCCTCCCGCACCGACTGCAGCCATATGAACTTCCAGGAGGCATTCGTGGCGCTCGCCCGGATCGCCGGCGGCGACATCCCACGTCACGGCAAGCCGTGGACCAGCCCCGGCGCCCTCATCGTGCGGGCACTGAGCGGCACGGTCGGGCTGAGCGCCGCCGAAGGCGCGCGGCTGCGGTTCGGCCGTGCGCCCGAGCCCAAGACCGAAGCGGTGTTTGTGGGTGAGAACGACCTTCGCGTGAGCCGCACGCATGGGGTGCTTGAGTATCGGCAGCGCTGGTGGTGGCTGCGCAACACCGGGACGCTGGCCATCGAAATGTCTGGCGGATATCGGATTCACCGCGCGGACGAGCCGTACCCGCTGAATCCCGGATATACGACATTGATTATTACCGGTACCAATGACCGCAAGCACGTGCTGGAAGTGCGCATCAACGATGCCGAGGGGACCACGCGCGTTCCGCTGCCCGACGGCCGCACCCTGGCGCCACGGGCCTGGCCGCTCACGCAGGAGCAGCGGTTGGTCCTGGTCGTCCTCGGGCAGCGCTACCTGTCCAAGGATCCCGACCCGTCCCCGCTGCCCCGGCAGGACGTCGCCGACCAGCTCAACGAGCTGCAACCCGGGCAACACTGGGACGTCAAACGGGTGGACCGGGTCGTGGAGAAGGTCCGGCGTTCCCTTCGCGACAAGGGCGTCAAGGCCGGGCTCTTCGAGGATGAAGTCGAGAAACCATTGGGCGTAAAGCTCAGCCACAACCTGATGGTCGAACTGACGGTCACGACCGCTACTCTTACGCCCGCTGACCTGGCCCTGCTCGGGGAGTTGGAGTGAAATCGCGGCGCGGGAGGGGTCCCGTGCCGGGTCTCATACGGTTCGGGAGTGTCTGAAAACGTTGTACTCAAACGCCCCCGGCAGCTCTGGACCGCGATCATCGTGCTGTATCTGCAGGCTGTGCTCAACGCGGGAGGCGGAGCGCTGCTGCTGTTCTTCGGCGGCGGTGGCGCGGAGGCTTTGCTGGGGTTCGGATCGCTGCTGATCGGCTTCGTGCTGGCGGGGTGCGCCGTGCTGCTCACGCGTGGGGTGTCTTGGGCACGCTTTCCCGTCATCGTCGTCGAAGTGCTCGGCATCATCGGCGGAGCGATCGCCATCTTCTCGGGGGCGATCCAGGCCGTGGCCGGGCTCGTGTTGTCGGTGCTCGTCCTGGTCAACATGTTCAATGCCGAGGTACGGCTGTGGTTGGACCCGGTGTTCGCGCCGGCGTCGGCGCAGACAACACCCAGCGACTGGGCCGATGGGCGGATCGCGCGAGTCCTCGCGACAAGCCGTGCGGCGGGCGACCCGCCGCTGTCGGCCGAGCAGGAAGCGGCGGCCGCACGATTGGTCCAGCTTGGACCGTCGGCCTTGGGCGGCAAGCGAAACGAGGTCCGCGCGATCGGTGAGGAACTGAGCCGGGCCGGCGGAGTCCCGTTGATGCGCGCCGTGCTGCACCGGGCCGAGGTGCTCAGCCTGCGGCAGAACTCGGTCTCGATCCTGCGTGAGGTCGAGATGGCCTGGAACAACATCGGCGACTGGATGGGTTAGCCCGGCCGCATCATAGAGTTCGTTGTGCCCGATGCCGGCTATCCTGTCGGCCGATGCGATCGGCTGCCTCGCACCGACCTGGCGCCGGCTGCCACACCCATCCTTTGTTGTTGTGGTGTGCCGACATCGGGCACCATTCCCGAGAGCGCCAAGCCGCAGGGATCGGGAATCGCCCTGCCCGCCCACCATGCCTGCCTCACCGGCCCGTAACGACCGGGCAGACGCGCCGGGCTGGAGCCAGTACGCTCGCACGCGTGAGCCACCAGCGACCACTGCGCCGTGCCGCGCAAGCGCTGACCGCCGCGATCCTGCTGATACTCGTCGCAGGCTGTAGCGAGCCCGTGGTGCAGCCCGGTGCGGTTCGCTGGAGCCCGCCGGCCTCGCCGGGTCCGGGCGACGTCCGGTGGTCGGGCAACCTCGCCGAGGACGGAGCACCGGCACCTTGACCGCGCCGGGCTTCAACGAGCTGATCGACACCGCCGACCCCGGCTGGGCGAAGTCCCCGGAAACCGCGGCCGCCGAATTGCTGGACCTGGACAGGCCGTTCGACGGTCCGATCGAGATATACCTGCACCAGGAGACCAAGCGGGATGAGGCGGTGGTGACCGTGACCCTCACCAGGCTGGGCGACGACTCGATCCAGGCGATGCGCTATCGCGTCGTGTTCGCCCGGGGCGACGACGGACGCTATCGATTTGTCTCGGTCGTGTACACCACACGTTGCCACTCCGGGCGGGGACACCGCAGCTTCAAGACCGGCCCCTGCTCCTGACGCTCGTCGCACGAAGCATGGCCGGACAGGCCGCGTAGGATGGCGGCGTGCGATGGCTGGAGATCCGACGACATTCGCTCACGAAGAAGGGCGCGGCTCGCGGGCGGGGTTCGCATCTGTCCGAGCGCGGTGTCGCCCTGGCTCGCGCCGTCGGCTTGGAGCTTGGCGCCTTTGGTTACGTCGTGACCAGTGCATCGCCGCGGGCCATCGAGACGGCGGTGGCCATGGGTTACGCCGTCGACGACGCAATCGAGATGCCCTCCGGGTACGTTTCAGGCGAGGTCGCGCACCACGAGCAGTGGAGTTGGTCGCAGCCATACGTCAGATACGCCGAGCTGATCAAGAGTGGCGGCGGGCTCGCCGCGGTGGCGCAGGCTCACCGAGCTATGTGGACAGATGCGGTGGAGTCTGTGCCCGATGGGACCGGCGTGCTCGTGATCTCCCACGGCGGCTGCATCGAACCGGCGCTGGTGTTCTGCCTGCCCGAGGCGGACCACGCGTCGTGGGGCGCGCCTTTCGGCCACTGCGACGGCGCACGGCTGGACTTCGACAACGGGCGGTTCACCAACGTCCGGTTATGCCGCGCACCGACCCCATCGGACTGACCCGCCCCACACCATCGCGGGCGTGCCTGGGGCGCCAATGCATCAGCGGCGCCGTGTCCGGCTCGCCGGGCGGCCGTCGAGCGCGGCCGTCTTCGCTCTTTCTAGCCGACGGCCGCAGTCCGTGTCGTCAGATCGTCATCTGTAATGGGTCGGAGCACCCGGCAGGGCGTCCCGACGGCGACGACCATCGGAGGGACATCGCGACTCACGACGCTGCCCGCGCCGATGACGGATCCGTATCCGATACGGACACCTGGCAGGACGACGGCATTGCTGCCGATCCAGACCTTGTCTTCGATCACGATTGGTTCCGAGAACCGCGCGTAGTCGACTCGGCGCGCAGGATGTACCGGGTGCCCCGTTGTGGTGAGCGTCACGCTGGGTGCGATCATGACGCCGTCGCCGATGCGTATGTCCACGTCGTCGACGAAGGTGAGATTGACGTTCCCGAAGAAGTCGTCACCGATATGGATGTTGCTTCCGAATCCGGCGTGGAATGGTGGGAGCAGTACGGCGCGGTTCCCGACCGACCCGAGGATCGCGACGAGTAATGACCTTCGCCGGTCATCGTCGCTGGGCGGTGTGTGGTTGTACTCGAAGATGAGGTCGGTACGTCGCTGAGAAGCCTGGAACGATGCTTCCGTCTCGGTGTAGATGAGACCCTGACGGATCCGGTCCAAGACCGCTTGCTCATCACTGCGCGACACGCCGGCGCTCTCCTTTCAACCTGTACGCCGAGCTCAGCGAACGGGTTTTCGCAGCGTACAGACGTCGCGCCGCTCCCTGCAAACCGTGTCGCCGCCGGTGCGCTTTTGAGCATCCCCATTGGCCTCCTGATCCAATCGGTCCCGTGACGCGGTGCGAAGGTAGCCTCCTCGTGCTCAGTCCACAATGGACACGGCTGGCCCCGGGTCATTCGGCGTCGACGCGCCTTCCCGGCCAGCCGTGCCATATCCCCGTTATCCGGTCACCGTCATCGTCACGGGAATCGAGGCGACGTCGTAACGGGTGTTCTCGTGCCACAACAGCCGGGCGGTGTAGCTGCCAGGGCCGGCGACCACGCCCGCGTCGAGCCGAATCGTGACCTTGACCGGCTTGCCGGGCTCGAGCGTCACCAAGTCCGGTGTCGCGGACAGCCACGGCACGTCGACCGGCGCGGCGGAGCATCCGTCGTAGCCGGCGAGATGCTCGACGTACGGCTTGATGCCGTAGGTGCCCTCGGACCCGCCGACCTTATACAGGCCGCATGTGCTGGCGACGCGGTACAACGCAAATTGGGATGTCGGCACCGGCAACCAGGTGTCGGTTGCGGGGTCATAGGCGAAGCCTCTGCCGCTGCGGTAGCCGCCGACCACGCCACCGGAGACAAGAAGCTTTCCCTTGGCCCCGGCGTATCCCGCACCCCACACCGTGGCCGGCATGTCGGCGATGCGGTACCAGGCGTTGGCTCTCGGGTTGTAGACATACGCGCTCTTGATGTGCCGTGCGCCGGAGGTCATGCCGCCCGCGCAGTAGATCTCACCGCCGATGGTGCCGCACGACTGCCACGCCGCCGGCTCGGGGTAGTCCGCCGCGCGAGTCCACGTGTCGGTCGCGGGATCGTAGACGGCCACCGCCGTGCTTGCGGCCTCCTCGCTGCCCGCGGGGCGACCGCCGATGACGTAAAGCTTGCCGTCGAGCACCGCATGCCCGACCGCGGCGACGCGCACCGGTGCGTCCGCTCCCAGGGTCCACGTGTTGCTCGCCGGGTGATAGCGCATCGTGGCGGCCGTGGGCACGTTCGCCGGGCGCGCCCAGCCGCCCGTGACAACGAGTGTGTCGCCGATAAACCCGCCCGCGGGCTTGGCCACCCGCAACGGGCTGGGCGCCACCGCGTCAAGGCTCCACTCCCCCGTCGTCATGTCGTACGACGGCACGAGTTGCGTGGTGCCCATGCCGCCCAGCGCCCAGCCGCCGACGACATACATCTTGCCGTTGCGCACCCCGACCAGACCGTCCATGTCCGGCATCATCATGTCCGGCAGCCTTGTCCAGCCGTCCGCCGCGGCAGCGGTGTCCATTGTGGACGGCGCCTGCTCAGAAGGCGGACCGCCCCTATCGTCCACCGGATGCTGTTGCGACTCTGTGCCCGGCCACCGGGTCAGCGTTGGCGTGGCGGGCTCCGCGTCCTTCCATTCCGTGACTTTGAACGTCGCCGGGGCGGTCCCGACGTTGGACACGTTGAGCGTCACGGCCTTCTCCCCGCCCGGTCCGACCTCCTCGTTCACCGGGACGGCACGCAGCCGCAGCTTGCCCACGCCCAGGGACAGGTTGGCCCGGGCCGCGTTGTGGGGGCGCACATCCACCGTGCTGACCCGGTCGGCGTACTGCTCCAGGCCGTGTGCTGCCCGGAACTCCCGCTTGCCGGTCAGCGAGGAGAAGAGCCAGAACAGGCCGTCCGGGGTCGCCGCATCGTCGGGAGTGGCGATGGTACGGGCCGCATCCGCCGGCATTCCTACACTTTGGACGGTCGCACCGTTGACCCCGGTCCGCTCGACCTCGTCATGCACGGTGCCGACAACCAGGCCACCCGGCAGCGGGACGCAGATCCGCTCGCCGATCAGCACATCGTCCAGCTGCCACCAGCCGTCGTAGGTCCAGCCGCTGTCGTAGCGGAACCGCACCCGCACGTCCGGCTGCCCGGCCGCCGCGGGCAGCGGCAGGCGGATCTGCTGCGGGCCGCGCAGATGCTGTGCCTGTTGCCATACCGTCTCCCAGGCCGCCCCGCCGTCTACCGACACATCGACGTAGACCGACCCCTGCCTCCGGCGGATGATGTCGGTACGGAACGCGAGCACAGGAGCGGTAACCCCGGTGAGGTTCACGACCGGTGAGGTCAGCGCCGCCCGTTCGAGCAGGCTCCCCCCGGTGCTGTCGACGCCGGCGAACCCGCCGGCACCGCCGGTGAGGTTGGTGCGCTTGTCCGGATCGTCGAACCGCCAGCCGTCCCCGGTCTCCTTTGTGGACGCCCAGCCGGCCGGCAGCGTCGAGGCGTCGAACGTCTCGAACAGTCCGCGGTGGTCCGTGCGATAACCGGCCGCCAGGCACTGCTCGGTGCCGACGGCGAGGGCGAAGTCGCGCCGTACCTCATCTTCATTCCCGACGGCGACCTGGGCGACCACCGCCTCATAGCCGGGGTACTCCGCCTTGACCCGGAGTGTGTAGGTCGATCCGGCGGGCAGCTCGAAGCTGTACCGGCCGTCGTGGGGCTTGGTGAAGAACGTGCCACCCGGCACGCCGTCGACCACCACTCGCGCGTAGAGCGGCCAGCCCTGTCCCGACCCGTCGGTGATGCGGCCGTGGACGTTGACCCGCGCTTGCGGGGCTATCGTCAGATCCGCGGTGACGGTGGCACCGGCCGGGATGGTGACGGTGACGGGCTGGGTGGTGGCGTAACCGAACGCCGACACGACGACCCGGTACTCACCCACGGTCAGCGTGAACCGATACTGACCGGTCTGGTCGGTGGCGGCGACCCGCTCGCCGGACCCGTCGACCGCCGCGGCGACCACGCCGGCACCGGCGACCGGTTGCCCGGTCGCGGCATCACGGACCACGCCGGCCAGGACACCCGTCTCGCCTCGCGGGGCGCGGCTGACCGCGAGGTAGGCGTTGACCCGTCCCTCGCCGTAGGTGTTGTTATCCGCGTCGGTGCCGCCGCACGTGGGATCGGGCGTGTCGGTCGCGGCTGCGCCCAGCAAGTCCCTGGATCCCGAGACGTCACCGATCATCGCCGGCACGGCCGACCACAGCAGAGCCACCGCCCCGGACACGTGTGGCGCCGCCATCGAGGTCCCAGAGGCGTATCCATAACCACCGCCCGGAACGGACGAGCGAATGTTGACCCCCGGAGCGGAGATGTGCGGACGCACGTCCCCACCGGCGCCTGGGCCACGGCTGGAGAACGACGCCACGGTGTTCGCCGTGTCGTACGCGCCGACGCTGTACGCCAACGCCGAATCCGCCGGGCTGCCGGCGGTGTCGCAGGCGGGTCCGGCGTTGCCGTTGGAGAAGACGGCGAAGATCCCGGCCGCGTTCCACGCCCGCAACGCCTCGTCGAACCACGGGTCCTCGACCGGGCCGGTGTCGCCGCCCCATGAGTTGTTCACGATGTGCGGCCGCAGATCCGGGCGCGGCTCGGCGCCGGACAGGTTGGTGGGCGCGAGCATCCACTGCGCGGAGGCCAGCAGCGCCGAGTCGCTGCACCCGCGCTCGCGATCCTCGCAGCCTTTCGCCGCGATCCAGCGGGCGGCGGGAGCGACACCGACCGCGTTGCCCGCGCCGTCGTCTCCCACCATGGTCCCCAGCACGTGCGTGCCGTGACCGATGTTGTCGCACGGGACCGTGGACGGCTGCCCGCACACCTGCGACGGATCGAACCAGTTGTAGTTGTGGTCCACGCCGTTGCCAAGATTTCCGCGGTACCGGCCGGCCAGCGCCGGATGGTCGAACTGCACCCCTGTGTCGATCGTGGCGACCACCAGCCCGTCGCCTCGCACGCCGAACTCGCTCCAGACGCGGTCCGCACCGATGTTGGCGACGCCCCACTCCACGCCGTTCACCACGGCGGGCGTGGAGTTGTTGCCCGGCAAGGGTTCCGGCACGTCGTACCGGCTCACCTCGGTCAGCCGGCTCACCTCCGGATCGGCGGCGAGCGCCTCAGCGAGCCCGATGTCGGCCGAGCTGACCAGGATGGTGTTCACCACCCAGAAGGACCGGTGGGCCACGCCGGCGGCGGTGAGTCGCGCGCGCGTCCTGGCCTGGCTCGCGCCGGCGGTGTCGCGCAGCCGGTCCACGACATACCGCCCGCGTTCGGCCCAGTCCCGGATCGCACCGGCGCCGGACAGGTCGGCCCGCTTGTGAAACCGGACAAGCAGATCGGTGGGCGCGCCGGAGTCGAGCCGCGAGGCCAGGGCGCTGTCTATTTTGTCCGAGCCGACGCCGGCCGAACGCGGGCCGGAGCCGCTGAATTGCGAGGCGATCACCAACGTCAGGGCGGTCAGCAACGGGAGGGCTCTCTTGAGCACAGGAGGGATGCGCACGGCGACGATGCTCCACCACTGGAGATCGATTTGAACAGCGCCCACTGTGGCCTGATGTGGTCATGGACAGAACTGGCCCGCCAGGACGCCGTGAAGTCTTTTCTGAACTAAAACCGACACAAGCTATCCGATCGGTCGTTACGTAAGGAAGTCGTTCAGGCATTGAGGCCGGTTCATCTCGCAACACCGTGCCATGTTTTGCGCCGCGCGGCTGCGTCGCGTCCTCGCGGTGAAGCGTCGGCAGGGGCGACTACGAGGGGCTCACAATGGGCCCGTCAAACGCCTCACCGGACAGTGGGTTGGTCCAACGCACAGCGTGTTCCAACCATTAGATGTGCCAAGTGCCGGTGCGCCGAGTCGCAGAAGAACCACCGCGTGAGATCATCCGACGTTACAAAACCGTTACCTAGTGACGCTATGTATTCCTACACAACTGGTGCAGAGATGAAGAGCCCTGGTGACGGACTGCGATGGTGAAGGCCATCGCGCCGCTTGGAACTTAACAATTACGGTCCGCAATCGCTCGCTAGTCCGGTTGGGTTGGGTTGGATTCTAGGGGCACACCGCAGGCGATCGCTCTGGTAGCTTCCAATTCGGATCGATCTGCTAGCACTCGAAGCCGAGTGTTAGGACCCGAAACGATGCGCGGCTGAGGCGCAGGAACGCCTCAGCCGCTCTGGTTCCCACTATCGGATCTTGGAGGATCTGTGAGAACACGGGTAATTCTAACCATGCGCCGAAGCGGTGCATGGATAGCGGCCATTTTAGTTGGCGCCTTGACCGCCAGCAGCATTATCGCTGTCCAACCGGCGATGGCCTATTCGCCAGATCCGTCTGGCATTGTGATCTACAACGAACCGGGAGTCGTCACCGTAACGATCCCCAACCCCGCTCTAAAAAGCAAGGCGAAGAAGCTTCATGCAGAACCCGCCTATGTTCAGCCGATGGAGTATGTCGGCAACAACGATGCGTCTCACTGCAGCCATTCTCCTCCAACGCCGTCGTGCAAGTTCTGGATCCAAAACAACACTGTACGACGGATTACGCCTCCCGGCGGCACCGAAGATGAGGCAAGAAGCGGTTTCCGTTCGCTTGTTGACGTATATCAAGTTCCTGGTTGCTGCTATACCCAATCCGATCACTATGAGGGCTATTCATACTCTTTGTGGTACGGAGTTGACCCATTTTACGCCACAAGTATCAAGCACCGTGATGTCTGGGATATTGACTACGTAGCTGCTGGCTTCAGCGTTGGTGGTGCGCCGTCCGGAAGTGTCAATCACGGCAATGGCAGGGTCTCTTATGAGAACACAGTCAACGATACCTACGCCGTAGAACACAACGTTGAGCACATCTACCTCGCCGTAACCGGCGGAACTATTCTCCAGGTTCGACAAGAGGTCCACGGCTCGTTCCAGTTTGGAAGTACATTCTGGACGACCGATTCTTACAGCAGAGTTGCACTTCCGTAAAGGCTACCGACTCTACCGAGAGTTGTTAAGGCTTTGTGGGTCTCGACCCCCACCTTCTGCGGGTCGAGACCCATTACCCCGAACCGCTTTCTAGAGGAAAATGGGCTTCTGAATGCACCTCAGCAACGCTAGAAATCGATTAATCACCGGCTTGTTAAGTCTGTTTGTATCCATGAGCTTGAGTGGATGTCCGGCCACTTCCCCAAGCGGTAGTGTTCCAGCGACAGCTGTTTCGGCATCGACCAACCCTGTCTCTTCCAAAGAAGACATTGTGCACCTCCTCGCCGACTCCTTTGTCATAGATGATGCAGGATACTTTATTGACGACGCTTGGAGCTCCGCCCGCTCACCCTTCTCAATTTATGAAACATACTGGCAAATACGCTGGCGCGGCGGTCGTCTTCCCGAAGGCATGGATCCTGCTAGGCTGGCACCGTGGGTGGCGGTCGGTTCTGTCGGAGCCCTAGATTCATCGCCACTCCAACACATTGGACAGATCGCACTCGCCGCCGGAATCGCGCGTGAAATTGGACTAAACCTTGACTCCTCTCGGACAGCCGCAAAGCTCGAGACACTGAGGAGTGGCTATCTCTACTCTCCGGATCCCCAAGTGGAAGGCACATGGGGAAGCACAGCAGCCGCGGTCCGAGCCATGCGTGATCTATCCATTCCCGTGCCAGAGGAGGTAGTGCATCAGGCGAAATTAGAATTGAAAAAGTTGCCAGATGTATTAACGCCGGGGGTGGCCGTTGGTACGGCGCTGCCGTTGTTGGAAGTTGTCGTAATGACCCACAAACAAGCCGATTCGCTCCAACCGGTCCTTCGGCGGGTTTTAGATGCGGCGCTTGAGAGCCTAGATCGCATTCCCAACACGGCAATGGACGCTTCTACGCTAGGAGCACAATTTCAACTGGAAGGGGTACGGCGAGCATTGGGTCTCGCGCCACAGGTCCTCGCAGCTGGCTCCTGCGCCAGCCTTCTGCGCGGAAGAGGGTTTGTTTCCTTGCCCGGCAGTGATGCAAGCGACATACAGGCATCCTTCTACGCGCGCGAGCTGGGGTGCAAAGTCGTAGACGATCTCAAGAGCCCATACACGAGGGCGGGTTGGCTTCTACGATCAGCGGTGGATCCCTATAAGACACTCGCAGCAACGGCTGCCGCCATCCGTTTAGCATCCTTGGTGGGACGTGAGAACGACTTGGCACAAAAGGTTATGCAATCGATCGCAAAATTCTGGCTACCGTTGATGGGGGACGGCTCGCTGTCGTTACAAGCTCGAGCGGTGGCGTCGGCGCGTTTGTCAAACCTCATCAGAATCACTAAGGTCGACGTCTCGGCAATGCATCCCGCCGGCGTGAACGCGGCACCGACCGGACCAGCCACTGCAATGATCGACCTCGCCGCCGTGTGGTCGGCAGACCAAAAAACTCGATCACGAGTTGCGATTGCTAATTTTACCAATACCGAGAGACACAATCTAGGAGGTCGGGTATCGATCGAAATGGCTGCCGAGATCTCGCTCGCGAGCATCTACGTCGGCGATGAATCGATGCTCTCCAAAGCTAAGGCAATCCTTGATCGATTGCGCATATCAGACGGTGTTTATGCCGCGGTGGAATGCGACGTCGGCAAGCGGAACTGTTCCTCGTTCCAGCCCTCCATCGCCGCCTCAGCCCTAGGAAGCTGGATTAGCAAATCGATCGAAAAGCCGCATCGCAGCTGGCTGGCGCTGGGAATATGCCGTGGTTACATCTGCGCCGATAAGACGAATGATGGGACGACACTTCGCCAGCTTTACATTTCGTTTGTATGCGGGCAGCCAGCCTGTGGTATAGATTTGCCGTTTATAATATAAGCCAGCCCTAGGAGTAAAGCCATGCGAAATCGCAAGAACCTCGCTGTTATCGCCGCTATTGCTGGTTTGTCGTTGATTTCTGCCTGCAGCAGGCCCCAGCCCGTTCCGACCCAACCGGACGACGGTGGACAACTGTGGACAAAGACCAGCGCGTCCGTTGACCTGCCAGCTGGCACCGTGGTATCGCTCCAAATCACCCGCAATCGAGGAAGCCATCCGCCAAAATCTGCGACGGAACCGGTTCGTTGTTGGAGACTTGTTGAATCCAAAGGGGAAGCGGAGATCGCAGCAGCGTCCGCATGCCACGATGACACGGCGATAGCCGCCTCGAGGGCATTTGGTGTAGTCGTGGTCGCAAGTTCGTGCACGGCCTCATCAGTTGTCGCTGTCCGCAACCCTCGAGACAAGTCAACTACAACGCATGAGGTTTTTGACGGAATCTTCCTCGTTCCGCCATCCTCGGTGCCCGCAGACGTCGACCTCTTTAGCTTTATGTGTGTGGACAACGGGCAGCCCTCTAAACCGGTCGAGGTAGCGATACCGCGATGAACCTCCTGGCGGCGTCTGTCGTTACGACCCTGAGATAGCATTCGATGTCAGCAACTCGTCGGATTGGAAACTTGACTGTGTTCAATCTCGAGATACCAACCACCCCCCATGGTCGAAGGGATGCCGTCGATATAGTACGAGTCCCGGCGATCATCCGGTAGATCAGCATTGCACGCCACTCACCTCACGATGCCAGGCTCCAGCACAGGCGTTCCCTCCGGAGCAGCGATGGCACCACCCGTCGCGGCCCAGGCATTTCACGGTCCAGATTGCCGTCCGCGAGCGTGTTCCCTGGACCGGATATAGGACTGACACGAGATCTCGGGTGCTCTCCGCCTCCCCGCGCCAGCTGAACGACCGCAGCTTGGAACCGAAGTTGCGGATCGCCGAACTGCTCTGCGGCATCGTTAAGCGCCTCGCCTGCGGAGTCAGCCTCTCATGGATCGATTCACATCGACGAGCGTACGGCGGCGGTTAGTTAGGGATTCGTTGCGCTGAGTGCGCAGCTACGCGATCGAGCGTTTCTGAATGAAGGGATTTCTCAGATTAAGCATTTTCGCTACCGTCCGTAGTCATTCGCGTGTTTGGCTGGGGCGCTGGCCCGGGCGTGTCGCTTCGGTTCTTATGGGGTGATGAGCAGGATTGCTGCGAGCGCGCCGAGGAGCATCGCGGGCCCGTGGGGCAGTTCTGATTTGCGGGTGGCTCGGCGCGTCGCGAGCATCGCGGCGGCGTGCAGGCCGCCGAGGATGAAACCGGCGGCGGCGCCGGCGAGTACGGGTGCGAGGCCGAAGTAGCCCAGCGCCGCGCCCAGGGCGGGCGCGAGTTTCGCGTCACCGAGTCCCATGTTGGCCACGATCGCCAAGAAGAGGTAGCCAAAGACCATGCCGATGCTGGCGATGGCCGCCCGGGCGATGCGTTGTGGCTGCCCGGCTACGAGCGCTGCGGCAAATAGCAGTGGCACGGTTCCGGCCAGGGCGGCGAGGGTGAGTTGGTCGGGTAGCCGGCGCACGGCGATGTCGATAAATGCTAGCGGTGTGCCGATGAGCGCTAGCCAGCACAGCGCGGTTAACACGGTGGCTGTCCGATGTGCCAGGCGAGCAGCCCGAACACGGTGGCCGTGATGATTTCGACGGTGAATGGCCGGGGCCCGAGACGGTTGTGGCAGTGTGGGCAGCGGCCGGTTGGGGGCAGGATCGCGGTAAGCCCTCGCCGGCCTTTGCTGACAAGTGTGTGCTCGCAGTGCGAGCACCGTTCGCGCCAGGACTGCCCGGCGGGCTGCGCGTGGTGGAAGATCCGGGCGCGCTGCCACGGGCCAGCGGCAAACCCTAACGCCGCAACGAGAGCAATCCAGATGGTGCTCATGTCTTTGCGCCGGTGATGCTTCGGCCTGCCGTTGGGCGGAAGTCGGGCATGCCGAGATGGGTAACCCGATGACGGCCGACGAGTTCGGCCATGGTGGCGAGCTTGTGCTGTGCGGAGGCGATGCTGACTTGCAGTCCGGCGACTTCCCCGCGCCAGCCCTGTTGCTCGGCTTCGGCGAGCCGGGCCTGCAGGTTTTCCAGGATGTGTTGCAATCGTGGCTGTTGTGCCGGGTCCGGCCTGAGCGCTGGACAACGAATACATGCATGCTCATGTATGCATGGTGTGCCGAAGTCGCGTGTGCAGATACCGAGTTCCACCTTGCGTAACTCGAAGTGGCCCAGAAACTCGTCCCACTCGGCGGGGGTGAGGTCGCGGTATTCCTCGGCTGGGCGCAGGGTGCGGCGGCGGGCGATGAAGGCTCGGTGGTGGGTGATGACGTCTTCGGGGTAGATGGCGGCGTAGCCGAGAGTCGTATTAAGATCAACATGTCCGAGGATCTTGGCGGCGATGTGTGGTGGGAGTCCGGCTCTCAGGGCGTCGGTGGTGAAGATTCTGCGGAAGTCGTGGGGTACGAAGCGTAGTGGCGCTCCGCTGGGGTCGGTCAGGCCGGTCTGTTCCAGTGCCATTCGAGGGCGTTGGAGACGAACCGGCGGGTGATCGGCCGGGAGACGCCTCCGGCGATGCGCTGGAACAGGAACGGCATAAGCGGTGACCATTGCCGTTCGAACACATCCCAAAGGGACACCAGAGGTAGCCGTTGCTTTCCGGCGCGGACGCGGTTGATGACGGCGGCCAGTACCTCGCCGAGTTCTGGTGAGACCAGCAGCAGCCGTTCGGTGTCGGTTTTCGACGGCGCGATCTGCAGCATGGGCACGACTTCGCCGGTGGTGGGCAAGGTGTAGGTGCAGAAGCTGTGGTGGGTCAACTCAAGCAGTTCCTCGATGCGGATTCCGGTGTGGCGCAGGGTCTCCACGACGGCCCAGCACCAAAACGCCCGGTCTTCCAGGAACGTCACATCGTGACGGCTCCCGTCGCCGACGTTGCGGGCGAACACGCGCAAGGAGTTGGCGCCTGAAGGCAGGCGCGCATACTGGTCGCCGTCGTGGGTGTAGGTGCCGCCGGGTGGTGTGGCACTGGCGGCGGCCAGGTGCTCGGCGGTCTTGTGCCGTTCGCGTTCGACGGCGGACAAGAGCGTGGCGAGCACCGGTGCGCGTAGCCGGGTGCGCTGGTCCATTTCTGCTTTGCGCCGCTTGCGGGTTTTGACTAGTGAGGTGTCCGCGGCCCGCACCGGGCAAGGGGCGGCGAAGGGCGCCCAGCGAGCCGGGTCCTCGATCGCCCAGTGGGCGATGTCGGCGTAGAACGCCCGCACGTGCATCATCGCGTTCTGCGGAACCTTACGTTGGCCAGTTCCATTGGGGCGCAGCACCAAGCCGGTCAGGCGCTGCTTCCACGCCTGCGCCACCTCCGGCGGCAGATGCATGGAGTCAATGCCGGGATGATGCTCCTCCAGGTCCTTCCAGAATAGCCGGCCCAGATTGTTGGCGATGTTGGTCAGCGACGTGTAGTCCATACTGGGACGGCGCATCGCCAGATACGCCACCAGCAGGTCACGAAACGGCTTGTGCGCGATCTGGTAGCGGTCGACGATCTCCTCACACGACAGCCGGCCGTGCCGGGTGGCGGCGGTCAGGTTAGGCGGCGCATGTGGGCCGAAAATCCCCAGGTCGAACAAGGACTGGTAGTACAGGCTGCCCTCGTGCATCTTCAGGCCGAGGTCGCGGCGCGTGTGCCAGTACTGGGCGCAGTCGCCTGCGGTGATCGACGACATCACCCCACCCTTGCTGATCATGATCCGGGTGATCGCGTTGAACGCATGCTGCCGCGCCGAGTCGATGACACCGGGGCGGGCGCTGATCGCGGCGTCCAGCCGCTGGTAGCCATCGGGGGTCAATGAGGGTGAAGGTGTGCCGCAATGCCTGGTAGAAGTCTTGTGCAAGAAGCCAGGGCAGGCTCGGCCGGATTACCTGGGCCGCCAGCAACGAGCCGACGGCGATCCGAACCGGCTGGCAATCGACGGTGGCACCCCGAGAGCTTGCAGGCCCGGATGGGACCAGCGCTGCCCAGCCGTGCCCGGTTTGCTCGGCACCGCTGGCTTTCCACCGTTGCTGCCAGGTGTCGCCGGCGAACCCGCCCAGCCAGTCCAGGATGCGCCGGCTGCCCAGCTGTCGCGTCTTGACGCTCGCCTTGGCTTGTGCCCCAACAAGATCGATGATCGTCGCTGCATCCAGGCGGGTTTGCGGCCACAGCTGCGGATCCGGGCGGGCCTGCTGCCCGTCGGGCAAGACCGGCGGCTCACCGGGCAGGGCCGCCGGTGGCGCTTCGCGAGGCGCCCGGCGGTTTTCTCGTCCTGCGATCCGGCCCCGTCCCTCCACCGCGATGCTCATCATCGGCCACCCAGCAGCGTGGCCAGCATCTCGGGCCGGTAGCCCGCCGCAGGCACGGGCGGCGTCGGGGCGTGTTGCGAGAGTGCGAGGTGATGGGCGCGCATCCGCTCCACCACCTCCTCGGCGTCCGGTTCGAGGTAGAGCATCGTGTTGCGCACGTCGCGGTGACCCAAGACCCACTGCACATCAGCCAAAGACATCGACGGATCTTTGATCATTCGCTTGGCGGCCGTGTGCCGCAGGTCATGAAGCGTCCAATTGGTACCCAGAAGCTTCTGCGCGCGGATGAGTACCGCCCGCATGGCCGCATACGCGAGCGCACGATGTGGACGACGTAGTGTCCACCACAGCGGCTGGCCGGCCTCACGCGAGACCCGCCGCAACTGGCGCTGGTACAACGCCAGCCACACAAAGGCATCCGCCGACGCGGGAAGCCATTGCAGATCCCCACTTCCCTTGCGGTAGACACCGACAAGCTGCTGACCCACATCAACCCGATCGCACGACACCCCCAACAGCTCGCTCGCACGGGCAGCCGTGGATATGTAGAAGGCCAGGATCGCCCGGTCACGGTCGGTGCGCATCGCCGCGAACAGCTGCGCAAACAGATGATTCGGAATGTGTGGCGGCGCCCTATGCGCAAGCTTGGGCTGAAAATCAGCCCGCCGACTCCGGTCGAACTGCTGCAGCGGATTGTGATGCCCGTCGGCCCTGCCGCCGTGGCGTGCCCGGCGGGCGGGCATCGGGTTCACCAGCGGCCCCGTGCCGTGCTCCCGATGAAACTCGTAAAACGCCCGCACCACCGCCCAGTTATGCCGCCGTGTCCGCGGCGCATAGCCCGACCCGGGATAAGCCTTACGAGTCAACGGGTTCACCGAGCCCGCAGCAGGGCCACTCTTCCGCTGTCTCGGCTTGCGCTCAACGTCGAGCCACAGCATGAAATCCCGCGCCTCATCGCGCCCGGCCCGGTCCCAGCAAACCCCCGCCGCCCACAAGAACCGGTACCAGCGCAGCAACGCCAGCCCGTACGAGCGCAGACTGCCAACGCTGCGATCGCACGCCCGCATGTCCCGCAGAAACAGCGTGACCTCATCGACCTCGGCCTCCACTGGGTCGAGCAATCTGACCGGCACCACAACGTCCTCGACCTGGGCAATCCGGCCCAAGCGCGGTACGACAAAGGTTCGCAAATCGCGAGGTGTCTCCAACATGCAGGTAGGAAAGCATATAAACGGCTCAGTTCGGACAATCCTCAAACGCGCAGTCGTCACTCTCCGTGCAAGTCTCATTCTCCCGTAGCCCGCGCTTGGAGTTCGGTCAACACGTCAATGTGGACTCGTTAGCCGCCCTGGGCGCATTGGGCATCGGCGAGACCGAACAACTCCTGTACCGATTGCTGCTGCGACGCCGCGCCGACACCGCCGCCGAGCTGGCCGAGGAGCTGGGTGTGCCCGCCGCACGGGCACAGGAAGCGTTGCGGCCGCTGGAGACCGTCGGTCTGGTGACGAGCACGGTGGACAACCCGCCGTCGTTCGTGCCGACCGCACCCGACGTGGGCATCGAGGCGCTGATCTCGCTCAGGCGGGCCGAGCTTGACGGCCTTCGCGTACTGGCCGTGCGGTTGATGGCCGAGTACCGGCAGGGCGCCGCGTCCGGCCGGACCGACCTGGTGGAGGTGCTCAGCGGGCCGCGGGCGGTGCTCAACCGGTTCGATCTGTTGCAGCGCTCCGCCGTGGCGGAAATCCTCGTACTCGACACCCCACCATACGCGGGCGACGCCGGACCGATCACCAACGACGTGGAGTTCGAGGTGCTCGCCAGGGGTGTGGTGTGCCGGGCGATCTACGACCGGGCCGCGCTTGACCGCTCGCCCAAGGCGGTCGAGGCGATCGCCCGCTACGTCGCCGCGGGCGAACAGGCGCGCGTCACCAACCAGCTCCCGTTCAAGCTGGCCATCTTCGACCGCAAGGTAGCGTTCGTGCCGGGCAGCCTCGACCAGCCCGACATCGCCGCCGCCATCGTGGTGTACGAGTCGTCGTTGCTCGGTGTGCTGACATACGTGTTCGAGCAACTGTGGACGAACGCGATCGCGATCGCGCCGGACCCGCCACACCTGCCACCGTCCACAAGCGACGATCCCACGCCGGAGCACCGCCGGTTGCTCGCCCTGCTGACCAGCGGGATGAAGGATGAGGCCATCGCACACCATCTGGGCTGGAGCTACCGCACCACCCGACGGCGCATCGCCGAACTGCTTCGCGTGCTCGGTGCGGAGACCCGGTTCCAGGCGGGCATCGCCGCCACCCGCCGCGGGTGGATATGAAGATCCCGCCGTGCGCCACAGGAGGCTTGTCGGCTGAAGCGCCCCTATTGGATGGCTTGGCTGAGGCGGGCGGTGAGGTCGCGGATGTGCGCGATGAGTTCGGGGGGCTCGTGCACGTGGAAGCGGAAGCCGAACAGCGCGACGTAGACGGCGATTTCGTCGAGCGAGTTGGATCCGGTGTGTAGCAGGCAGGTGTCGTCGTCGACGGCCTCGATGACGCCGACGGAGGGTGGGATCCGTTCGGCGGCGGCCTGCGCCGGGATGTGCAGGGTGATTCGGGCCTGGTGCCGGTACGGGGCGGTGGACACGCCGCGCGTGAGGTAGCCGGCGAGGTCGGTGTCGGGCGCCGGCCGGGGCGTGAACCGGGGCCCGGTCGGGATCCGCGGACGCATCCGGTCGACCCGGTAGGTGCGCCAGTCGCTGCGCTCGGTGTCCCAACCGATCAGATACCAGCGTCGTCCAGTGTGGACCAGGCGGTGGGGTTCGGTGTCGCGTACCGAACTGGTGCCGTCGTGCCGTTGATAGTCGAAGCGCAGGCGGTGGTGTTCTCGGCAGGCCGCTGCGACCGCGGTCAGCACGTCTGGGTCCACGGTCGGGCCGGCGGTGGGCACGGCGACGGTGACCGAGTGCAGCATGTTGACCCGGTGCCGTACCCGGGACGGGAGCACCTGCTCCAGCTTGGCCAACGCGCGCAGCGAGGTCTCCTCGATGCCCGTGATCGAGCCGCTGGCGGCGGTGCGCAACCCGACGGCCACCGCAATGGCCTCTTCGTCGTCGAGCAGTAGCGGTGGCAGCTTCGTGCCCGCGCCGAGCCGGTAACCGGCCGCACCCGCGGTGGCGTGCACCGGATATCCGAGGTCGCGCAGCTTCTGGATGTCACGGCGCACGGTGCGCACGTCCACGTCCAGGCGCTGCGCGAGTTCCCCGCCGGCCCAGTCGCGCGGGGTTTGCAGCAGGGCGAGCAGACGCAGCAGTCGAGCCGAGGTTTCCGCCATGCACCCAAGTTTGCCATCAAGCTAGGACCGAAGCTGCCCTAGGCTGTCCGTAGCGTGGTGTTCATGAGTCAGGAGATCACCCCGTTTCGGATCGACATCCCCCAGCACCGCCTCGACGACCTGCACCGCCGCCTGGACGCCACCTGCTGGCCGGCCGCCCTGCCCGGCGACGATTGGTCCACCGGTGTACCGACCGCATGGCTGCGCGAGTTGGTCGACCATTGGCGTACCGGCTACGACTGGCGGGCCGCCGAGGCACGGCTCAACGCGTTCCCGCAATTCACCACGGTCATCGACGGGCAACGGATTCATTTCCTGCACGTGCGGTCCCCGCACCCGGACGCCTTCCCGCTGGTGCTCACCCACGGTTGGCCCGGCTCGATCGCCGAATTCCTCGACCTGATCGGGCCCCTGACCGACCCCGACGACCCGGCCGACGCGTTCCATCTGGTCATCCCCTCCCTGCCCGGATTCGGGTTCTCCGGACCCATCACCGACCCGGGCTGGGACACCGACCGCATCGCCCGCGCCTGGGCGGAACTGATGCACCGACTCGGGTACGAGCGCTACGGTGCGCATGGCGGCGACATCGGCGCCGCGGTCAGCCCGCAACTGGGCCGCGTCGCACCCGACCGGGTCGCCGGCATCCACGTCAACGGCGGGCCCGGCCCGCTACCGCCGCTGCCGCTGCGCGGCGACGACTTGGCCGGCCTGTCCGACCTGGAACGCGATCGGATCGCCCGGATCGAGGCGTTCATGAACGAGGAGTTCGGCTACATCGCCATCCAGTCAACGCGCCCGCAGACACTGGCGTACGGGCTGACCGACTCACCGGTCGGCCAACTGGCCTGGCTCATGGACAAATTCCGGGAATGGACCCACCCCCGCGAAACCCTGCCCGACAAGCTCATCGACCGGGACTGGCTGCTCACCAACGCCATGATCTACTGGCTCACCGGCACCGCCGGAACGGCCGCGTACGTCGGCTACGCCCAGGAATCCGCTTGGGGCGCAACCAAACCCAACTCCGGCGTCCCCACCGCCGCCATCGTCTTCGCCCACGACGTCGGCATCCGCCGCTACGCGGAAACGGAGAACACCATCACCCGCTGGACCGACATCGACCGTGGCGGCCACTTTGCCGCGCTCGAAGAACCCCAGACGCTGACCGCCGACATGCGCGCCTTCTTCCGCGACCTCCGCTGACTGGCACGACCGCAGCCGCCGCGCCGACCCCGTACGACCTTGGGCCGGCACGGCGGCTCACCACGTCACCACCTCCCGTTGGATCAGCTCAGCGGCTCTACATAGGTGTTGCGGTAGACACGCAATCGCGCCATGCGAGCAAGATGCTGATGGAAGGCCGATCAACGGCTCAAAGCCCACCCGTGGTCAGCGGGTGGGCTCGGTGATGTAGGACCGTGCGGTCAGGTGGCCGTCAGCACGCCGGCGTGCTGACGTTTCGGTTCATCGTCGTCGGCTGGCCCGTCTGGGGTGGCGGTGCGGGCCACTCGTCGTCGGAGAACCACGACCGCAGCAGCTGCGAGCAGCCCGGCGATCGACAGCCAACCCAGCACGTCGCCGAAGAACAGCGCGTACGGCGTCTTGACCCCACGGATCGGCACCGCCACCGTCAACGTGTGTTCGGTGGTGACGGGGTCGGTTCGGTACCAGCTCGCGTCCTGCCCCAGGACTCGACCCTGATGATCGACCGCCAACGATGTGCCCTGCCGCACGGGCCGCACCATGCTCACTCCGTTCTCCACCGCCCGCAGCGTCGCCTGCTGGTTGAGCGCGTCGGTCACCGGCGCCCAATCGCTGGAGGGCACCAGCAGGATATCCACGCCGGCACGACCGGCCTGGCGCACCAGCGCGGGGAAGCTCGCGTCGAAGCAGATCACGGTGGCCAGCCGCCCGTACGGGGTGTCCACGGTGGGCATGATGCCGGGGCCGCGCACGTTGCCGTCGCTCAGCGCCTCGGTGGCCTTCAGGTAGTCCCACACGATGGCGCCCGTCGGGTCGAACATGATCGCCCGGATCTCGACGAACGGGGCCTGCTGCACCGGCAGCAGCCATACCGTGCCGATCTGCAGATAGATTCCCTCCGTCCGGGCCACCGATCGGGCCCGCTCGACCACCGCATCCTTGTCCTCGACGAACTCGTACGCCGACGCCTCGGCCCACACGACGATCGGTGCTCCGGCCCGCGCCGCCCGTTCTGTGCGGGAGACCAGGTCGTCAAGCAGCGGCATGAAGTACCGCTCGCGAACCTCAGCGCGCTCCGCTGCAGAGCGGGGTCCGGGCGCCAGCTTGGCGCTCATCAGCGCGTCGCTGGACGCCCGATTCGGCGCCAGGCCGGTGATCCGGACGGTCGGTGCGTTCGGCGGATCGAGGGCGACCCGTGCCCCGCCCAACGCCAGCACAGCCCCGAGCACCGCGCCGAAGACGAGCAGCGTCCGCCCGGCGCCGACCGTGGTGCGTCGCTGCCATACCTCGTTGGCCACGGCGGCGGCCCAGGCGATGAGGAACGCAATGATCCACTGTCCGCCGACTGCAGCCGACTGCAGCAACGGGAGATTGCCCACCTGCGTCCCGGCGACGTGGCCGGTCGAGCCGAAGTCGCCGGTGCTGAAGAGGAAGACCAGCGCCGTGTCGGCCATCGGAAACACGAGCGTTCGCGCGATCCCGGTGAGCCGGCCGGCAAGCAGCCGGTCGATGGCGTACGGAATGGGGGTCAGGACGGCGCCGCCGACAGCGGCCACGAGCATCTGATCGGTCGATACCACGTCGCGGAAGCTCGCATATGTGCTGAGCGCGCCGACCAGGGCGAGCGCCGGCACGGCCCATCGGGCTTTGACCGTACGGCTGAACCGCAACAGCAAGAGGGGCGCGAGCCACGCCGCTAGCGGGATCGTGGTCTGTAAGAGGGTGAAGGGCAGTATTGCCCCTCCGAGCGTGAGCCAAAGCCAGGACATCATCGGTGCTCCAAGGTGATCTCGTCGTCGATCGTGGTGACCAGGCGGAGCTCGCTGTGCACGTCCCAGAGCTGGTCGAGCAAGGCGCGCAGGGCGGCCTGGTCGAGGTCCAGATTGGTCAGCACGGTCCGGCCGTTCTCGGTGTAGTGGGTGAACTCGCCGAACCTGCGGCGTAGCTCGTTGGCGAGTCCGCCGGGCAGGATGCCGCGGATCTCCACCCTGTAGCGCAACTTCATCTCAGTCTCCTCGTCGGTCGAGGACGACGATCGCGCGCAACCGGGTGGGGTTGCACCACCCCGGCGGAGAACCACCCGGGGTGGACGGCTCAGATCAAGCCCAGCTGCCGCCCGCGGCGGACCGCCTCCGGGCGGGAGGCCGCATCCAGCTTGCGATAAAGGCTTTTGGTGTACCCCTTGATCGTGTTCACCGACAGGTAGAGCTCCGCGCCGATCTCGCGCCGGTTGAGCGGGCCTTGCAGTGCCCGCAGCACGGCAAGTTCGCGCTCGGTGAGCGGCTCGGCAAGCGCTCCATCACGGCGTGCGAGGGCCACCGCATCCCGGCCGATGCGCTCCTGGGCGGCGCGTAGCGCGGCCGCCACCCCGGGCAGCACCAGCTCGGTGCGCGTGATTTCGTCGGCTTCGGACAGAGCCGCGGCGGCAGCCCGGCGGTCGCCGCCAGCGAGTTCCGCCTCGGCTCGCGCGGTGAGCGCCCGCACCGACTGACTCGGGTGGCCGGTGGCCACGGCCAGGTCGGCAGCGCGGGTGAGGACGGCGCGGGCACGGGTGACATCGCCGTCGCGGTACAGAATGAGCCCTTCGGCGAGGCGCAGGTACGCGACGGCCGGCGCGGCCGAGACGCCGAGGGCGTCCTCCATCCGGGCCGCCTCGGGCAGCGCGGTGCGCAGCAGCCGTCGTACCTCCTCGATCCTGCCCCCCTTGAACATCGACACGGCCAGCAGGCCGGTGGCCTGTAACCGGCTGAACGCGGGGAGATCGACAGCGGCCGCCCGGCCGACGGCGTCGGCGAGCAGCGAGGCGGCCTCTGCATCGTGGTCCATGCCGCTGAGCACACCGCCAAGCGCGATCCGGGAGATCACCCAGCCCTGCCGGGTGGGGTCGGACTCGAGCGCTACCGCGCGCCGTGCCACCTCGAGGGTCTGCGCAGCGGCCTCACCGGAATTGACGTAAACGGTTCGCAGAGTTGCCGCGGCCGCGCGGGCTGAGTGCCAGCCGGGCGGCGGAACGGACTCATCGGTCAGCACCGATTCAACCGAGTCCAGCAGCGACGCGACGCGGTCGAGCCGGCCGGTGAAGCCGGCCGCCGCTGCCAAGGCGATGCCGAGCTTGGGACTGGCCCGCACGACCTCCGGCGGCAACGCGTCGCCCAGCCGCAGGAAGGTTCCGAGCGCCCCGCGCGCCATGAAGTCGTCGTCGCTGTCCGCGAGCAACTCACCCGCGGCCACCGGGTCTCCTGCCGCGACCAGGCACCGAAACGCGCTCTCCCGATCGCCCGCCGAGCGGTGCCACGACGCCGCCCGCAGCAGCAGAGCCGATTCCTCGCTCGCGTGGGTGGCGCGCAACTCCCGCAGCAGCGCCTCGCGAAACAGCCGGTGGTATCGGTACCAGGTCCGCCGGGCGTCCAGCGCCACCAGAAACAGGTCAGCGCGTTCCAACTCGGCGAGGATCCGCGCCGACTCGCGCCGCTCAAGCACGAAGTCGCACAGCGGGCCCGCCAGACGGTCAAGCACCGAGGTACGCAGCAGGAAGTCGCGCTGTTCGGGCGCCAAGCCGTCGATCACCTCCGCCGTGAGGTAGTCGACCACATGCCGGTTGCCGTCCGCCGGGCCGGTCAGGTCCGCGGGCCAGGCGGGCGCGCCGCGCAGGGCCAGCGCCACCAGTTGGAGACCCGCCGCCCAGCCCTCCGTGCGCGTGACGACATCCACGACCGCGTCCTGCGGCAACTCGTCTCGCTGCGCCCCGCGGCCGCTGACAGCCGCGACCAGCGGACGTGCCTCGCCTGCGGTGAACCGCAGGTCGGCGGCCCTGATTTCGGTCAGTTCGCCGCGCGCCCGCATGCGGGCCAATGGAAGCGGCGGGTCGGACCGGCCGGCGAGGACCAGTCGTGCGCCGGGCGGCAGGTAGGCGAGCAGGAACTCCAAGCCCTCGTGGATACGGCGATCGCGGATGACGTGCAGGTCGTCGACCACGACGGTGAGCTGACCCGGACGCGTCGCGAGGTCATTGAGCAGTGTGGGCACGGCCGCCTCCAGCGGGTCCATCTCCGGCACCCGCAGCGCGGCCAATGCCGCTGCGCCCAGCGTCTCGTCGGCGACGCGAATGGCCGACACCAGATAGGTCCAGAACCGGAACGGCTCGTCATCCGCCTCGTCGAGGGTCAGCCAACCCACGCCGGTACCGCCTTCGCCCGCCACCGTGTGCGCCCAGTCGGTGAGCAGCGTCGTCTTTCCCCAGCCGGCCGGCGCGACCATCACCACCAGCGGTGTGCCATCGCGGAGGGCGTCGATCAACCGGCGACGCGGCACGATGCCTGCCCGACGCTGTGGCACGCTCATCTTGCCCACCACAAGCGGAACTCCCCGCGGCACTGCGTCGCTGCTCATCACCGATCGATTCTGTCACCGCGCGGTCCTCCATGCGCACGTTGCTGTTGGCGGCCAGGTCGCCTATTCGGTGTTGCGCCGCATCCGCTCGAGGATCGTCGCGAGCCCGATCTGGGCGAAGCCGATCGCCGCATCGCTGATGCCGTAGGGAATGGTCAGCACATCGTCGGACAGGAGGCTGCCGCAGGAGTAGACCACGTTGGGCACGTATCCATCCCGCTCCTGCGCATCGGGTGCGAGCAGCGGTGAAGCGGTCTCGGCAAGCACGCGATGCGGCTCGTCGAGGTCCAGCAGGATCGCGCCGATGCTGTAGGTCCGCATTGGACCGACGCCGTGCGTCAGAACGAGCCAGCCGGCCTCGGTCTCGATCGGGGATCCGCAGTTGCCGACCTGGATGAACTCCCAGGGATCGATGGTGGAGCGGAGGATCGGCCCGCGCTCCCAATACACCGCGTCAGACGAAGCGGAGAGGCTGATGTTCTCTCTGTCCCATCTGGACAGCGCGAGGTACTTCCCGCCGACACGGCGTGGAAACAGTGCCATTCCTTTGTTCCGGGCGGCCGGCCCGGCCAGCGGACCTATCCGATACGTGCGAAAGTCTTGTGTGGTAAGCAGATGTGGTGCGACATGGTCGCTGTCGTATGCCGTGTAGGTGCCGTGGTAGAGGAAGGCTCCATCGTCGCCGGCGAAGCGCACGAGCCGCACGTCCTCCATGCCATGGCTCTCGGCGGCGCCGCTCGGCCAGATCAGCTGCTCGCCGACGGGCGTTCCCTCGGGGAAGGCCAGATCGTACTGGCTCGACACGACGTAGCCGACCCATTGCACCGCCTTCTGCACCGCCTGCCGTGCGAGCAGGTGGGGATGAAGCTGCGCCATGGCCCGCCGCAACATCTCCTCGGTGAAGACGTCCGGCAGTTCCGAGAGCACCTGCCCTGCGGTCGCGGGATCGACCCCGAGGTCGTCGAGGCGGTTGACGATCAGCGTCTTTTCGAGGTCACGCGTGGTGCGCGCGGCCGTCGACAGAAACCTTCCCGGGTCGTCGACCACGATCCCGCCCGGCCACACGATCCCGGTGCGGAACTCCACTGACGACAGGTGGCCTTCCCCGATCGCCCGCACACTCATCAAGAATCGGGTCTTTCCCTCGGGTACCCCGGATTGGTCCGGATGTTCGACCATGGACGGATTGCACAGCGCCGCCGCCTCCACCGAGAACTCGTGCGTCAGGTATGCCCCAAGCAGAAGGCGCCGCTGCCGGGAGAACTGCTGGGTCTCATGCAGACGGGCCGACACGAGTGACGCATGCCGCTCCAGGATGTCCTCAAAGTCGCGGTGCCTGGACACAAACCCCACACGCACCGCATCGAGCCCGGCGCTTACCTGCTCTTCGGTCAGCTTTCGCACTCGCTCGACGATCTGATACACCCGCGACTGGCTGTCCGAGGCCTCCTCGCCGGGCACGAACAACTTGGCGATCACCCTGCGCGGGTCGGCTCGCAGGCGGGGCGCCAACCTGAGCAGGCAATCGTTCATGGTTGCTTCCTTTCCAGACTCTTTTCATGCTGAAGTGTCAGGCTCTTTTCATGCTGAAGTGTGGAGATGAGGGCCAGCGTCGACTCCGCCCCCTGGTTCAGGCTCACCGCGCTGCGGCCGAGACCGTCGCAGCCGCCGCCGGTGTCGGCGTTCATCACCGGCTTGCCGATATCGTTGTCTCCCATGAACCACGCGGCGCACATCCGGATACCGTCTGTCCACACAGGATCGCCGGTGACGGCGAAGGCTCGGGCGAAGGCATCGGCGAGGGAGGCGGCCTCGATCGGTTGCTGATCGAAGCCTGGCCGCCCATCGACCCTTGACCACCCGCCGACCGGAGTCACCGAAAGATGTCCATCCCGGGTCTCCACCTTGCGCAGCCACGACAGCAGAGCCAAGCCGTCGTCGATGAGCGCGGTGTCGCCGAGGGCCTGGCCGACGGCCAGCAACACCTCGGGCAGGACGGCATTGGCGTAGTAGAGCCGTTTCTCCGGCCATGGCCAGCGCGGATCGCCGGCCGGCCGACCGATGGCACGAGCGGTCAGCGTCAGCAGGGCCTGTGCCGGACGGTGCCCGGGGTACTGGCTGAACACCTCGGCGGCACCGAGCGCGGCGAAGGCCATCGCTCGCCGGGAAGGCGAGCGGTGTACGGCGCTGATTTCAAAGCGGGACAAGGCTTCGTCGCGAATCCAACCATCTCCGCCACGCGCGGCCAGCGTCCCGAGGCCCCACAGCGCGCGCCCCCACCAGTCACCCGACCCGGCGCTGTCGCTCCACCGCCGGTCGAACCCGAGCCGGTTGTGTACCGCCCCGGTGTGGACCTGAGCGTGCGAGACGAACGCCAGATAGCGCTCGGCCAACCGGTGCAGCTCGGTGCTCAAGCGGGGTTCCCGGGCCAGAACCACAAGGCCACGTGCGACATCGTCCACGCAGTAACCGTGATTGCGGCGCGGCACCGCACCCTGCGCGTGCTCGAACAGGCCGGTGGAGTCGGACATGCGCAGGAGGTGAGCGAATGCGGCCTTGAGGGCAGGGCTCACCGGCTCGACACAGACGACTGTCGCAGCAACGCCTCGAACAACCGGCCATACTGCCCGGCCACGGTTGGCCAGTCCATCAGCGATGCCAGACTCGTGTTGTGCGTGGACATCGCCTGCGCCAGACCGGGCTCGGCGGTGATTCTGGTCAAGGCCGCCGCTATGGCTGCGGGATTTTTATGTGGTACCAGTAAACCTCCCCGCGAATCGCCGAGCAGCTCGACGGCGTGGGGGAAGTCGGTCGACACCACAGGCACGCCGGCCGCCATGGCCTCGGTCAGGACGCCCGAGGTGACCTGCTCATCAGAGTTGTAGGGAAGCAGCACCACGTCGGCCTCGCGCAACAGCTCACGCAGCCGTTCAGCGCTCAGATAGCCCGGCTCGAACTCGACCAGGTGAGCAACGCCCTTACGTTCAGCACGCTCGCTCAGGAATTCGCGATAGCGCTCACCTTGCTGGGCAACCACTTTGGGGTGCGTCTGCCCGGCAACGACATATCTCGGCCTGGGACCATCCGGATCCATCACCGACAGCGCGTCGATGCCCCACTCGATACCCTTTCCCGGGCCGAGCAGGCCCCAGGTGAGCACCATCGGATGCGCCCGATTCACCACCCGCCGGACCCGATCGAGGCTGGTCCCGGCCGGAGCACCGTGCGGGATCAGCCGGAGCTTGCGCGGCTCCACCCGGTAGTCGTCGAGCAGCCTGCGGCGGCCGGTCGCCGACATCGTCACCACGGCATCGGCGGACTGCGTCAACGTCTCCAGGATGTAGCGCTGACGGCGGCTGGGCGCGGCAAGGACCGTGTGCGCCACGACGACCACGGGCACCCGGATCAGCTCCAGAAGGTCAAGCACCTGCTCGCCGTCGGCTCCACCGTAGATCCCGTACTCGTGCTGGATGACCGCCACGTCGAATTTGTTCAAAGCCCGTGCCGCATCCTGAATCCCGGCCTCCGATTCGGAAGCCACAACGTGCGCGACATCCTGGTCGTGAAAGGATGGCGCAGCCTGCCCGACCCGGACGACGCCCACAAACAGGCTCGGGTCATCGGCGGCAAGCCCTGCCCGCAGCGATGCGGTAAACGTCGCCAGGCCGCACTGGGTGGGCGGATACGTGCTCACCATCCCGATCGAGACCGCCTTGCTCGGGCCCGCCGCCGACCTCACAGCCAATACGCTGGGCGACCCGCGATCGGGAAGGGACGGCTCACGCCAGGCAGTCGGTGCCACGGCCGTCTTCATCACTACGGTCTTGTCGGCACGGTTCATTGCCTACCTCCAGATGCATAACTTGGTACCGGCTGCGGACCGCAGCGGCCGTGGCGTGCGCAGGGTGCGATGAGCGATGCTCAGCGCGGATAAGGCGCGGTGAGGCGATTCGAGCCGACAGCGACCATCGCCATCGCGGCGTGTGCCTCGTCCGGCGCGGTCTCCGGCGGCAACACCAGAAGATCGACGCGGTCGCCACCGGCGCAGAAGGCGGTGAGCAGGGACGCGGGCTGACTGGCGAAATAGTCCAGCAACAGCGGGCGATCGCCCATGTTCAATCGGCGTGGGTGGCTATCCCAGCCATCAACCGGCAGCACAAGACGAGCGACGGTGCCGCGTGCCCCATCGATGCACATAATCAGCGCCGGAAGCTCCGCCGCGGCATCATGCGACCTGGGCCACCATGCTCCGTCAAGCAGGCCGCTGTGCACACCGTTCGATGCGATCCACAGGCGTAGAGTGGACGCTCGCGCAGAGGTGGGCGCCAATATCAGGAGATTGGGCGCAAAACGAGGCTTTGACATCACATGTCCCTAAGCAGCCGGCCTGGCTGGCACCTCAACTGTGATGTCGTCTCCCGGATTACCTCCCATCCTACCCCACCAGGTGGAAACGACGCCGCCGCGCATCACGCGGGCCTGCTCACCGTCATTTCGTCGCCCACGGCCTTGACACCGCGAACTCGCATAGCCGATCGGCTCGCCGCAAGTTTCTCCCGCCAACTCGGCACCTCGCCGGACAGCCGCACCGCACCGCCGCGCACCGACACCTTGATCAGCGCAGACTCAATGCCAGGATCGCCACGAAGCTCCTCGACAATGGTCGCCTGAAGGTCGCGGTCACTTCGAAAAATTGGTCCCGTCACCGGTCAAACGTGCACCCATTGCGACCAAAGCACCAGGAACATTTCGGTGCATAGCCAATAAATCTTCGAAGTCTTCGGGAGAACCCTCGCTCGTCATCGACGGCCGTAACATTGACACGTTATGGTTTTGAACCGGGGTCGGGCGCAGCGGTCGACCGATGGAAATACACGGGGAGGTCCAAGGTGAGCGTTAGCCATGCCGTGTCCGGCTGCTCGCTTGCCGGCATGCGACTCAATAGCATCACGGGGGCTGCCGTGTTGGCGGTTGCCCCCACGCTGGGCTTCGCGTCAACCGGGACGACAAATGGTACTACCGTCTCTGGGTGATCTCGTAGCGGAGAAGGTCCACCTTCGTTACGGGGACACAGTGGCGCTCGCGGGAGCGAGCGCCACCATCGCATCAGGTGAAATCGTGGCTATGGTCGGTCCGAGCGGATCGGGAAAGTCCTCACTCCTGTACTGCTTGGCCGGCTTGATCGCGCCGGACTCCGGCGAGGTTCGGTTCGCGGGAACCAATCTGGCGAGGCTTCCAGACGACGAGCGGTCAGATCTGCGGCGTTCCCGATTCGGGTTCGTGTTCCAGTTCGCCGAACTGGTGCCTGAATTGACGCTTCGCGAGAACATCGCACTTCCGTTGGAGCTCAATGGTGTCAAGCGCCGCGAGCGGGTGTCCAGAGTGGACGAGCTGGTGGACAGGCTCGGGCTCGCCGACCATGCCGAACGCCGACCGAGCAAGGTTTCGGGCGGCCAGGCGCAACGCGCCGCAGTGGCGCGGGCGATCGCCCATCGGCCGTCCTTCCTCTTCGCCGACGAACCGACAGGATCGCTCGACTCGGCCAACGGCATGGTCGTGCTGGATCTGCTGCTTCAGCTTGCGAACGACGATGGTGCGGCGGTCGTCATCGTGACGCACGACGAGCGGGTGGCCGCGCAGGCGGATCGCGTCATCAGGATTGCCGACGGCCGGTGCGGGCAGGCGGCCTCATGATCAGGCTGACACTGCGGCTCATGCGAGGTGGAGGCCCGGCCGGTGCGGTCCGTCTCGCGCTCATGACCCTTGGCATCGCCATGGGAGTCCTCTGTGCCACCCTGGTTGCCGCGCTTCCCGTGGTGCTGGACGCTCGCGAAGCGGTGGTGGCCGCGCGTGCGACCAGACCGGCACCCAACGAAGGCATGGAGCGGTTCCTGTTCTCCGAGGCCACCGAGGTCTGGAATGGCCACCGCCTGGGCCGCGTGTTTGTCGCCGAAGTCCGGCCGGACGCACCACTGCCCCCAGGGGTTTCACGGCTACCCGGTCCGGGTGAATCCGTTGTGTCCCCGCAGCTTTCCGCGGCTCTCGCCGATGACGCCGCGCTACGGCAGGTGGTGCCAGGAGCCGTCATCGGCACCATCGGACCGGCGGGCCTGCTGGGGCCGGACGAGTTGTTCGCCTACATCGGTGTGCGCCGGGACGACGTAGGTGACCTCCATCAAGCCATCGGATGGGGTAGTCGCGATCAGTTCGCTCTCGACAAGCAGCAGGCGGGACTCACCGAAATGCTTGCCATGCTTGTGTTGCCGCCTGTTGTCATCTATCTGGTCATCTGCTCCAGACTTGCCGCGGCTACGCGGGCCCGGCGCTATGCCGCGCTTCGTCTGTTGGGGCTGAGGCGATCGAGCGCGCTGCGCCTGGCCGCAGGCGAGGCGGCTCTCGCAGGCGGAGTTGGAGCAGTGCTCGGAATTGGGCTCTTCCAGCTGGTCAACCCCGTGATAGCAGGTTCCGGCATCATCGGCTTCCGCTGGTTCCCGGAAACCGCCGAACTTTCCACGGGCTATGCCGTGCTCATCATCGGCGTCATCACGGCCGTGTCGGCGTTTGTCGGCGCGATCGGCCTGCGGCGCGCACTCGCGCGGCCGGTTGAGGGGCGGGCGGACACGGGTGACGGGCCAACCCGGATGGCCCTGCTGCTCCCACTGATGATCGGGCTCGGCATACTCGCTTATCCCTTGCTCGTCGTGCCGGATCGGACAGACGATCTCCCTATCCGTGTCGCGATGACAGGCCCGATGGGGTGGCTCGTGTTAGGCGGGGTGCTGACCGCTTGTGTGGGCCTGCTGATTGGTTTGCGTCCTCTGCTCGCCGCCGCTGGATCCCTGCTCACCCATGACCGCTTTCCGACGTCGGTGAGACTTGCCGCCAGACGGATGGTGTGGGAGCCATCGGCGACCATCCGTCTGCTGGCGGGCGTCGCCCTGCTCATTCTGGTGGCAGGCATCGGCGAAGGTGTCATGCGGGATCTGGCTATGCGCGCTGGGCCCGTCGTCACCAACTACGAGGTACAGATCGCCGGCGGACCGGAAACGGACCCAAAACTGTTGCAGCGCAGCTTTCAACTGGACGCATCCTATCGATGGACGGTGCAACGCAGTGCTATCACGCCTGTGCAACCGGGAGAGTCGCCCAATGGGATCGCCGATCTCATCAAGTATGTCGGCATTGACCTCGTGACGATACGTTGCGGTGATCTCAAGACGTTGGTCACCTCCGACGTCGGCAATTGCGGCGACGGCCGCTGGTATCGCCTCGTGCAGGAGGGCATGCTGGGGTCGCCCTTCGACATCCCTGCCGGCCTACCCGTCACCTTCCTCGACGCGAGCGGCACGAAGAAGGAGATCCCCGTCCCCGCCGATGTGCTCGTTGTCCCGCAGGGCTCGCTTTTTGCCAACGCGGCTAGCGCTTCCTTGCTGTACACCGGAAGCGAGCCTGTATTCGGCTGGACGCCGGACGCAGACGTGACCTTCCTTGTCTCCGGAGAAAAGGGAGAGCTGACCAAGTTCAAAGCAGCGGCGGCCGCGATCTCACCGAACCTTCGCCTTAACGTCCCGGCTGAAAACATCGTCCTTCTGGAGACCTATTACCACCAGCGCGGTGTGCTCTCCGCCGGCACCTTCGTCGGTTTCCTGCTCGGCATCCTGGCGTTCGCCATCGCGGCGGTGGATCGGGCGGTGGAGCGCAGACGCGACGTGGCTTCCCTGCGCGTGCTCGGCATACGGGTTCGCGGCGTGCGGGCAGTGCAATTGATCCAGCTTCTGACCCCGCTTGGATTGGTGATCGGGGCAAGTGGATTAGTCGGCCACCTCGCCGGCAACGCTGTGCTGCGGCTTAACGATGTCCATCGACCATGGCACATGGGCACGCTGGACGCGATGCTTCCGCTGGTTGTTGTCGCCTCCGTCATCGTCCTCGGCGCGGCAAGCATCGTCACGGGGCGAAGCCTTCGCACAGAGGATCTGAGACGGGAATGAGAATGAATGCTCGAAGGGCGAGTGCTGTCGGCGGATTGCTCTTGCTGCTTGCCGGCCTGCTTGTGATGACGATCCGCTATGACACATACGTCGCCACTACCGGTGTGATGGCGCCGTCCTTCCGCATCGGCGAGGTCGCGCTGGTCGATCCCGCTGAGCGGAACGCCCGTCGTCCTCAGCGCGGTGACGTCGTCCTCGTGAAAGGTACTCACTGGCCCGGCGTACCGACCGGGCACATGTTCGTTCTTCGGGTGGTGGCGGTGGCCGGCGACCGAATTTCTTGCTGTGGCACCGGTGGTGCCCTGCTCCTCAACGGTGAACCGCTGCAGGAGCCGTATGCGTGGGGGGCCAATGAGGTGTTCGGCCGGTTCGACATTGTCGTTCCCGACGGGAGGATCTTCCTGCTTGGGGACGAGCGCGATCGCTCGCGTGATTCGAGAGAGCTTCTCGCTCCGGGACATGTTCACGCGGACCATGTCCATGATCACGCTGACACCAGCTATGCGGCCCATGCCACCGTCGCCGTGGATGAGGCACAAGGCACTATCCTGACCGTCATCTCACCGCCTTGGCGGCTTCGCGGCGTCTCGTCGGCTCCCGCCACCTCTCCGCATTTCTATGCCTTGGCGGCGACCGCCCTGGGATTATTGATTCTTCTTGTGGTCATGGCTCCGCCCGCGGCGCGGCTGGCGCACCAGCTCTATAGGCGGGTCCGCAGGCGGCGGACTGAGGTGTGGTAGCCGCTTGCCCGCTCTTTGTCGCGCGGGCCGGTGAAGCGAGGGCCCGGTGAAGCGAGGGCCTGAAGCTGCATGCCGGCTCGCGGCGGCGCGCGCCGATCGCCAGGGCGCGGAAAGGGACAAAGTTAGTAAGCTAATTTGCGGAAGGTCCCTCCGCAGCGAAGGAGCGCGCATGTTCACGAGTCTGGTCGGGGGTGGCAGGTCGAAGACTCGTGGGATGGTGCTCAATCTGATTCGTGCGGCGGGCACGATCAGCCGGGTTGAGCTGGCGGCCAGTATCGGTTTGACGGGGCCGACGATCACCCAGGTTGTCCGTGAGCTGATGGGCGAGGGACTGGTCGTCGAGGTCGGGCGGGGCGCCTCCACCGGCGGCAAGCCCCCCACCCTGTTGCAGCTCAACCCGCCGGCCTGCTACAGCGTCGGGGTGCTGTTCGAGCGCAACCTGTGCGTGGTGGTGCTGGTGGATCTGGCGGGCCGGCCGGTGGCGCGCACCTCGTTCCAGGGCACCGCGTTGATGCCGCCGGACCAAGCGCTTCCGGTGTTGGCATCGCGGGTGGACGGATTATTGGCCACATCGGGTGTGGACCGGTCCAGGGTGCTGGGCGTGGGTCTGGTCAGCTACGGCCCGCAGGATCGGCAGGCGGGTGTGCTGCTGACCCCTCAGCCGACCGACGAGTGGATGGGTTATCCCATCACGCAGCGGTTGTCGGAGGTCCTGAAGCTGCCCGTGCTGCTCGACAACGACGCGGCCGCGGCGGCGATCGGCGAGTACTGGCTGGGCGCGGTCGAGCCCGGCAGCGTCTACGGTTGCATCTACATGGCCAGCGGCATCGGCGGTGGGGTGGTGGTCGCTGGCGACGTGTACCGCGGCACGTCCTCCAACAGCGTAGAGATCGGCCATATCGCCATCGACGCGGTCAACGGCGAGGAATGCGGCTGCGGCAACCGTGGCTGCCTCGAAAATTACGCCGGACCTTCAGCCGTGATCAGGCAGGCTTTCACGACCGGCGGGCTCGGGCAGCGGCTGGGACTTGACCCGGCCGGCACCGACTTTCTCACCGGTTTCGGGCGCATCGCGACAGCCGCCGGCGCGGGTGATCCGGTCGCGCGGAGCCTGATTGAAGCCTCGGCCCGCCTTCTCGGCACGGCCGCCGTTACGATGACCACCCTGTTCGATCTCGACCGTGTCGTGTTGGCCGGGCCCAGCTTCACCGCGGCCGGCTCGATCTACCAATCGGTCATCCAGGAAGAGGTGCAGCGGCGCAGCTTCGCCCGCCGACTCCACCCGATCGAGGTGGTGCCGTCGGTCAACGGCTCGGATGCCGCCGCGATCGGTGGCGCGGTGCTTGTCCTGCAAAGCGAACTCACGCTGCTACGCCTCCAGCGATAAGGGCGTCCCGCAAGGACGCCGCCCCCGCGGTGCGCGGAGATCTGCGCTCTTGACTTTGATAGGGAAATTAACTAAGAAGGATACCGAAGCGTTCCTGCGGGTCACCTCAGATGCCAGAGGAGATCCCGATGAAATATCGCAACGCGGCCATGGCGGCCGCTTTGGCGAGTTTGGCCGCTGCCACCGGCGCGGCGATCGTCACCGGCAGTGCGTCGGCGGCGAGCACCGGTTGCTCGGTGAACTACACGGTCGTTGGGCAGTGGGCCGGTGGGTTCCAGGGCGATGTCAAGCTGACCAACCTCGGCGACCCGCTCACCTCTTGGACCTTGACGTTCGATTTCCCGGACACCGGCCAGCGAGTCGAGCATGGCTGGAGCGCCACCTGGTCCCAGTCCGCCAGCCGCGTGTCGGCGGCCAGCATGAGCTGGAACGGATCGCTGCGCACCGGCGCCTCCACGACGATCGGGTTCATCGGCTCTTGGCGCGGCGTCAACCCGATACCGCAATCGTTTGCCATCAACAACATCCCATGCACCGGATCGGTGATCACACCCAGCCCGACGGCGACCGCCAGCCCCACACCGAGCCCCAGCCCCAGCATCAGCCCGAGCCCGGGTGGCCCGGCGCCGAAGCTGCGGGTGTCGGGCAACCGGATCGTCACCGCGGCCGGGCGGCCGTACCGGCTGCTGGGTGTCAGCCGCTCCAGCGGCGAGTACGCCTGCGTGCAAGGCAAAGGCCAGTGGGACTTCGGCCCGGTGGACCAGGCGTCGGTCGACGCGATGAAGACCTGGAACATTCATGCGGTACGGGTTCCGCTCAACGAGGAGTGCTGGCTGGGCCTCAACGGCACACCCAGCGGGGCCACCTACCAGCAGGGCGTCAAGGAATATGTGAACCTGCTGGTGGCCAATGGCATCAACGTGATCCTCGACCTGCACTGGAACTGGGGCGCCTACACCAACAGCCCGGAATGGCACTGCAAGGACGCGGCCGCGGTCTGTCAGAAGCCGATGCCCGACGCGCGGTATGCCCCGCAGTTCTGGACCAGCGTGGCCAACACGTTCAAGGGCAACGACGCGGTCGTGTTCGACCTGTTCAACGAGCCGTACCCGGACATGCCCGCCGAATGGAACAAGACCCTGGGCTGGCAGTGCCTGCGCGACGGCGGCACCTGCGCCGGGCTGCCGTATGAGGCAGCCGGCATGCAGGATCTGGTCGACGCGGTCCGCGCGACCGGCGCGACCAACATCCTCATGGTCAGCGGGCTGGAATGGACCAACGACATGCGGGAGTGGCTGGTGTACAAGCCGAACGACCCGTTGAACAACATCGTCGCGTCGTGGCATGCGTACAGCTTCAACGCCTGCGCCAACGAGTCGTGCTGGGACAGCCAGATCGCCCCGCTCGCGGCTCAGGTCCCGGTGGTGCTGGGCGAGTTCGGTCAGGACAACTGCGGCTACGACTACATGGACCGGCTGGTCAGGTGGGCCGACGCGCACGCCATCTCCTACCTGGCATGGACCTGGAACCCGTGGGGCTGCACCGGCGGCGCCGTACTCATCCGCGACTGGAACGGCACACCCGAACCCGGCGTAGGCGAAGGCTACAAAGCCCACCTCCTCACCCAGAGACCATAGGTCTGACAAGGAAGGACCGCACACGCGCAATAAGCTGGCCGGCGCAGTGGCGCGGGCGCGATGAGCAGGCGGATTCGTCTGCGGCATCGTCTTGAACCCGACCGAGCAGACCGGTCTCCCGGGCCGGTGACAACCACCGGTCCGGGAGACCTGACTGAGCGGTCAGCGGAGGCTGTAGGCGCGCACGACCGTCAGCTCCGCCGTGACGCCTCGGTCGCTGGAGGCCTTGGCCCGCAGCGAAACGAACGGCACACCCGGCGGGTGCACGACCGTGACCCACCGATCCGCCCCGCTGCCGGTGACCCTTGCCGGGTGCCAGGTGCGGCCGTCGTCGAACGAGAAGTCCACGGTCAGCGCGGTCACCTGCCCGGCGTTCGCACCCGGTGCCTGGCTCACCGACACCGGGAACGTCGCCAGCCGCCCCGCCCGCGCCCGGTTGTGCTCGTCGAGCTGCGGCCGGAAGCCGACAGCCAGCAGCGGCAGGACTTCGTCCACTTTGGACGACCTGAACGTCCAGGCCGCCGACAGATGCGTGGACAACGTCGAGACGCTGCGCGTGGCGGTGGACTCGAGGCGATAAGCGCCCGGGTCGTCCGGTACCTCGAAGACCTCGGCCTGGTAAGGCGACTCGCCGATGAGCGTGCCGTCCTTGAACAACGCCAGCCGCATCGTGTCGGTCGCGCTTGTCCCGGCCTGACCACCCACGCCGCTGCCGAACAGTGGCACACCAGCCCACAGTCGGTTACCGCTCCGGGCCAGGTAGGGCACGAACTCGTAGTCGTCGATGAGCGTCGGGGCGAACACCCCGACGTTCCACCGCCGCTGCACCGCGTCTCCCGGCCGGTAGGTAACCGAGGCCGGGTAGTAGGCGATGTCCGGGTAGCCGTCGTCCGGTCCTCGTCCGCCCACATACACCCCGACCGGAGTCTGCGATGGGAGACCCGGGCTGACGAGCTGGGTGATCGTGCCGGGCACCGCGAGCGGGCCGACCGGGCCGAACCACGCCCGCTGATCCGGTCCGCTCGTGGCGATGCGGTGCGTGACCCGGGCAAGATCGGCGTCACGGATGCGCGGCGTCAGGTCGGCCGGGATGCTGCCGGGATGCGTCCAGTTCACCAGGTACGAGTACGGGGAGTTGGTGAAGCCCCCGTTGCCGTCGGACCGGCCCGCCTGGGCGATCACCTGGTAGGTGAACTGGTCGGCCGGTGCCGACGTGCTCGACGGGATGACCGCGAGCAGCTCCACCCGTCCGATGGTCTCATCGCTGTTGACCTGCCCGGCCATGGTACGGAAGAACCCGATCAGGCACTGTCCGACGAACGCGGCATCCGGCCGGTCCAGTCGGAACGCGACCGGTTTCGCCTTGCGCGCGTCGACCACCAGCGTGCGCGGGCCGTCGACGACGAACGCCGGTTCGGCCGTGAGCACGTGGGAAAACCCGTCGCCGATCGGTGTGCTGATGGTCGCGACCACAAAGTAGGTGCCCCTGGGTATCCGGACCCGCCCCACGCCATCGGTGGCGACCGCGACGTGGTGGTCGCCCGTGTCGACGTGCGCGAAACCGGCGAGCAATTCATAGGGCGCCGCGCCGGTGCCGTCGAATCCGGTGACCGTCACGTCGTAGCTTTCCACCTCCCGAACCAGCGCGACCGGAACGCGCATCTCTGTGCCGCCCCCGGTGGCCACGACCGTGCCCTCGTAACGCCCGTCCGGTGCCTCCACGCGGGTGTCGGAGGTGAGCCGTGCGGTCGCCGTCCCACGGGCGGGCACAACAAGTTCGGCCGGCGTCACTGTGAACATGCCCGCGGGCGCGTCACCCGCCGGGCCGCGCATCCGCGGCGACAGGTCAAGGGTGACCGGCGCGTCCCCGTCGTTGTGATATGTCAGGGTGGTGTCGATCGGTTGGTCGTCCCCGTGCGGCCACAGGGCGACGCCGACGTCCACACTGGACGGTGTGACGAAGACCGGCTGCCGGACGGCCCGGGCGACATCGACGCGTCCGGTGCCCTGCGTGTGCACGCTCGCCCCGTCGAGCGCCGTGGCGCTGCCCATCAGCACACCCTTCAACCGCTCCGCCCGCCAGTCGGGGTGTTGGCTCACGAGCAGTGCCGCCGCGCCGGACACGTGCGGCGTGGCCATCGAGGTGCCGGACAGTGCGACGTAGTGCCCGTCAACCACGGGTTCCCGCTTCGCGATCAGCGATCCTGGCGCCAGCGCCGACACGACGCCGACTCCCGGTGCCATCAGGTCGGGCTTGATCCCGGCGCGCGACTGGCGTGGCCCGCGGCTGGAGAAGCCGGCCACCGCATCCTGCCCGTCGACCGCCCCGACGGTGAGCGCGAGGTCGGCGGTGCCCGGGCTGTTGATGGTGTCCTCGCCCGGCCCGCTGTTGCCCGCCGCCACGACGAACAGCGTGCCCGTCTGCCGGGTGAGCCGGTCGACCGCCTCGGCCATCGGATCGGCGGGCGTGCCGAACGACGCACCGAGACTCATGGACACGATCCGCGCGCCCTCCGCGACGGCCCACTCCATGCCTGCGATCAGCCACGATTCTCGGCCGAACCCGTCGTCACGGAGCACCTTGGCGTTGAGCAGCGTCGCATCCGGCGCCACCCCTTGGTATCTGCCGCCCGAAGCCGTGCCGTCACCGGTGATGATGCCCGCCACGTGGGTACCGTGGCCGAGCAGATCACGCGGACCCGTTGCGCTGCCGGTGAAATCGCGCTCACCGACAACCGCGCCGGCCAGATCGGGATGCGTGGTGTCGATGCCGGAGTCGAGCACCGCGACCGTCACGCCCGCGCCGGTGTAGCCGGACTGCCACGCCGCCGGTGCGCCGATCTGCGGCACCGTGCGGTCAAGTAGCGCCTCCACCTTGCCGTCGAGCCAGATCCGGGTCACGCCACCGGCCAGCGCACGCAACGGCCCGGCCGGGCGGATGCCCGCCCAGAACTGCGTTGCTCCGGCCTTCTCGAGGGTGACTGCCGCCGCGCCGATGCTCGGCATCGCCCGCTCGGAGCGCAGCCCCGCCGTACCACCCGCGACCAGCAGCGGCAGGGTGTCACGGCCGCGGTCGTCGTAGCCCCAGCGCAGCAGCAGCGACACATTGAACAGCCGCTTGTCGATCACGTTCGCGGCCACCAACGCCTCGGCGTCGGCCGGAACGACGTAGTGCCAACCATCGCGGGTCCGGTGGTTGAACCGCATGGCCCGGCGGCCCTTGCCCGGCTCGACGGTGACCAGCCGCAGGTCGGCACCGGACGGGCGGACAAGCACCCGGTCACCCGTGACGAGGGTGACCCAGCGGGCATGCGGATCGGCGCCCGGCGCGGCACCGCCCGCCGGGGCGGTGCCGGTGACCAGTGAACCCGCCGCGACGACAACCACGATCATGGAAGCGCACAGGCGCCGGAGCCTCAGCATGCGGGCCTCGGAGCCCAGCCGCTGGCAAGCGGCATCGCAGGCGGCTCGTCATTGGTCCACCGGAAGCTGTCGACCAATTGATACGACGTGATCGCTCCCGCCGGCACCCAGCTCATGTAGTCGGCCGGCTGCACGGCGCGGTCCTGCCGCCCCAGCACCGTGCCGGTTTCCGGATCGAGCAGGAGGCTCACCTCGTACGGGCCGCCGGAATCCGCATTCTGCTCCTCGACGGTGTCGTTACGCTGGACGGACACGGCAACGCCCGTGCGTCCCTTCGCATCGGTCACGACGCCCAGCGACCGGATCCCCGGCACCCCTGCAAGCACCCGGAAGGCGGCGGCGCGGACCACAGGCGTGATCGGCGTGCCGAGCACCAGCGTGAGCACCGCGTCGAAGAGCGACTCGCCAGCCTCCACGGCGTTGCCGCGTGGCAGGTTCTGCTTCTCGATGACGCCGAGGAGCCACGCCCGCAACGCCTCTGGGTCGGACGGCAGGGCGCGGATCTGGTCAGCGGTCAGGCGTTCGCCGACGACCTCGAACAACCGGCTGTGTGGCTCGAACCGTGCTCTCGGGGAGATCTGGACGTGGGGCACGCCGGGGTCCGGCTGGGCGTCCGGCGGGATTCGCACGCCGGTGTCCGGCCCGCCCGGGGCGGCGGTGTAGACCCGGCTCGGGTCGCAATCGTCGACCGGCCAGCTCGTCGGCGAACCGTCGGCGCGCCAGGCGGCCTTGTCCTTGTCGGACGCGGGCTCGGCGCCCGCCCACCGGGAGACGAACACGAAATCCTTGCCGGGCACCAGCGGCTTCCAGGTGATCTCCGTGCGGCGGGTCATGATGGCGTAGCGGTTGTCCTTGGGGCCGACCGGGAACAGCGACCCGTGCTCCACAGTGGACACCCAGTGGTTTCCGGTGCCGGGTGCCGTGTCGCGCTGCGCCTGGTCGGCGGCGACGAGCAGCAGTTGGGGTGCGTTCGTGCTGTCCCACGCGCGCACACCCGCCGGCTTCGACGACGGGGCCGCTGAGCCGGCCGATCCGGCGATGTTCGGCGCGCCGGTGCCGCCCGCGTTCATGACGACCACGATGCCCGCGGCGACCGTGAGCGCCGTCGCAGCGACCGGCACAAGGATCCGCGTGCGCAGGTTCAGCGTCCACCGTGCGCGCACGGCTGGTGTGCCGCAAGTCGATCCGGCCAGCTGGATCAGGGCCGCGCGGGAAACCGCCACCGTCTCCGGCGAGGGAGGGTCGACCGAGCGGGCACCGGCGAGATGCTCTAATTCATCCATGATGTCAATCACCTTTGGTTCGAAGGGTTGAAGTCGTCGAGTGCGGCCCGCAGCCGGCGCCGCGCCCGATGCAGGCGGGAGCCGACCGTGCCGACCGGGATACCGAGTGCCTCGGCGGTCTCCTCATGTGACAGTTCGCCCCACACGACGAGGAGCAGCGCGTCGCGGTCGCCCCGGGACAGATCCGCGAGGGCCGCGACGAGCACCTCACGGGCCGCCGCCGCGGCGATGCGCGCATCGGCCCGTTCCTCTTCGGCGGCATAGCGGGGCTCGGCCGCCGAGCGAGCATGCGCCCGGTAGCCGCGCTCCTCCGCGCGGTGGTGCCCCCGGATCAGGTTGGTCGCGATCCCGTAGAGCCACGCGCGCACGGAGCCGCGCGCCGGGTCGAACCGGCCGCGCTCACGGAAGGCGACAAGAAACGTCTCGGCCGCCACATCATCGCCCGCGGCTCCCCCGAGACGTCGGGACGCATATCTGTGCAACGGCAGGAAGTAGCGGTCGAACAGCACCGCAAAGCATTCGGGATCAGCACGTGACCGCGCCACCACCTCAGCATCATCGACATCGACATCGACATTTGTATCCGTCTCCATCCGGCTCCCTCTTCGGTTGGGGCCCATTCACGATCTGTTGGCCGGATGAGGTGTCGATCTTCACGGGAGGGTACGGCACCTCCACCCAGGAACACGAAGGCGGCGGCCCCGCGGTGGCAAAACCGTGGAGCCGCCTGATTTTTCGGTCAGCGTGGTCTGCAGGTGGTTTTGGCCGGTACGGCGTCGGTGCCGTTCCATGAGGCGATACAGCCGAAGCTGATACCAGTTGTCGGAGCCCTTCCGGTCGCCTGCCGCGCTGGGGTGCACACCGTCATAGGTGTCGGTGGCGGTGAAGAAGCCGGTGAACTGGAGCGTGACGGGGACTGGCCGGCGTTTGGGTAGTGACCGGTCGCACGATCGCGGCCGCACCCGCCGCGTGTCAGACGGTGAAGCCGGCAGTGAGCGCGACGTACCCGAGCCGCCCCTCCCGGACCGCGCCGGACACGCCCTCGCAGTTCTCGTCGGTGCTCATGAAATGGTCGTTGCCCGGCGCACGGAAGCACCGGTACAGCGGCCGATAATCGCCGCCGGGCGGGGGCTCGAGATGGATGTACCCCTCAAGACGGACCATGGTCAGGCCCTCGCAGTTCGAGGTGACGGAGATGAAGTGGTTCACTCCGCCCGGGATCGCGTATGAGCAGCCATACAACGGGATGGTGCCGGGTAGCCGGGAGTTCTCCAGGTACCAGCCCGATCTCTCCAGCGTGTAGGACCCGGACACCCGGTCGGTGGACTCCCAGTGATCCTTGCCGTCATGGAAGCGCGAAAACGGTGTACGGGATGTGGCCAGTGCGTAACCCAGCAATCCTTCCTGGACCGCGTCCGGCGTCTCGCAGTCGGCCAGGATCGAAACGAAGTGGTCCGCGATGGCCGGCAGCGCACAGCGATACAGCGGTGTCGAATCCTGAGCCGGCCTCGACTCGTAGATCCAACCCAGCGTGCGCACCAGTGCGACGCTCCGGCCACCACAGCCCCGATCCCGGGAGACGAAGTAGTCGCGCACACCTTGGCGGCATTCGTACAGCGGGTGGGTGCCCGGCTGTTCGGCGGTCAGCAGGCCCCAGACGCCGCCGAACTGAGGATAGACGCCCGGCTCTTGGACGGCTCCGACCGTGACCCGGTGATGACCGGTACCGTCCAGGTATCGGATGAGCGCGGTCGTGCCCGGTGCCGTCGCGGCGGTGCAGGCTACGCGGTGGCGTACCAGCTGGACATTGGACCAGTTCGGCTCCATGCCCATGAACTGCGTGTGGTAGACGAAAAAGTCCTTGTCCACCAACGACGGGTCCGAGCCGGTGCCCACCACCGTCACGTAGGCGTTGTAGCGATCCGGATCGCGGAACAGAGGCACCCGAGGACTCCAGTCGTGGACGCCATCCCGCGACGTCGTCATCACGACCTCGCGTTCGTTGATCGGCGCCACCACAATCACGCCGCCATCAACAGTCCGCACCGCGTGCGGCGCCCACAGCATGGATTGACCGGGCTGCAGATCCGTTGACGCTCCGCCTACTCCGGGGGAATTCCACATGCTGTTGTGGTACTTGTGCCACGGTGTCACCGTGCCGGCCTTGGCCGCACGAACCACGTCTTCGGCGCGGGCCCGCGCCACGGACAGGGCCGTGTTCATCGGGCGGCCGCTGCCGTCGAGGTAGAAGTCCGGGAAATACACATACAGGTATCCGTCGATCAATGTCAGTGACGACATTCCGACGTCGGCGATCTGCCCGAGCGAGGCAGCGGTCGCGAAGTCGACCGTCGGTCGCACCAACGGGCCGAGGTAGGTGGTGACCCCCGTCGCCGGGTCATGCGTGCCCAGATGCAGCTCGGCATAGAACATGTTGGCGGCGTACCGCTCCAGGTGCAGGATCTTCAGCACCGTCCCGTCGGGTGAACGCCAGATCGGGCCGCCACCGGCCCATTGGTACCCCTCGGGAACACCCTTGAGCGGCGCAGCAGCGATGACGCCATGAGCGACCGGATTCTCCAGCGTTCCCTCCGAGACGATGTTGCGCTGGTTGACCGGCCCCGTACCACCGAAGGCGTCTGGCGTGTGGAACCGATAATGCCCGCTCTCGGTGCGTTCAACCCCCATTCCGCTGTCCGGCCATCCGTTGCGGCCCAGCCGATCGCGCGTCTCGTCGGACACGGCCACCTCGGCGGCCCCCACGGACACACCCCCACAGACCGGTGCCGGCGCCTCGGCAAGCGCATAGCCCTGAACCACGACCGCCAACGGTGCCAGCGAAGCCGCGGCGAAAACCAATGCCAGTACGCGTTTGCTCATCAAATGTTCCCAACTTCTCACCCGACGGCCCCGGACGCCATAGCCGCGCGTGATCGTACCCATCTACACCAAACTCCCCCGACCCCGCCGCCCAACTCGACCGATGCACCCAGTGGTCCCGATGAACTTGGCGTCCATGGCTGGCTTGCCCGTGCGCGCACGGGGTATCGACGTCCGCTCCACCACCATGGGCACATCGTCGGCCAGGCGCAGCCGGGCGAAACGAGACCACCGGATCACCCACCGGAATGCGCAGTTGCTTGGCCACCACCCGCTCGGCAGGACGCCCGCTGCGTTGGACTGCTTCGGTGCGGCCGCATTACCCCACGGCCCACTTGTGCGTTCATTTGGCCGAGGGTCTGCGGCGCGTGCGCCCGGTGTCAAAGGCCGCCGGCCCCTACAGCGGTTCCCAGTCGGGCCACTGCGGTGGGCCGGACGAGGTAGTCGCCTCCAGAACGATCTGCTCCGCCTGCTCGAGGGTCAGGTTTTGCTTGCGCGCCGCGCCGGGTAGCACGGCATACCACGTGGAGGGCCCGTCGGTCCAAAGTACACTGATGCCCGCCTTTCTCTCCGGAACCGCGTAAACCGTGCCCCATGAGCGGTGGACAAAGACCGTGTGACCGGAGCGCGGGCCCAGCTCACGCATCCAGCCCTGGACAACGTCACGTTCGCCGATCCCGGCAAGCTCTTGACCCACGCCAGCGCGCGATGACGTCAGGCGCTCGGCCCGCTCGCCGAGGTCGCCCGTGGCGTCCGCTTCCCCACTGTCGGCCGGTCCCCCATCCGGGCTCATTCCAGGGTTGTCCCAGACCTGCAGCAGGTATGGCTGCGAGCGCAGCGCCGGAAAGATCAGAAAGTGCGGCCGGCTGACGAGAAAGACCGAAATCGCGATGAGAAGCAGGACGCCCGTACCGGGCGCGCTCCAATCGGCGAGCTTGGTTGCCAGGCGGTAAAGCGTGACGTCGCCGCCCTTGAGCCACGCGGTCGCCGCCATGTCGAGCCAGAAGACGGCCATGGCCGCCCACAGCGCTGGCAGGGCTCGGTAGAACGCCCATCGTGCCGGCATCGCCCCCAGCCAGCTATAAGTGGTCGTCACCATGTCACGGTGCCAGCCCACAGGCTTGCGCCAGTTGCGGGCTATGCCGATGCCGCCGAGGATCAGCATGACCAGCAGTACCAGTATCGCCAGGCCGGTTCGCACAGACATCGTCACTTCCCATCCTCACCGCGCCGCTGGACCTCGGCCAAATCCTGCTTGACCGTTATTGTCTGGGCTACGTCACCCGCCAAGGCATCGAGTATCCGGACGGCACCAGCCGCTGACATCCCGGGAGATCTTCGACCGGGTCCAGGTCATGCTCGACACCCGCCGAGCGGGTGGCGTGCGCGAGCGAAACCACAACCACTACCTCAAAGGCATCGTGTGGTGCGACCGGTGCCAGCGGCGGCTCATCAACCGGGCCAAGAACAAGCAATGTCTCCTGTACTTCTACTGCCGTCGAAATTGGTTACCGCCCAACGGTGCAGCTTGGTCTGCATCTCCCGTACCCGTAGCCACGCTTGATCAAGCGGCGGCCACACGACAGCGGCATCCACCGCTGTATCTTCGGGCATTACAGTTCCTCCCTTGCGATCTCGCTGCCGCCCTTACCCATGCACTTGTGTCCACGCCTGCCAGGCGAACGTGCCCATCGCGACAATTGCCCATAGAGAGCGATAATTCGGCGGTGTCGACGTGCGGCGCAGCACAGCGAACCGGGGAAAGTCAGGCGCACAGAGACAGCGTCAAACTGCACCGCCACGCCAGAACCAAAACTCATCGCATGTTCGGCCGTTTATGCGCGTGTTTATTATGTATAGGAATATAGGAGTATTCGTCGACGCCTGTTCTCGGACAGGCTCTTCGGGCTTCCAAAGTGCGTCGCGATCGCGGGCCCGGCGGCGGCTTTGCCCTCACCATCGACGCACATAAACTCCAGTCATGGTCGTGCACGATGCAGACTGTACGTTTCGTCTGCTGGGGCCGGTACAGGTGGAGGTGTCCGGCCGGCAGCTCACCTTCTCCCGGCGTCAGCAGATCGACCTTCTCGGCTACTTGCTGCTCCACCGCGACAGGGTTGTCACGATGGAGCAGCTCATTGACGCGATGTGGGGCGAGGCGCTGCCGCATTCCGCCCACAGCCAGATAAAGAACATGATGTCGTCGCTGCGAAAGGCTCTCGTGGTCGGCGGACGGGCACTGGCCAGTGTGCTGCGCCGGCCAGCCGGCTACCAGATGATCATCCATACCGGACAATTGGACCTCACCCGGTTCACCTCGTTTGTGACGCAGGCTCGGCACGCCGACAGCCCAGCGGATGCGGTGCGCCTTCAGCGGGCCGCCCTGGAACTTTGGAACGGCGATCACGCCTTGACCGGCGTGCGCGCCCCGTTCGCCGCCACCGTCCGCGTTCACCTCGAGGAGCAGCGCAATGCGTTGCGGGAGGCCCTGTTCGAAACCGAACTGGGCCTTGGAAACCACGCCGGCATCATCGCGGAGCTGACCGACGCGATCGCCGCCGATCCCGCGCGGGAACGCTTGGTGGCCCATCTGATGACGGCTCTGCACCGAAGCGGCCGCACGATCGAGGCGTTGGCCGCATTCCGGCGTGCTCGCCAGACACTGATCGAGGAGTACGGCCTGGAGCCCGGCGCCGAGCTGCGGGACCTGGAAAGGGTGATCCTGGCGGGCGTGCCGGACCAGGCCGCACCCGCCCAAGGACAGCCGTCGCTCGCACGCGACGAGCCCACGACCGTGGCCGTTCCGGCTCAGCTGCCGATGGATGTGCGCGGATTCGTTGGCCGTGACATGGAGCTGGGCACCCTCAACGCATTGATCGCCGATGCCCTTGACGCGCCCACCGAGCCGATGGTGGCTGTCATCATGGGCACGGCGGGCGTGGGCAAGACAACACTCGCCGTCCACTGGGCCCACCTGGCCAGCCAACGGTTCTCCGACGGCCAGATCTATCTCAACCTGCGGGGGTTCGATCCCAACGGGCCGGCGATGACCACTGCAGAGGCCGTCCGGATCCTGCTGGACGCGTTCGCGGTACCCGCGGAGAAAATCCCTTCCGGTCTGGACGCTCAAACCGCTCTCTACCGCACGCTGATCGCCGGTCGGCGAATGCTGGTGCTGCTTGACAATGCGCTCGACACCGAGCAAGTATCGCCGCTGCTTCCGGGCACACCCGGCTCGGTCGCGATCGTCACCAGCCGCAACCAGCTGACCGGACTGATCGCGGCGCAGGCGGCGTTCCCGCTCACCCTGGACGTACTTGACGACTGCACGGCCAGGCAGCTGTTCGTGTCCCGCCTTGGCATCCAGCGGGTCGCCGCTGAGGAGACGGCGGTCGCCGGCATCGTGCAGCACTGTGCGCGGCTGCCGCTGGCGTTGAGCCTGGCGGCGGCAAGAGCTGCGACGCATCCCAGGTTCTCGTTGACAACGCTATGCGCGGAGCTGGCGGAGGCGCACGGCGCCCCGAAGTCGGTGGCCAACAACAATTACGTGGTAAACGTCGGTAGTGTCTTCTCCTGGTCCTACCGCCGGGTCAGCAGCGCGTCGGCGGCCCTGTTCCGCCTGCTGGGGCTGCACTGCGGCCCCGACATCGGCGTCGCGGCCGCGGCAAGCCTAGCGGGCTGGGACGAGCAGGAGACCGCCATCCGCCTGGGCGAGCTCGCTCACGCCCATCTCATCGCCGAGCACCTGCCAGGGCGGTTCACCATGCACGACCTGTTGCGTGCCTATGCTGCGGCACGGTCCGAGGCCGACGACACCGAGCAGGACCGTGCCTTGGCCGTACAGCGGATGCTAGACCACTACCTGCATACGTCCTATGCTGCAGCGCTCACGATCTATCCCAACCGGACTGTGCTTTCGCTTCCGCCAGCGCAACCGGGTGTCACCCGGCACGGCTTCGCCGAGCCCACACAGGCGCACGCATGGTTCACGGCAGAGCATCAAGCGCTGCTCGCGGCGGTGGAAGCCGCAGCCACGCGCCAACGCCCGAGCCTGTACACATGGCAACTTGCGTCGGCTTTGTCCACCTTTCTGTCGCGTAGCGGTCACTGGCACGACTGGGTAGCGACCCAGCAGGTCGCGGTCAGGGCGACCAGCCAGCTCGGCGACCGCGCGGGCGAAGCGCACGCCCAGCGGGCTCTGGGCCTTGCCTACAACCGGCTTGGCCAAACCGCGGATGCACAAATCCATCTGCAAAGATCCTTCGAACTGAATCAGCATTTTGACGATCCATGCGAGCAGGCATACACCCATCTATGCATGAGTGCTACCTTCGAGTCACAGGGCGACAACCGCAACGGCCTGGCACACGCCCGAGCGGCATACGAGCTCTACCGAGTGGCCGGAAGCCTTGTGGGGCAGGCACAGTCGTCAAACAGTATAGGCTGGTTCCACGCGGAGCTGGGCAACTACCTTGAGGCTATTGAGCATTGCGAACGGGCCGTAGCGCTCTACCGGGAACTCGGTGACCGCCAGGGTATGGCACAATCGCTGGACAGCCTGGGGTTCGCACGTCACCGGATGGGTGACTACCAGCAGGCCGCGGACACCTACCGCGAGGCAATTCTCGAGTTGCGGGCAGCGGGCGATAGCTACCACGAGGCGATACCGCTTACCCACCTTGGCCAGACTCACCAGGCCGCCGGGCAGATCGAATCAGCGCGCAACGCCTGGCAGGAGGCGCTTGGCATACTCGAGCGTCTCGACCACCCAGACGCCGATAAGGTGCGGGCGTGGCTGGAGCAGCTTGACCTGTCCCCCTGATGTGTGCCTGTCCCCTGATGTGTGCGCGCTGTGTGCTCCTCGTATACCGGCTGTATGACCAGCACCTGCGACCGTTCGTCCGTCATCGGAACGGAAGGAGCAACAATGAAACGGTCAGGGTTTGCCCGCGGAATCGCCGCGTTCGCCATCGTTGTCGGGCTCGCGTTCGCCCCCAGCACCGCACACGCCAGCGACGTCACAACATCGATGACGTCCGCCCAGATCGAGGCGGCGATCGCGTACGGGCAATCCAAGGTCGGGAAGTCCCTCTACACGGGTTGCTGGGGCGGCGACTACCGGTTCGGAGCCTCGCCCACCACGGAGATGCATTTTGACGGCCGAAACTGCGGCCAGAGCTATATCTACGTGCTGCGGCCAGGATGGTACGGATTCGACTGCTCCGGTTTAATCTACAAAATGTTCGAGGCGGCAGGAGTCTACTTCCCTTGGACGTCGACCGCGCAGATGATAAACGCGAATCTGCCCTCGGTGTCCAGGGCGAACATCCGCCGTGGCGACCTGTTGCTCAAGTCCGGCCACGTCGCCATGTACCTCGGCAAGACCTCCGATGGCGTCCCGTGGGCGCTCGAGGCAGCCCCGAAGCAGATCCTCGAGCAGTCCGGGATCTGGCGAGTCGCCAAGGGTGTGCAGGCGGTCGACGCCAGGCCCTACCTGAACAGCTCGAGCTACACCGTCCGCCGCGTATAAGGGCTAGTACACCGAATGCCCAGCAGCCCAATGGGTTTACTCGCACGCGAACCGCCGCGGAAGAGTGTCCAACCGCGACAATCTCGCGTGGAAGGCCGATCGGGTCGCCCGGGGGAAAATCTCACCCCGGGCTCCCGCAAACGCAGGGAGACGTCGGGTAAGCCGCCGGCCAGGATGCCAGATGCGGGCTGCTGTCCGTCGCGCGGGCGCGCATCGCTTGATGCGTGCCCTGTGTGCCGCTCGCGTACCGATCGTATGACCTGAGCGTGGCACCCTTCCGGCCTTCCGCAACCCGCAATCCGCAAACCGCAATCCGGAACACGGAAGGTGCCACATTGAAGCGCTCGCTTTTCATACGTGCGTCAACAGTGCAGATGCTGGGCGCGGGAGCGCCACAGGTGGCGTCCGATGACGAACCCGTTCCGCATGCAGGCAAAGGAGCCACTTCATGATCTCGATCTACCATCCGGGCCGACGATGGCCCAAAACCTTCATCGCTGCGTTTGCACTGATAGCCGGCATTGGTACCAGCTACCTCACTGTCACAGCGAACCCCGCGTCTGCCGCATGCTCCTCGTATCCCACAACCTACGATCCCTACGTGGTGCAGACCGTCTACCGGGTCGGCCGAAATTTGGGTGTTTCTGACAAGGTCATGCTCGCCGGGTTCGAGGCCGGCTGGGTGGAGTCACGGATGAACAACTTGAACTGTGGGGACCGGGACTCACTCGGGGTCTTTCAGCAACGGCCCTCGCAAGGGTGGGGTACACCGGAGCAAATAATGAATGTACGTTATGCGGCAACAAGGTTCTTCACCCCTGCGATGACAGTGGGAGCGCAGCACCCGAACTACACCGCTGGCCAGATCGCTCAGGCCGTCCAGATCTCGGCCTTCCCCGAGCGGTACGACCAGGCACAGGGGATCGCGCTTAGCCTCATCGCTTTGGCGAAGAAGCTAGGCACGCCCACCCGCGACTTCGACGGCGACGGTCGAGCAGATTTCCTCGCCCGCCGAGCAGACTCCGGCAACCTGTATCTCTACCGGGGTAACGGCAGTGGAGGGATCAGCTCTTACAGGCTGCTGGGTGACTTCAGCGCATTCGATATCATCGTTCCGGTCGGCGACTTCAACGGTGACGGTCATGCCGACCTGATCGCCCGGCGCGGCGACTCGGGCAATCTGTACCTCTACCGCGGCAATGGCGCCGGGGGCCTTCTGGCCGCGGTTCAGATTGCCTCAAACTGGGCCGGCTTCAGCAGCCTGGTCGGCGTTGGCGACTGGGACGGTGACGGCAAGGTCGATATTGTCGGGCGCAGCCGGGCCAGCGGCATCCTGTACCTCTACCGGGGCAACGGTAACAGCGGATTCCACTCCTTCGTCACACTCAGCTCCAGCAACTGGAGCATCTTCTCCCACCTCACCGGCGCTGGTGACTTCGATGGCGATGGGAACCCCGACCTGCTCGCTCGCCGCAGCGACAGCGGCAATGTGTACCTCTACCGGGGCGGCGACCAAGGCGGACTCCAATCCGCCGTGCTGGTCGGCGACTGGGGCGCGATAAACAGCATGGTCGCCGGCGGTGACTTCACCAGCGACGGCCGAACAGATGTCATCACCCGCAGCGTTGCCAGCAGCCTGCTTTACCTCTACCGCGGTAACGGCACCGGCGGAGTCCTCGCACAGCTGCAGTTCAGTGACGGCAACTGGAGCAACTTCAACCTCATCAGCTGATCCATGTGGTGTGGTGTGGTGTGGTGTGCCCAGTCAGCGGCTGAACGCACCACACCAAAGTGATAATAGTCCGGACCGGGCTGGTACCTGCTGAGGCGGTTGGATACTCCTGCTGACCGTAGCGATTACCGCAATGCACGACCGCCTTAGCCCAAATCCACTGATGAGGTTCCCTTCGAGGGCCAACCGGTTGACGTGCTTTTTGTGGTGTGGGCGGATGTGGATGTGCTGGCCGGCCGATCCTGTAGTCCGCGACGACGAGTCCAAGGGATGCGGCGGATGGCTTTGACGTTGGACGGTTCGGTGCACGGGCAGAGCACAGTTTTTCGTGGCTGGTCAGATGCCGCAGCCTGGCACGCGACTATGAGCGGTTGACGGCCCACGCCGAAGACATGGTGAAGATCGCTTTGATCGGGCTGATGCTACGCCGGTTGACTGGGCAGGAGACCCGCTAGCGCAACAACAATCGCCGCCAGGTCACCCAATCCGCCGTCATGATCAGTCGATTGACGTAACGCTCACTTACTTCTTGACTATCCCGCCGGACGCCGCCGGTGGCGCTTTGCGCGTCAGAAGCGCCACCGTGAAGCCGATCAGGTTCCAGGTCTGCGCCGTGACGTAGCCCGCTCTCAACAGGGTCTCCCTGTCCTTGCCAATCCCCGCAAGAACATCAGTTCTGTTACCGGGCCGGATGACCCAGACCCGATCGGGATCCCCGGCGCATTCGACCGCCGAAACGCATTCGACCGCCCGGAAATTGCCCTGCGCCATCGCCGGCACCTCGGCAAGCACGTCGTTGGGCCGGTGGGCGGCATCGGTATAGCGCGCAACGGCCAAGCGAGGACCGAAGTCCTCGTCGAACTTGCCATACATAACGGCGTCGGAGGACACTGCATGCTGGTTGAGCACCATGCCGATCGCCCGGGAATCGTGTGTGTGCCCGGCACCCCCGCGGATCTGCACGTGGTCGTAGACAACCAGGACCCCCACCAGCGCTAAGAACACCGCCCCCCGCAGGATCCGTAGGCGTGACACCACGGTCGCTGCCAGCAGCACCCAGGCCGGCAGGGTAAACAGCAGATAGCGCGGCAACCACATCGGCACACCGACCGAGACCAGGCCCAGCCCGATCGTCGGCAGCACAGCCCACAGCGTCCACACCAGCGCCGGTGCACGCCAAGAGAACGCCAGAAAACCCAGGACCAGCAGCGTGCCACTCATCAGAAGCGAACCGGTCAGCACCCCCGGGGTCTGGAGCAGGCGCAGGCCGGTCAACTCCGGAATCCACGAGATCTGGCCTCGTTGCCGCTGCCCCAGATACATCAGCGGCGTGATCGCCACGACCGCGAGCGCCGCGGCCACCAACCAACGCCGGATCAGACTGCGACACATGGAAAGCACCGTCAATCCGTGGGCGGCAAGCAGCATGAGCGCCACAAAATGCGCTAGGCCGAGAAGCAGCACCGCCAGCCCGTAGCACACCAACCCCACCGTGCTAGGTCGATCGAGCACGCGAACCAGCAAGTACGTCGCCAGCGCGGCAAAGAAAACGGCCAACGCGTAAGGCCTCGCCTCATGCGCGTAGCGGGAGACGGCCGGCATGAGTGCGAACAGCAGCCCGGCGATCACGCCCACCCTCCGCCCGGCCAGTCGAGTACCCAACCCAACGGTCAGCGCGGTTGCACCGGTCATCGCCAGTATCGATGGCGCACGCATGGCCAACTCCGAGTCGCCGAACACCCCGATCCACCCATGCATGAACAGGTAGTACGGACCGATGCTGGCGTCGGCGTTTTTCAGCACCCGCAACAGGTCATCGAGCGGGGCAGTTGCCAGAACCCAGGTCGCCAGTTCATCAGCCCACAGGCTCGGTGATGAAGCGCCAAGGAACCCCAGCACCGCCATCACGACAGCGGGCACAGACCAGGAAAGAATCCGCAGCGTCCGGTCCCGCCGCTCCGATGTGGCGTCAAACCAGAGACGATCGGCGATACGCCGCCAGCCGGACGGGGCGACGATGAGCATCGCCGTCATGTCGTTTGTATACGGAGAATATGAAACACGGGCCGAAGATTACGGCAACGACGAGGCTACCGCTGTCCCGAAAAGTCCTGCGATACTGACCTACGACAATCCTATGTAGGCAAGTCGGAGATCCCGCCGACATCACGCTCCAGCAACTACGTTGGGCTCAATAACGCAATGCTGTCTTACGCGCGGACAGGAGGCGTGCCCCACCATCGGGCTGGGCGGCGACACGCGGGACTATCACGAGATCGGCTCTGTCTCTAAGAGACTGTGTAACGAACGGTGTTTCCGGCACCGACACGCTGAGTGAGGACTCGGCGGGAAAGGTGCCGTGATGACCACCACCACGACGCTGCGTGAAGCCACACTGGATGTTGTGGCATCGAAGAAGCGACCTGTGTCCAGC
>NZ_QJUG01000002.1 GCF_003426775.1 Allorhizocola rhizosphaerae | reverse complement strand
CCGCACACTCACCACCGCCCGGCCCACCACCCCCGCACACAAAGCCAGACCTCGCGCTTCACCCCCCGCCAAGGTCGCCGCACACTCACCACCGCCCGGCCCACAACCCCCCGCACACAAGGCGGGACCGCGCTTCGCCGCCGTCGGCTTGCAAGGGACGACAGCGCATGCGATGCGGACACGCGCGCAGGGTCAAACTCTTCCCGTTACGCAGGTAAAAGCCGCCATTGCCTGCGAAGCGGCCATGTCGTCGCAGCGCTACATCTCTGCTCCGGCTACTCGGCGCAGAGATGTAGCACGCAACAACCCACCCTCCCCCGGCTATCCGGCGTTCCGCAGCCTTCCAAACGCCAGCGGCTCACGAAACGGCAGTGCGGCGATCGCGACACGCAGCGCGGCTCATCCAACCGGCAACTCGGGCCGCCCGGCGCCCAGCGGCAACACGGCTCGCCCGGCGGCAACACACGGCAGCGCAGCTCGCCCAGCGGCAACGCGGGCAACGCGGCTCGCCAAACGACGGCGAGGGATGGTTCTTCGACGGTGTTGGCGAGCGCTACGGTATTGGCGGTGGCTTCGGGCGGGCAGGTTTCACCGCGCGGCCGACCCGCAACTACGCGATCGACCGGCGCGTCAAGCACCCGCCCGGCAGAATCGGCACAGGTGTTCGAAGGCGTGGTTGGGCTCGTTGATCGGCCCCCGGCAGCGTGCGCAGTGCGGGCGGCCCTCCAGGATCGCGTTGAGCGCCCGCTCCCACTCGGCCTCGTCCGTCGCCCAGCCGTGGCCCTCGTGGCACTCCCAGTGTGGGTGATCCTCCGGCTCGATGCAGCCGGGCAGGATAAGCAGACCCTCCGCCTCGGCCTCAAGGGCGGACGGTGCCGGGAGTCCAAAAAGGACCGGTGTGCCAATGCTGCCGCAAGTGGGACACGATGGTGTCACTCTGTGAGAGTATCTCCCCCGGGCTTTGGGAGGAAGCGCGATGGGTGGGATCGAGGGGCCGGCGGTGCGCGCGGGCGGAAGCATCGCCGCGTTCCTGGGCAAACGGCTGTGGCGACGGATGCGCGTCAAGCAGTTACGGGAGTGGAGCACGCCCACCGTCCCGGCTGCGGTCGCCCGAGCTACGATCGATGAGCTGACGGAGAGTGAGGCCCGCGGGCTGGCGTCCTATCTCGACAGTCCCGACTTCGAGCAGCTCGCGGTACAGCTTGTGCTGCTGGACAAGCATTCCGGCGGCATCGGCGCGATGGTCCGCGAGGAGCTGCGGCACGGCCTGCGCCACGCCACCGGCGTCCCGCCTGACCGGCTCGTCGCCGTTACCGATCTGGTGTTCGATGCGCTATTGGTGGCGAGCCGCAGGGATGAGATCCGGCTCGACCCGATCGACGTGACCGTGAAGGCACACCTGGCCGCGGCCGCCGCCCGCAACGGCGAGCTGCTGGGCCGTATAAATTCCGTGAATGCCATTCACGAGAAGGCGGCGCAGTTGCGCGCTCAGGTGCGTGCCATGCACGGCGAGCTACGCGTGCCGCACACGGGCACGAGCCGCACCGTGCCCTGGCACCGCCTCTACGTCGAACCTCACATCAAGCGCGAACCCGGCATTCGCAACGTAATCCTCGGCAACCCCGGTGCGGGCAAGTCCACCTTCGCCACCAAACTCGCCCACGACACCGCCGGCACGGAAGTCACGCCTTTCCTTGTGGTGCTTCGGGATCTGCCGCAGTCCGCACTCGAACACCGGTTCGCAGAACACCTCGCCACCGTCGCCGCGTCACCTCACAACGTTGACATGCCAGTCGAATCGGTCGAATACCTTCTCCTCAACGGCCGCGCCATGGTGATCTGCGATGGCCTCGACGAGCTCACCGATGTAGGCCTGCGGCGACGGGTGGTCGACCTCATCGACGGCTTCGCCCACCTCTACCCCACGACCCCAATCGTCGTGACGTCGCGCAGGATCGGTTATCCCGAGGTGCCGTTGCGGACGACGCTCTTCCAGACCGCATCGATCGAACCGTTTGACGACGAACGGGTCGAGCGTTACGCCGCCAACTGGTTCGCCCTCGACGAGGCCCTGGCGGTGCACGAGCGCGACCGCATCTGCGAGGCCTTCATCGCCGAGAGCACAAGCATCCCCGACCTTCGGAGCAATCCCCTGTTGCTGGCACTCCTGTGCGGGATGTATTCGTCAGAGCAATACATCCCACGCAATCGCACCGAGGTGTATGAGAAGTGCGCCGTGATGCTCTTCGACCGCTGGGACTCCATGCGCGGGATCAGGATGCCGCTGGCGTTCCAGGGCTTCGTGCGCGGCGGGATTCAGGAGCTGGCCTGGCAGATGTTCGCCGTCGCCGAGAACGCGGAGATGCCGAAGCGCCAAGTGATGTCAATCGTGATCGAGTACCTGCGCGCCAAGGGATTCGACGAGGACGACGCACGCCGGGAGGCGACGGACTTTCTCGACTTCTGCGCCGGTCGGGCCTGGGTGCTCGCCGAGGTGGGCTCGACCGAGTCCGAGCCGATCTACGGCTTCGCCCACCGCACATTCATGGAGTTCTTCGCGGCAGAGCATCTGGTGCGCCACCACGCCAGCGCCGAGGATATCAGCGCGGTGATCCGGCCGCACGTGCAGCGCGGCGCGTGGGAGGAGGTGGCGCAGCTCGCGATCCAGCTCTTCGACCGCAATCGGGATGGTGGCGCCGAGCAGATCCTCGACCTGCTCCTCAAGCGGAGCGACGGTCCGCTGGTCGCTTTCGTGGCACGGGCAAGCGGCCATGTCCCGTTCTCCCCGGCATTCAGTGACCGGATAGTCGGCCTGGCAATTAATTCCGCACGAATGTCGTCATTGGACGAACGATTCGGGTTGGACATCTCGGACGAGCAGTGGGGCCAAGTCATCGGCAACGACGCGCCGTTGAGATCGCTGTTGAACGACAGCCTTGACGGGAACCTCCGCTATCTCGGCCGCGCCGTTGTCGGGCACCTTGGTAGTCTTGTAGCAGCTGGCGATAAGGTCGCTATGTTCCTGATCGGGAAACTGCTGAGCGGCCGTCGAGGTGAGCACTGGTGGCACGAAACTGAAGCACTGCGGCAGCACGCGGAGTATCGAGATTGGGTCGACCCCAAGTCCACGGCGGTACTGGACGACCCTCGATGCTTGTATCTGGTATGTTGCGCCTTCAATTTCCTGGAGCACCCTGCTGTCACGCGGCAGGATGATCACCCGTGGTGCCACGAGACGAGCGTCTGGCTCATGCGGCAACCTACGCCCTGGCTGCGGACGCGCGAAAAGCTGCCCACAGAGTTTGGCATGAGGTTTGTGGACGGCATCAGCGCCGAGCATCCGGTCCTTGCGCTGCCGTACTTGGAAGCAGCAGAGGCGTCGGGGGCCGAGCTTCCGAAGTTTGCGGAGCTTGTGGACAGCAGGCGGGCGGGGCGGCCGGTGGAAGGACTCGTGGTGCCCGTGGATTATCGGGAGTTTGTGGAGCGGTGGATTCGGCGGGAGTTTTCCGTGCTGGGATGATATAGGGCATGAAGGTGGTCGTGTTTGGTGCTACGGGCATGATCGGGCAGGGTGTGCTGCGGGAGTGTCTGGTGGACCCGCGGGTCACGGAGGTGCTCACGGTTGGGCGCAAGGCGACTGGGCAGGGGCATGCGAAGCTGCGTGAGATCGTGCCGGCCGACCTCTACGATCTGTCCACTGTGGAGGATCAGCTGACCGGGGTGAAGGCGTGTTTCTTTTGCCTGGGTGTGTCTTCGGCGGGCATGAGCGGGGCCGATTATCGGCGTGTGACCTATGAGCTGACGATTGCTGCGGCCAAGACGCTGGCCCGGCTGAATGCGGGGATGACGTTTGTCTACGTGTCGGGTGCGGGCACGGATGCCAACGGGCGCAGCATGTGGTCCCAGGTCAAGGGTAAGACCGAGAGCGACCTGTTGGCCATGGACCTCGACGGGTACATGTTCCGGCCAGGCTACATCCACCCGAGCCACGGCGAGAAGTCGCGCACGAGGCTTTATGCCGCACTGTATGTGGTGGCCAAACCGCTGTATCCGTTGCTGAAACGCCTCGCGCCCAACGCGGTGACCACGACTGAGGATATAGCGAGGGCGATGATCAACTTGGCTGTGTCCGGTACCGAGAAGAAGATTTTGCACCCTAAGGACATCAACTCGGCGGCGTTGCCTCTCTAGCGTGCGCGAGTCCGGCGACGGCCTCCCACAGCGCATCGGCGAGGGCCGCCTGCGCGGCGTCCTTGAGCTGGGCGCCCTCGGCGTTTTCGAGCTGCTTCCACGCTTCGTACACGAGCCGGGTCTGGTTCATCGGGACCTGGGCGAGCAGGGCGGCCTCCTTCGGATCGCCGCCCGACTCCTTGCGCTCGTCCAGGTACCACATCTGAAACAGCGAGTATTCGCTGATGAACCGGCCGAGCAGGACCCGATTCTCGTGGCTGAGATATTCGCACGAGAGCATGCGGATGGCGAGGTTGGCGTGCGGAAAGCGCGTGGGGCGGCGCAGTTCCTCGGGGGCCTCCCACTCGTCGGGGACATCGTCCAGCCACTCCCAGCCTTCGGGAAGCGACATCTTCACCTCGCCTCTCTGCCCAGTCGAACGCTAACCATGGTGTCTGATGAGCCAGCGTGTGGCCGCCGTGGTGCCGGTCGGGATGTCGACCCCACCCGCGCGCAACACATTGGCGCAGTAGGTGACGCAACTCTGGGTCCACAGATCGTAGGACGGATAGAGGCCTTTGGCCGTCTTGTCCATCATCACCTCAGCGTACGCCATCGCGGCCTGCGGATTGGGAACGTTGACCCGCACGTTGATGGTCGTGCTGGGCAGGTTGTCCGGGTCGAAGTGCTGCACACCGGCCCGTGGGTTCTGCGTGCTGCCGAACTGTTCCGTGCTCATCACCTCATCGCCGTCGCGCACGGTGATCGCCGCGTGCTTGGCCTTCGGGTCGAGGTGCACGACGGCCTCCCCGCCGCAATTGTGCACGAGGATCGGCGTATCGCCGGCGACAACATAATACGTGTGGATGTCGGCGACCGTGAGGTCACGCATCGTCTGCTGGCCGCTGTAGTTGCGGACCTGCACGACCCGGCTGCTGTTGCCCGCCTCGTCCACCAGCACGCTGCCGCCTGACCGCAGTTTGGCCGCGTCCACCCACGACTTTGCCGCCGTGTCCCAGAACGGGTGGTGCTGGGTCGTCTTGACAATCGTCGTCTTGCCGGTCTTGTCCGAACGGACGGTCAGGTCGGTCAATTCCTTGTCGAGGTTGATGTGCAGCGCGGTGACCGGCTTGGCCTCCGTGCGGCCGGTTCGCGGGTCGGTGGCCAGGACCCGGTCACCCAGCTTGATCTTCTCGATCGCCACCGTCTGCCCGTTGGCCATGAGCACGGGGGTCTTGGGATCGAAGCTGTGCCGGCACGGGACCGCCCGGCGGCTGAGCGCGTTGCGCAGCCCGCTCGCTGCGTTGCTCACCCCGCGAACGATGTTGCCCGCCTCCGACCGGGCCGCGTTGCCCGCCATCCGCAATGCCGCACGCCCGCCAGCGCCCGAAACCGCCGCGCGCACACCCGACCCGAGCGCCGCGCCGCCGACCGAGAACAGGCCGCCCGTGACCGCGCCGATGGTTCCTCCGATGAGCGCGTCCTTGACCAGATCCCAGCCACGGTGGCCCTGCATCGCGCCCGTGACAAGGGATCCGGCCGCCCCGGCGAGCGCACCGCACGCCACCGCCCCGACGCCGGTCCAGCCGATGGCCACACCGCAGCCGATGCCGACCACGGCCCCGACCACAAAGCCCGCGATCTCGGCCTTGTGTTCCTTGACCCACTTGGCGGTCTTCTTATAGGCGTCCTTGACCGTGTTGACGGTCCGCTTCACCACCCGCTTGGCCTTGCTGATGATCTTCTTCCCGGCCTGCTTGACGTGGTGGTAGGCACGCTTGAGTTTCTTCTTGACCTGATGGTATTTCTTGGCCACCCACTTCTTGGCGGCCTTGTACTTCTTCGTCACGTAACGCTTGGCCGCGTTGTACTTCTTCTTCACGTAACGCTTGGCCGCGTTGTATTTTTTCTTCGCCCACTTCTTCGCGGCGGTGTACGTCTTCTTGACGGACCGGACAAAGTTCTTGGCCTTCTTCTTGACGGCCTTCTTGACCTGCTTGTATTTCGTCTTCCCGTAGTTGTAGATCTGGCTGACCTTGCGTGACGCGGACTTGTAGACACTGGAGTTCTTGGTGCGATTCCACGCCTTCGACGCGGCCTTCTTGATCGCCTTGACGGGGTTCCAGCCCCAGTGGCCGGTCGGATCGGTCACCGTCACCGGGTTGCCGTCGCCGTACTGGTACCGATTGGCGTTGATGGAGTCCGGTATCGGGTCGTTGTTGGCGGTGTCGCGCGTGTCGAACTGGCCCGTGTTCGTGTTGTACCAGCGGGCGAACATGTTGACCCGCCCGGTGAACGCGTCGGTCCACTCCGACTGGTAGCCGAGGTTGCCCACCATGCCCGACGTGGCAAGGATCTTGCCCAGCGGGTCGTACGTGGTCGTGCCGGACAACGCGCTGGAGGAAGCCGTGAACTGGGCCACCACGTCCGTGTGCAGGTCGGTCCACGCCAACCGGTCGCCGACGCCGAGCAGCATGCCGGCCGGGTCGCGCGTGTAGAGCGCGTCGCCATCGGCGGCGAGGTGGTTGCCGAGGCCGGTGTAGGCGAACCCGGCGCGCATCACGCGGCCGAGCCCGTCATATGAGTAGTCGCGGTAGTTCTGCGCCGCGTTGTATTGCCGGGTCACCTGACCGAACGCATCGGCGAAGGTACCCATGACGACCGTGCCCTCGATCGTCTCCCGCAGCGTGCCACGGGCCGTATAGGTGTAGGCCGTGCCGTCACCCTCGTCGAGCAGGCGGTTGCGTTCGTCGTAGCGGAAGCTCAGCACCCCGTTGGTGAGCCGGTTTCCAGATTTGTCATAGGTGTACCCGGTCGAGTTCCACGAGGTCAGCCGGTCCGCCAGATCATAGGCGTAGGTGTTGCTCCCGGCGGCCGTCGTCTTCGAAATCAGGTTGCTGTTCGGATCCCACCCATACGCGATCTTCGCGATCGACGCGCCCGCCGGGGTCTTCAGTTCATCCGCTGTGATCCGGTGCAGAGCGTCGTAGGCGAACGTGCGCGAGTTGCCGTTGGTACCGTAGACAATCCTGTCCACAAGCGACGCGGCGTTGTAGTTGAGCGTCAGGTTGACCGCTCTGGCCACATTGGACACGGTCTTGAGCCGGCCCGCCGTGTCGTAGGTGTAGTTGGTGGTGCCCGCCGCGTCCACGCGCGAGGTCGTCTTGCCGTCCGCGTCATACGTGAACGACGAGTTGCCTGACGGCCCCGTCACCGACAGGATCAGGTCGCGATCGTCATACGTGATGGTGTTGCTGGACAGCGTCGTCAGACGCCCGCCGATGTCGTAGCCGAACTCCCGATCGGCGGTCGGGGCCTCGGCGCCCGTGCCCACCTGCCGGGTGAGGTTGCCGAGGCTGTCATACGTGTTCGTGATCCGTACTCCGCCCGGCAACACCTGCTGGCTGACCTGTCCCGTCGCGTCGTAGGCGTTGGTCCAGGTGCGGTCGGCCAGGTTCGGGTGCCGCGCGGTCGCCGGCTCGATCACCGACTCGGGCAGGTTCCAGCGGTTGTAGGTGGCCAGAAACGCGTTGCCACGCCCGTCGGTGAACCTGGTCCGGTTGCCCATCAGGTCGTACCCGAACGAAGTCACGATCGCGTCCGTGGCCGAAATCGGTTGGCGCGCCTGGACAACCACGCCTGTCGCGTCGTATGTGAAGGTGTTCTTCGTGCCACGCGCGTCCGTGGTCTCGATGACGTTGCCCGACGCGTCGTAGCGGTTGGACTCGGTCGTGACGAGCGCGCCCGCTGCCGTGTAGTTGCTGCGTGCCAACGGCCGGTCCGCGAGGTCGTAGGTGACCGTCGAATACGTGTTGTCCGGCAACTGCGTCTTGGTCACGCGACCCGCACCGTCGTACGTGTACCGCGTGACCCCACCGGCCCCGTCCGTGGACGTGAGCACCTCGTCGGCCGCGTTGTACGTGTACGACGTCGTCACCCCGGCGGGCGTGCGCACCTGCGCCAGCCGCCCGCCCGAGTCGTACGTGTACGTGGTCGTGTGCCCGCCACGGGTCGACGTGAGCCGCCGGTCCAGGTGGTCATAGGTGGCACTGGTCGTGTTGCCGTTGGCGTCCGTCACCGACAGCAGGTTCTCGCCCAGGTCGTAGGCGTAGGTCGAGACTCCCCCGTTGGGCGCGGTCTGCTTGACGAGCCGGCCCAGCGGGTCGTACTCGTACCGCGTGACGTTGCCCAGTTCGTCGGTCGCCTGGGTCAGGTGCCCGCGCGAGTCGTACTGGTTGCGCGAAACGGGCGTGATCGGCGTGCTCGAACCCGGAGGCGTGTACGTGGGCAGCGTCGTCGACGTCACCTGCCCGGCCGCGTCGTACCCGTACGTGGTCACGTTTCCGTTGGCGTCCTTGGTTTCCACGACCTCATCGAACGTGTTGTAGCCGACCGTCGTGGTTGGACGCGCGAGCACCGCCGGCCCGCCGCCGTTCTCGGTGTAAACGGCCGGGCCCAGGGTCACGACCGCGCGGCCCTCCTCGTCGTAGGAGTACTCCGTGACGTCGCCCATCGGGTCGGTCTCAGACAGCGGGAGGCCATCCTCGTCGAGCTTGTAGCACGTCCGGATGACCGGCTCGACCGTTCCTCCACTGTGGACGGTGGAGACCTCGGCCGTGGTGAGCGCCTTCTGGTACACCTGGACGTCGCTGATGCTGCCCTTCCAGTAATCGGTCTGGTTGCCGTGATACTTCAGGCGCCCGATCGTCAGCGGGCCGTATGAACTCCACGGCACGTGCGCGGCGTTGATGGCCTTCGTGGTCTGCAGCACACCGTTGACGTAGAGCCGCATCTGCTTTGCCGGGCCGTCATACACGGCGGCAACGTGCGTCCACGTGTTCAGCGGCGCCACCGAGGTAGACGTGGCATACGTGTTCGGCGAGGCGGCGTCGTCGTGGTTGTACATGACAAACGACCACTTGTCGCCCGCGATGCTGTCGAGCTTGAGATAGAACCCGCTCTCCGTCTTGCCCTGCTGGGCGACGACCGCCGCGTTGAGGTCGGCGTTGGTCGGATTGGCCCACGCCGCCACGGTGAAGCTGCGCGCCGTGTCGAGCACCGGCCCGGCCGTCGCCAGCGAGCTCGTCCCGTCGAGCACGGCGGCCGTGCGCGGCGACGTGGCCCAGCCGACGTTGCCGGTCGGGGTGAGCTTGTTGTTGCCGGCCGCGTCGGCGTTATTGGCCAGCCGCCACCGGCCGGTCGCCGACAGGGCCGCGCTCGGGTAAGCCGTCTGCGACAAAAGGTTTCCGGCGGCGTCGTAGAGATATTCCGTGTACCCGACAACCGCTCCCGCCGCATCCGTTTCGGTCGCGGTCAGCACCTCGTCGTCGGGCGAATACGTGTATGTCGTCGTCCGTTTGAGCCCGGCCGGATCGATCGTGACCGACGTCTGCCGCCCGCCCGCGTCGTAGGTGTAGGCCGTGGTCGTCGTGCCGTTGTCGTTGACCTCTTTGACGAGGTTGCCCGCGGCGTCGTAGAAGTTCTCCTCCACGACGAACGAGCTCGTGCCGTCGGTGCTGACCGCCTTGGCCACCAACCCGTTGTCGGTGTAGGTGTACAGGGTGGAGTGTCCCTGCGAGTCCGTCTCCGACGCGACCCGTCCGGCCGGGTCGTACACATTGGACGCCGTGGTCAGATTGAGCGCCACCACCTTGCTCGTGAGCAGGTTGCCCTCGGCGTCATAGGTGTTGACCACCTCGCTGCCGTCCGGCTCCGTCTCCTTCACCATGTTGCCGTATGCGTCGTATTCGTACCGCGTGATCCCGCCCGTGGCATCGGTCTCCGACGCAACCTGCCCGTAGGCGTTGTACGCGGTCGCAACCGTGCGCGGGGCGTCACCACCGGTCGAGTCACTCACGGTCTGCGAGGTGACCAGACCGTCCACGTTGTACACCGACGTCGTCACCGAGGTGTGGACGGCTCCGGTGACGCGGTTGGTCACGCTCGGCTCGGTCTGCGTGAGCACGCGGCCCATCGCGTCGTAGGTGAACCGGGTGGCGAGGCCGTTGGAGAAGGTGCTCGTGGTCTCGGTCTCGGTGAGGACCCGCCCGACCGCGTCGTAGGTGTACGTGGTCACCTTGCCGATCTCATCGACGGTGCGCACGACATCGCCGGCCGCGTTGTACTCCATCGTGTCCACGCCGCCGCCCGGCGAGGTCACCTTTACCGGCAGACCGTTGGTGTAGACGGTCTTTGTCGACCGTCCCAACGGCTCCACGACCTCGGTCTGGTTGCCCTGCGCGTCATAGGTGTACGTTGTCGTGTTGCCGAGCGCGTCGCGCATGCTGAGCATCACGTCGTTGCGCGGATCGGGCGTGAGCGTGGTCGACGTGGCGTCGGGATAGTAGGTGTAGTGCACCGACGAGCACTTGCGCGCCGACTGATCCTGGCACGTGATGGTCTGGAGCGTGTTGCCCCGCACGTCGCTGATCTCCTCGGTCAGCACGCCCAGCGGGTCGTAGGTCAGGCTGCTGTAGCCGCCCACGTCATAGCCGTATTTGGTGGTGTTGCCGAGTGCGTCCGTCTGCGCCACGATTCGATACCCATTGATGACGTCATACGAGTACGAGATCTCGCGCCCGCCGGGATCGACGACCCCGACGGTCGCGACCGGCATGACGACCCCCGCGACGCCGTCGGCCACCTTCGTGATGGCGACCGGCGCGGCCTGCCGCGACGCGACGTGTTGCGCCGCAACCTGTTCCGGCGACAGCACCGAGCCGAACGTCGCCACGTCGGCGATGTCGCCCTTCCAATAGTTGCCCGCGACGCCGTTGTAAACATCGCGCCCGAGCACGAGCGCGTTCGACGCCCGCCACTTGGTGCCGCCGACGGTCACGGTCTCCTGCAGCACGCCGTTGACGTAGAGCTTGAGTGCGCGTGAGGTCGCGTCGTAGGTGGTGATGAGATGGGTCCATGTGTTGAGTGCGGCGACCGCCGTCGACGAAACGCGGTTGCTTGCCGGGCCGTCGGTGTCGGAAAGGTACATGGTGGACTGCCACTTGTTGACGTCTTTGTTGTAGCCCAGCCAGAGCCCGGAGACGCGGTTGCCCAGCACCGACACGGCGCGCTGATGCCTGGTGTTGTCGGCCAGTTTGACCCACGCCGAGATGCTGAAGTTCTTGGTGGTGTCCAATGTGGGCGCCGCGTTGGTGACCACGGAGCTCGTGCCGTTGAACGAGGCCGCCTTGGCATCCGCGAACGGACCGGGCACGCCCAGGGTGACGCTGTCGTTGTAGGACGCTGTGCCGCCCGCGACCTCGTTCACCGCCTCGGCGTCACCGGGCACATCGGACAGTCGCCAATAGTCCAGCGGCTTGCCGCCGAGCACGGACGCCGCGTAGACGCCGCTGTTGCCCTCCACCTTGGTGGGCCGCATCGTCCACACGCCACCGTTTTCGTCGGTGACGGTTTCGACCCGGCCGGTCTTCATGTCATAGGCGACGGCCGCCGACACGCCACCCGACGGGCGGGTGATCTTCGTCAGCGCCGAGCGGGGCCACTTGCCCACGTTGTGCAGGTCGGCGACGGCGGAGGCGGAAAGCGCCTGTGCGAAGAACGCGGCGTCCGACATCTGCCCGGTAAAGCCCTTGCCCAGATAGGCGTGCGGCATGTCGGCGGCGGCCAGGCCCTTGTTGAGCGTGCCGACGCGCACGCCGTCGAGGTAGAGCGACTGCGTGCCGGCGCCCGCGGTGAGCACGGCGTGGTGCCATTGGCCGTCGTTGACGGGCGCGGGCGAGACCATGGGCTCCACGGTGCCGGTCCAGAAGTGGCCTTGCAGTTTGCCGTCCGAGCCCACCTGCAGGATCGGGTGCGACGCCGTGCCGTCGGTGTTTTGCGTGCTGACGAGCACGCCATTGGCGGTCGTCTTGAACCACAGCGCGATCGACTGGTTGGGCCCGTCGGTGATGAGCTTGCTGGGCAGGCGCACGTGCGAGGTCGTGCCGTTGAAGCCGGCAGATGAGGACGTCGAGTGTTCGAGCGCGGGCGGCTGGCCCAGCGCCACGTCATTGAACACGCCGTTGTCCACTCCGGAGTGCTGGAGCGTGCCGCTGCGCGCAATCGACTCGGTTGGCGGTTCGTTCAGCCGCCAGTAGGAGTACGGCCCGAGATTGTGCATCGCGTTGGCGTACTGAGAAATCCATGTATAGGAATAGTGTGTGCAGGCGTTGGTCGGGTCGCACACCTTGGTGAGGTTGCCGGTCGTGTCGTAGGTGTATTGCCACGTCTCGTTCAGGTCGTTGTGCACGGACGCGACGCGGGAACCGCTCCACGTGACGTGCAGCGAGCGTCCGGAGGCCGACTGGATGCGGGTCGCCTGCCCGTTGGCGTCGTAGGTGAACGTGAGCGCGCGCCCGTTGGCGTCGGTGATGGACGCGATCTTCCCCTGTGTGAAGCGGTAGACGGTCGCGTCCTTGTCGGTCAGCGTGTAGGTCCCGCCGAGCGTGGCGAAACGTCCTTGTGGTGCGACAAAAGTCCCGTTGGCCTCGCGTCCGAACGCGACCTCCGCACCGTCGGGATAGGTCACCTTGACCGTGTCGCCCTCGTCCACGGCGCGCATGTCCAGCAGGGTCGACCAGCTGCGGCCGAAGGCGCCGCCGGTGCGCAGGTCCAGGCTGTTGTAGCTGCGCACGAGTTCGAGCTCGGGCCCGTTGGTCGCGACCTGCGCGTCGGTGGCCGACGTGGTGTAGTTGCCGATGCTCGGGTCGAAGCCCTTGTTGGCGTTTTGGGCCAAGCGGCTCGTCAATTGAGGCTGCGGCACGGGAGTCGCGAACGCGTAAGCCGGATAGACGGCGCTGTAACTCGACCGGTCGCCGATCTGGACGGTGTAGAGATAAGACTTGCCCCAATTGAGTTTTCCAGCCGGTACCGTCCACACCCCACTGTCGACGGGTCCACTTGAGACGATGAGCGTCTGCCCGGTCTCGTTGTACACATTGAATTGGTATTGCAGGCCACGATCCGGCCAGCGGTCGGGGTCGTGGCCACGCGCGACGAGGGTCGGCGTGAGCGTGGTGGCCGCGAAGTTGTTGGTCGGGTAGCGCATGGTGATCTGGGGCGCGACGTTGGCCGTGTAGGTGAGTTCGAGGTACGGCTTGTACTGCCCGCTGGAGTAGTTGGCGCTCGTGAAGCGCTTCCACGCGTAGTTGTCGGTCTCGGACGCGGTGAGCGCGATGCCGAAGTTGGAGGCGGTGCCGCGGGCCCACGCGTCAAACGTGGCCACGTTGAGCGGGACCGTCACCCAGCGCCCGACACTGCGGTTGCCCGCCGAGTTGGTGCACGCCACGCTGTAGTCGGTGGTGTTGAGGGTGCCGATGGGCGTGCTGCCGATGGACGGGCCGGGATAGCTGCCCGCGTCCAGTCCGGCCACCGTCCACGACTGATTCACGGCGTGCACGTTGAACGGACGGTAGTTGCCGCACGAGTAGGTCCAGGTCAGAAAGAGTTTGAGCTTGACGTCGCTGAGCTTGCGCGCCGAGAAGCCCGCGGTGTCGAAGGCGATGAACGAGCGGGTCTTGGTCGCGCCGCCGTCCCACGTGCCCACCGGGAGGTTGTCGCCGTTGTGGTCGGGGCCGGAGGCGTTGTTGTCCACGAACACGTCGCCGGTGGTGCCGGTGGTCGCGGTCGGGTCGACCCGGACGGGATACACCCGTTTCGGATCCTTGAGCCAGTTCGGGTCGGCCGTGACCTTCAGGCTGCCGTCGACGAGCTCGTAGCGCAGGTTGGTCGACTCCTCGTGCCCGCCGTGCCGGGGGTCCACTTTGGAGTCCTGCATGTACCCGGGTGGGAACCACGCCTTCGGCGTGCCGGACGCGTCGACGAACTCGACCCCGCCGTAGGAGTCGATGCGCGGCGTCAAGCCCTTGGTGCGCAAGGGGAACGTCCACTCGTGCGCGGCCTCGGGTGAGCGCAGGATCAGGGTTTCCTTCAGGCCCGTGCCGTTGGCGACCAGTTCGAGATCGGTGTGCGGCAGGATGTTCGGGTAGAGCGCGGTGGACCCGTCCACGATGGCGTCGGCGCGGTGCGCGCCGAGCAGGTCGTATTCCACGTGCTCGCCGGTGGGCAGGGTCAGCGTGGCCAGGGGTTTGTCTGCGCGCGGGCCGACGCTCACGCCGAGCGAGTTTGCGGCCATGTGCCAGCGCCCGTCGGCGCGCTGCACGAGGCGGGTGTCGATCGGGTACCAGGCGCCGTTTTTCGCACGATAGTTGGTGGCCCCGCCCGAGATGCGCTGCGTCGTCGAACCGTCGGCGTTTTCGAACACGTCGGTGCGCGCGCCGGCATGGGACCGCACACTGGTCGCGGCGTCGAAGCCCTGCGGGACCCCGCCCGCGCGGCCGGGGCGGATGTCGGGGTCGTGCGGCGCGTAGGGCTTGAGCCCGTCGGGCACGCGCTGCGGCGCGCTGCCCTCGCCTCGGTTGGCCCGCGTGACCCCACCGTCCACGTAGTGTCCACTGTAGACAGGGCGGCCGCGTGCCTGGGTCGGAGCGCGCTCGCCGGTGAACGCCCACGCCGCCGAGGAGGTCCAGCTCCACAGCCACGACAGCGGGAACTTCGGCCCGTTGGTGGGCAGCACACCGGGTACCGCCAAAGTCAGTGTGAAGGCAATAGCCACAGCGACCGCTACGCGGCGAAGGATTTTTTCACGGCGAGGCATGGCGGCACGATACCGGAATTATCAACGCATGACTATATGTATCAAGGACCGGTAAATTCCTCCTCCATGAGGGAGTTCTTCGCGGGCGTCAAGTTGCTCGGCCAGGGCATGCGGGCGGTGGGCCGCAGCCCGCGGCTGATCCTGCTCGGGATGATCCCTGCGGTGCTGAGCGTGCTGCTGTTCACCGGTCTGTACACATTGCTGATCACGTTCTACGGCGACGTGGTCGACGCGGCGACCTGGTACGCGCAGGATTGGGAGTCGGCATTCTGGCGCGCCACTGTCGAAATCGTCACAGGCGTCGCGATCGCGGGCGTAGCGGTCCTGCTCACGCTGGTGTCCTTCACGGCGATCACGCTGCTGATCGGCGACCCGTTCTACGAGAAGATCTCGGAGATGGTCGAGGACCGGCTCGGTGGCGTGCCGGGCGCGGTCGACACGCCCTGGTGGCGATCGCTGCCCCGCAGCATCGTCGACTCGCTGCGCCTTGTGCTGCTCACCCTGCTCATCGCGATCCCGCTGCTGCTGCTCGGCCTGATCCCGGTCGTCGGCCAGATCATCGGGCCCATCCTGGGCGGCGCGGTCGGCGGCTGGTTCCTGGCGGTCGAGCTGGTCGGGATCCCGTTCTACCGGCGCGGCCTGCGCCTGCGCGACCGTCGGCGGATGCTGCGCCAGCACCGTCCGGTTGCGCTAGGGTTCGGCGTGGCGGTCTTCCTGTGCTTCCTCATCCCGCTCGGCACGATCCTGGTCATGCCCGCGGCGGTCGCGGGCGGGACGCTGCTCACCCGCCGGGTGTTCGGCCAGCCGCTGCAATAGCCCGCGGATCTCGCGCAGGCTCGTCTTGATCTCCTCCTGCTCCTCATGCTTGAACGCGTCGTTGTCGACGATCAGCTTGCTGGCGAAATGCGCGGTGATCAGCGGGATCACCAGCAGCACCATCACCGAGATCAGCACACCGGCCAGGACCCGCCCCTGCCACGTGCTCGGATACGTGTCCCCATAACCCACCGTCGACGCGGTCACCACCGCCCACCACACCGCGTCGCCGAGGTTCACGTCTTTTTCAGGCGGATTATCTTCGAAGTACCAGTAAAGTAGCCCAAAAATCACAATCATGCTCAAATAGCAGGTGATCAACGACCGCGGCGAGTTGGCCACGATCTTCAACCCCTGCCCGATCCACCGAAACACAGCCACGTGCCCCATCATGGCCAGCCCACGCCACTCGCGCGCCCGGTCAAACGGCCACTATCCCCGCGGTTGCACAGGTGGCAGCCCAGGCGGCGGCGATCCGTCCCGCCCGGCGTAGGTGTCTTAACAGGCCGAATCCATCATTATCAGTCTATTTCTACTGCTGAGTGCGGCTGAGTGCGGGATGCTCAGGGGTGGACAGCTATGCCTTGAGCAGATCTCTTTTGGGGGGCAGCGATGCCGACGTTCATGGACGTTCACGAGGGCTTCGTGGGGGCGACGGCGCAGGACCTGCAGGCCGCCCACGATGCCGACCTTCGGATTGAAGGCGAAGAAGGGGTGCACTTCGAGCGGGCGTGGCTGGATCCGGTGTCCGGCAAGGCCTGGTGCATCTCCCACGGGCCGAGCAAAGAGGCCGTCATGCGGGTGCACGAGCGGGCCGGACATCCGACCGCCGAGGTCTACGAGGTGCCGATCGAGGTCAGTTGACCGGTATGGCCCGGGTCGCCGGGACCCTCAACAGGGCCCATTCAGGCGACCCGGCCTTCATCCGGCCCGCCACGCTGGTTCCGGGCGGCGGTGGTCGCTGGGCCGCGTGCCGCGCAGCCGCTTGAACGCCACGCTCAGCGCGAAGGCGCCAACTCGTCGCGGGCTCGTGCAGAGCGAACCCCTGATGAACTCCCAAGCCGCGAAGGCAGCATCGGTCGGGGCACTTGTCGAAGGCCAGGAAGAGGCATACGCTTCGCGTTAGATCGATCTCTATCTAAACCCCCGTGGTACGGACCGGGCCCGCACCGCACTCCCCACGAACAAGAAAGATCTTGGGCATGGTGCGCTGGAGAACCCGATGAAACGACGTGACTTCCTTCGCGCCTCCGCTGCGGGCGCGGCCGCTGCGGCGGCGACCGATACCCTTGCGCGGGTGCCGGGACAAGCAGCAGAAGCATCTCTTCCGCCCTATGTGGGCGCGGGCAGCAACACGGCGATCCTGCCGTTTCCGTTGCAGGACGTGAGATTGGGCGCCGGGCTGTTCCTGGAGAAGCGGGACCGGATGCTCAATTTCGCCCGTCAGTACGACCATCGCCGGTTCCTCGTGCTGTTCAACAACCAGGCTGGCCGGCCGAATCCACCGGGGGTCACCCCACCCGGCGGCTGGGAGGACGGTGGCCTGCTCAGCGGACATTACGCGGGGCACTACCTGACCCTGCTGGCGCAAAGCCACGCGAGCACCGGCGAGCAGGTCTTCCAGGACAAGCTGGACTTCATGGTCGCGGAGCTCGCCGCGTGCCAGGAGGCGATCACCGCGCGCATGGAGAGCGGTGGCGGCGGGGGCGGCCCAAGCACGCCGCCGCCGATCGGCCGGGTCGCCGGCAGGTTCGGCAACGCGTTGCGGCTCAACGGGCCCAGCACGGCCAACCACGTCCGGCTGCCGCAGGAGGTCGGTGCCCAGCTATCGGACTTCACCATCGCCGCGTGGGTCAACCCGGCGGCAACGACCCAGTGGAGCCGCATCTTCGATTTCGGCACGGGCACCGCGGCCAACATGTTCCTGACCGTCAATGCGGGGTCCGGGCCGCGTTTCGCCATCACCACCAGCGGTTCGCAGGGCGAGCAGCGCATCAACGTGCCGGGGCAGCTTCCGCTCAACCAGTGGACCCACGTCGCGGTGACGCTCTCGGCGGGCACCGGCACGGTTTACCTCAACGGGCAGGTCGCGGCCAACAACACCGGCATCACGCTCACTCCGGCGCAGATCGGGCCGGGCAACAACTGGGTCGGCCGCTCCCAATACAACGACCCGGCCCTGAACGCCGCGGTCGACGAGTTCCACGTGTTCAACCGGGCCCTCACCCCGGCCGAGGTGGCCTCGCTGCTCGAATCGCCCGAGGGCACGACCGGCGGCGGCAACATCGCGTGGTACCGCTTCGACGAGCAGGGTGGCACGGCGGCCACCGATTCCTCGGGCAACAACCGGGGCGCGGGCATCGTGCCGGTCCAGTCCGGTGGTGCCGCCGGCTGGATCCCGACCCACCCCGGTTATCTGGGCGCCTATCCCGAGGATGCCGTGCTTCGCCTCGGCCCGCCCCGTTTTGCCGTGTATGGCGGCAACCCCGACACCAACACGTGGGCACCGTGGTACACGCAGCACAAGATCATGCGCGGGCTGCTCGACGCCTACACCCTCACCGGCAACCAACTCGCCTTCGACGTGGTCGTGAAGATGGCCGACTGGGCGCACCTCGCGCTCACCCTCGGCGACATGAACCACCCCGACTATCCGGGGCCGATCACCCGCGATGACCTGAACTACATGTGGGATCTGTATATCGGGGGCGAGTTCGGCGGCGCGAACGAGGTGTTCCCCGAGATTTACGCGCTCACCGGCGACGAGAAGCACCTGCGCACCGCGAAGCTGTTCGACAACCGGGAGTCCCTGTTCGACGCCTGCGTGCGCAATCGCGACATCCTCGTGACCACCGCGCAGACCCGCCCGGGGCGGCGCCGCCCGGCCGTGCTCCACGCCAACACGCACGTGCCGCAGTTCACCGGCTATCTCCGGATTTTCGAGCAGACCGGCGAGGCCGACTACCACCTGGCCGCGGCCAACTTCTATCGAATGATCATCCCCGAGCGGATGTACGCCCACGGCGGTACCGGATCGCAGTTCCTTCCCTTGACGCCAGGCGCGGCGGGCAACAACAACTCGGAGCTGTTCCAACCGCGGCGCGACATCGCCCGCAATCTGCTTGGCGGCCAGTACGTTTCGGGCACGCAGACGGTCACGATCACGGGCACCGGCGCGGAGTCGTGCACCACCTATAACCTGCTCAAGCTGGCCCGCAACCTGTTCTTCCACGACCCCGATCCGTCCTATATGGACTATTACGAGCGCGGGCTGACCAACCACATCCTGGGCTCCCGGCAGGACGCCAACAGCGCGACCTCCCCGCAGGTCACCTACTTCCTGCCGGTGTTCGCGGGAGCCGACCGCGGCTACGGCAACACGGGCACCTGCTGCGGCGGCACCGGTCTGGAGAACCACACCAAACACCAGGAGACGGTCTACTTCCGTTCCGCCGACGGCTCGACGCTTTGGGTCAACCTCTACCTCGCCTCCACGCTGTCGTGGCCCGAGCGGGGCTTGACCATCGAGCAGGCGACGGACTTTCCGCGCAGCGAGTCGAGCACGCTGACGTTCACCGGCGCAAGCGGGCCGCTGACCCTCAAACTCCGCGTGCCGGCGTGGGCCTCACACGGGTACCGGATAAAAATCAACGGCTTGGACCAGGAGGCCGACGCCATCCCCGGCAGCTATCTCACCCTCCACCGGGATTGGCACACCGGCGACACCGTCGAAATCGCGATGCCGTTCCCCCTGCGGGTGGAACGGGCGCTCGACGACCCGTCGGTCCAGTCGCTGTTCCACGGGCCGGTGCTGCTGCCGGTGCTCGGCGCGCCGATCGGCAGCCCACCGGACCGCCGGTTCGTGCGGCTGTCGTTGTATCGGCACCTCAAGCTCGACGGCGACCTGTCGCGTGCGGCCACACCGACCGGGCAGCCCAGCCATTTCACGATCGGCACCCACACCGTGCGGCCGCTCTACCTCGGCGACACGCAGCCCCAGCACTGCTACTTCAAGCGCGATGAACCCGAGGTCGTGTTCGGCTCCATCACCGCGGGCGTGCCCAACGATGCGACCCCCGACGACCAGGGGTTCACCGTGCTCGACCGCATCTGGGACGCCGCCCCGTTCGCCAACCACGGCCTGTTCGTGCGGCGGGTCGAGGAGGTGACCGCGCAATGGCTGAGCACGGGCCGTCACACCCGCGCCCAGCGCCAAGCGATCCTTACTGCGGCGGCACGGGCTGAGCAGGAGCTGCGGCCCTAGCCCGGTTCATGAGGACCATCGTCGCGGCGAGCACGAGCGTCGCGACGATGAGGGCCGTGCTCACGATGCCGGTGATGGTCGCCGGTGCCACGAACAGCACGCCCGCCACGAACGCGATGAATCCCACCCACAGCGGCGCGGCCGGCGCGGTCGCGCCGCTGGCCAGCTGCGAGTTGGTGAGCACGAGGACCAGCGCGTAAACCGAGCCGATGGCCGCGAACCAGGGCGCGTAGCCGGCCAGGTGCTCGTATGCCGGGCCGCCCGCCAGCCGCAGCGCCAGCGGTCCAAACAGGACACTGGCCACCACGAGGATCCCGCCGACGGCTGCCACCCCGCCCCCGGCCAGGAGGCGAGAACCGCGCACGTTGCGGGCGAAGAACGGCAGGGCCACGATGGCGAACATCTGCGGTGCCCAGATCGCGCCCTTGGTGAGCACGGACAGCACCGCATATTCACCCGATGCCTGCCCCGTCAGCAGATAGCGCGCCGCGATCAAATCCGCATATGACAGCAGGAAGAAGGCCAGCGTCGCGCTCGTGGCCGCCCACACGGCCCGGATCAGCCCGGGAGTCGGCGCTGACGGGGCCGTCAGCCGCAGCAGCGGGGCGATCGCCAGCGCCGCGATGACGACACCGAGCAGGAGCATGTTGGTCAGGCTCATCCCGGCGATCAGCCCGATGATGATGCCACCCGTGCGGGCCAGGCCGATCAGCGCGAGCCCGACGGCAACTCCGCCGAACTTCAGGTTGCCCTGCAGCACACCGATCCGGCCGAACCCCACGATGACCAGCCCGGCGATCAGCGCGGTCAGGGGGACCGCCTGCCACGGCAGGCTCAGCGCGCTCGCCAGCACGGGCGTCAGCGGCAGCAGCGGGAGCACGGTCAGGGCGGCGACCACGGTCGTGAGCCGGCCGATCCGGTCGACCGCGCCGTGCTTGGCGACGGCGACGGCGATCGCGATCTGCAGGCCCAGGCCCGGCACCGCGACGATGGAGAGGATCGCCATGATGGAGGCCACGGCGCCGACGTCGGCCGCCTCCATGGTTCGCGCCGCGAGCAGCGGCACCAGATATCCGAGCAGGTTGGCCACTGCCGAGGCGACACTGACGGCGGCGCCCGCACGGCCGAGCGCGCCCATGGTGGGGGTTGTGGAGGTAGTCATCTCGTGTGCCAGACTACCGGCCGTGGCGGTCACGGTGGCGGTGGTGGGTGCGGGCATCAGGGGCAGGGGCTACGCGGAGTGGATCGGGGCGCACCCGGATCGGGCGCGGGTCGTGGCGGTGGCCGATCCCAACCCGCGCAGGCGGCCGGCCGGCGTCGAGCATGTGTTCACCGATTGGAAGGACCTGGCTGCCCGGGGGCGCATCGCCGACTGCGTGATCGTCGCGACGCAGGACGCCATGCATCGCGACCCGGTGCTGGCGTTCGCCGCCCAGGGATACCACATCATGGTGGAAAAACCGTTGGCACCAACGGAATCCGAGTGCCGCGAGATGGTGGCGGCGGCCTTGTCCAACGATGTCATCCTCGCCGTGGGGCACGTGTTGCGTTATACGCCCTACACGCGTGCGGTGAGGTCCATTGTGGACAGTGGGCGGCTGGGCAGAATCGTTTCCGCGCAACATCTTGAGCCGGTCGGCTACTGGCATCAGGCGCATTCGTTTGTGCGGGGCAACTGGCGGCGCGAGGACGAGTCGAGCTTCATGCTCATGGCCAAGTCGTGCCACGACATCGATTGGCTCCAGCACATTGTGGGGCAGCCGATCGCGCGGGTGTCGAGTTTCGGCTCGCTCACGCATTTCACGCCGGAGAACCGCCCGCCGGATGCGGCCGGGCGCTGTCTGGACTGCCCGCCGCGCGTCGAGTCGACGTGCGCGTTCTCGGCCGTGCGGTTCTACGGCTCACGGTTGCGCGATGGCCGCCACTACTGGCCACTCGATGTCGTCATCGACGACTTCACGCCGGAAGCCCTGCACCAGGCCCTGCGCGAGGGCCCATACGGCCGGTGCGTCTACGCGTGTGACAACGATGTCGTCGACCACCAGGTGGTCCTGCTCGAATTCGCCGACGGCGCGACCGCCACGTTCACGATGACCGCATTCACCGACAGTGAACATAGAAAAACCCGTCTATTTGGTACCGCGGGAGCGCTCGAAGGCGACGGGCAGACCATCAAGGTGTTCGACTTTCTCACCAACCACACGGAAATCATCGACACCACAGCGGGCGGCTCCTCTGCGGCGGACGGCCACGGCGGCGGTGACGCGGGCCTGATGGACGCGTTCATCGGGGCCGTCGCCACCGGCGACCGCAACCTCGTCCTTTCGGGCCCGGCCGCCACGCTGAACAGCCATCTTGCCGTGTTCGCCGCCGAGAAAGCGCGACGCACCAACACGGTCGTGCAACTCGGCGTAGCGTGAAAACCATGATTAGTGAGCTGAATGCAGTACCCACGCTGCCCACGGCCGACCTGGCCAGGGCGCGCACGTTCTACGAGGACACGCTCGGCCTGCGCCCGGAAGGCGGCGACGAGCCGGGCGGTCTGTTCTACCGCTGCGGGCAGGGACGCCTGTTTGTGTACGAGTCCTCCTACGCGGGCACCAACCAGGCCACGGCGGTCACGTTCGAGACCGACCAGTCGAAGTTCGACTCCGAGGTGGCGCAGCTGCGCTCGAAGGGCGTCACGTTCCTGACGTTCGACTACGAGGGCATGGTCTGGGACGGTGACGTGGCCAAGACCGAAAACATGCGCGCCGTCTGGTTCACCGACCCCGACGGCAACATCCTTAACCTCTCCGCCATGTAGTGGCGCATCGCCAGACAGGGCTCGGGTTGGGCGGGGCACCCACGGGGTAACCGTCCGGGTATGACGAGCCAAGACTTTGAGGCCGGCCACCTCCGCTCCGGCGATGGGTCGCTGCCCGCCGAGGACGACGCGCTGCTGCGCCAGCCCACGGACGAGGACGCCGGCGACCCGGACGTGGAGCGCGTGGGCGAGCCGTGGCAGGAGAAGGAACCCCCGGCCGAGGGCGAGCCGTGGGAAGACACGCGCGACCGCGAAGCCGTGCGGCCGGACCGCCCGAGCGACCCCGCCGAGGGCCCCGACGACCCGGACTACACCAGGCAGTGACGCTACCGGCGAAGGGCCTCGACCGGCTCGATCCGGGCAGCCTGCATCGCGGGGTAGGCGGTTCGGCAGCGGGATGGTGGCAACCGTTGCACTCCGGCAGGTGCGCGCGAGGCACCTGCCGGTCATCGTGTCCGCTAAAGGGCGCGCACGTGGTCGATGTCGAAAGAGCCGGGGTTGAAGAAGATGTACAGCACCTTCACGTCATTGAGCTGATCGACACATGAGGACAGGTCGGTGAACAGGTCGACCGTGATCGTGGTGGTCGTGTCGGGCTGGATCCACGGGAACGGTGTCTGGCACCAGGTGTACGCCGGTCCGACCTGGACGGCCAGGGAGACCGGCGTGCCGCTGGCGCCGGTGCGCAGGTCGTACACGATCTGCGACTTCGTCGAGAGGTCGAGCGGCTCGGCGAACGACACACCGAACCAGTGCCCGGCCGTCACGTCCAGGTGCAGACCGAAGTCGCCCTGCGGCGAGAAGTCTGCGGTCTGCGTGAGCACTCCCGCGTCGGGCAGCCAGTTGCCCGGCGCCCATTCCTGCGTGCCGCTTTCGAATGTCGCGATGTCGATGGCCGCGGTCGGGTCCGGCTTCACGGTCACCACCAGATTGGCCACATTGGACACCCGCCCGGCCGCATCGCGCACGGTGTAGTGTGCGGTTGCCCGACCCACGAAGCCCGAAGCAGGCGTGAAAGCGACCGTCCCGTTTGGACCCACGTCGAATGTGCCGCCGGTCGCGTCGAATACCCGCAGTGTCGACGGCTGAAGATACGTGCGATATGCCACGTCATTCGCGAGCGGCGTGAGTGTCGCCGACTGCCCGAACTCGACGACGGCCGAGTCGTGGTCGGCCACTGGCGGGCGCGACCGCTGCGGCCCGGCCAACTCTTGATGTGCGTTGGTCAAGGTCGTGCAGACCGGCGACGGGCAATAGACCGTATAGCCGTCGTAGTCGGGATACAGCGAGCCGTCGTCCTGCACGCCGCTCAGAATCCAGTACAGCCAACCGTCCCCGCCTTCGCGGTCGAACAGGTCGGTCCACGTCTTGAAGACAATGTTCCTCGTCGACTTGTCGAGCCAGCCGAACTCTCCCCACAGCACGGGCTTGCCGATCCGGTCGGCCTCCCGCACGTGCCGCTTGATCCACTCATAAGTCCACGGAAGGTCTTTGCCCCACGAGGTGGGGTAGATGTGGAACGACATCAGGTCGATCCCAGGCAACCGCGTGAACGCGACCGTGTCCACACCCTCCCCACAGTTGCGGGTCCAATCCGAGTGTGCCGGGTCGTCGCAGAAGAAGCCCTCGTCACCGACACCCACCAGGTGGTTCGGGTCCACCGACTTGATGTGCCGGCTGATCTGGTCGGCCCAGGCCACCAGCGTCGCGGTCGTGCAGTTCGGCGAGCGTGGATATGCACCGGCCGACAGGCACCGCGGCTCGTTGCCCAGCTCCCAAGCCATCACCGTCGGATCGTCCTTGTATGCCACTCCCGTCAACGGGTTCACGCGGGTCAGGACGTGCGTGATCCAGTCCTGATACCATCCGCGAATCACGGGATTGGTGTAGAAGTCGTCATGGTATTGCCCGCCCGCCCAGCGCACATATTGGTCCATGCCGCCGAAGTCGTTCCAGTTATTAGTGAGCGGGATGATGAGTTTGACGCCGTGCCGCCGCGCCGAATACAACACGTAGTCCAGCTTCTGCAAGCCATCCGCGCCGTCATTGTAGGCGGGCGAATCGCCGTCCCAGTATTGGAAGTAGATGCCGTCGGCCTTGCCCCGCACCGAGTTTGACCCGTCCTGGTTGCCGATGTCCAGGAAGCCCCACGTGCGCAGCACCGTGAAGCCGGCCGCCTTGGCGTCGGCGAACACGTCGTCGACCATCAGCGGGGACTTGTACATCAGGTAGTAGTTATTGGTACCGCCAAATCGAAATGTCTTTCCATTGAGCCGCAGGTCTTTTCCATGCCGCGTCACGAAGCCGGACTCGGCATGCGCCTGCACCGCCGCCGCGCCCGACAGCAATGCGAGAGTCGACACCGCCACGAGCGCCAAAAGCCGCCTGATCATTTGCTCTCCCATTTTTGGTGCAGCCGAGGGACGGACTCGAGCATGAGCCGCGTGTACGCATGGCTCGGCGCGGCGAAGACCTCGGTCGTCGGTCCGGTCTCGACCACCTCGCCCCGGCGCAGGATGACCGTGCGATCGCTCAGGTAGTGCCCGAGCGACAGATCGTGCGTGATGAACAGGATGCCCAGCCCGCGCTGCTTCAAGTCGGCCAAAAGATTCAGCACATCGATCCGTGTGGACGCGTCGAGCATGCTGATCAGCTCATCGGCCACCAGCAGCCGGATGTCCAGGAGCAGCGCGCGGGCGATGAGCATGCGCTGCATCTGCCCGCCGGAAAGCTGGTGCGGATAGCGGCCGAGCACCTGCGCCGGGTCCAGGCTGACCGACTCCAGCGCGGCCTCCACTTTGGACATCCACTGCGCATTGTTGAGACGAGGGAAAAACCCTTCTCTAATCATATGCAGTACCCGGTCAGCCCTGAAGATCGGGTTGAAGCTGCTGAACGGGTCCTGAAACACGCCCTGCACCTCGCGCCGGTAGTCATGCTCGCGGATGCCGGTGATGTCCTTGCCCCCGAAGAGAATTCGTCCACCGGACGGGCTTGCCAGGCGTAGCACCATGCGCCCGATGGTGGACTTGCCGCTGCCGCTCTCCCCGATCAGCGCGATGACTTCACCCTCACCCACGTCGAAGCTGACCTCACTCACGGCCGTGAGCTTGCGCCGCCCGAACGCGCCGACCTGATAAACCTTAGTCACACCTTCGAGCGCGAGCATCACCATGGCGTCCCTCCGCTGCGCTCCGCGGCGCACGCCTCCTGATTCTCTCCGGGCGAGCCCTCGCTCATGGCCTTCCAGCACGCCACGAAGTGGCCCGGCTCGACCTCCGTGAACGGCGGCTCCTCGGCGCACCGGTCATACGCGAGCGGGCACCGATCCCTGAACCGACATCCGGTCGGCGGGTTGAGCAGGTGCGGCGGCCGCCCCGGAATCCCTGTCAGCTTGCGTGTCGCGTGCCGCACGCCCACTTCGGGCAGCGACGAGATGAGCAAGCGCGTGTAGGGGTGCTTCGGCGCGTTCACGAGCACCTCGGCTGGAGCCTTCTCGGCGAGCTTGCCCGCATACATCACCAGGATCGTGTCGGCGATCTGGTACACCAGCGAGATATCGTGCGTCACCACGATCATGCTCGTGACGAACCCGCGATCCCTGAACTGCACCAGCGTCTCGGCGACCGCCCGCTGGTTGGTCACGTCCAATGCGGACGTCACCTCGTCGGCGATCAGCAGCGACGGGTTGAGCAGAGTGGACAGCACCATCACCGCGCGCTGCTTCATCCCGCCCGACAGCTCGATGGGATAGTTGTTCAGCACGTCCGCCGACAGCCCGACCAGTTCGAGCCGGCGCACCAGCTCGGGCAGCAGCTCACGATACGACCATCCGTGCGCCCGCACGAGGTCCGCAATCAACCGTCCAATCTTGACGGTCGGGTTCATCGCGCTCATCGCGTACTGCGGGATCAGCGACACCTTCGTGTATCGCCCGCCCGGCAACGACAACCCGTCCAGCAGGGCCTTGCCGCTCACATGGCGCATCCTGCCGTCGTACCGGATAAGGCTTTTGGCAAGGGTCGACTTGCCGCAGCCCGACTCGCCGGCCAGCCCCATGATTTCCCGGTCGGCCACCTCGAACGTGACCCCGTCGAGCGCTTTCACATCGCCCCGCGTCGTGCGGTAGTACACGCGCAGGTTGTCCACCTGAAGGCTCACGGCGCTCACATCTCTCGAAGCCGCGGGTTGAACACCTCGTCCAGCCCGACATTGGTGACATATAGCGCGCCCACGATCGCGGTGATGCCGAGCCCCGGCGGCACGAACCACCACCACAGTCCCAAGTGGAGGGCGCTCCAGTGCACGGCGTTGTTCATCATCAGGCCCAACGACACGGACTCGGTCGGCCCGAGCCCGATGAAGTCCAGTGTGGCCGCGAACAGCACGGCGCCTCCAAACAGGAGGATGAACGTGAGCAGCAGATAGGAGCTCATGTTGGGCGCGATCTCGCGCCGGATGATGCGCATCGTACCCATCCCGGAAAGCCTTGCCAGGTCGACGAACTCACGCGAACGTAACGAGAGCGTCTGCGCTCGCACCGCCCGCGCCACCCACGGCCACGAGAACGCCCCGATGAAAAGCGCCTGCGCGGGAATACTTTTGATGCCCAGATAGGCATGCAGGATGATCAGCACCGCGAGCGCGGGCAGCACCAGCACCACGTTGGTCAGCATGTTGAGCACCTCGTCGAGCAGCCCGCCCCGGTAACCCGCGACGAACCCGATGGTCATCCCGATCAGCGCGGCGATCCCGCCGCCGAGCACTCCCACCAGGAAGGTCGAGCGCAGGCCCGTGGTGAACTGGAGGAACACGTCCTGGCCGAAGGTCGTGGTGCCGAACAGGAATTCGCCGGACGGCGGCGCGGCCGGCGGGCCCACATACTCATTGGGCCCGTAGTCGGCGAACAGCGGAGCCACCAGCCCCAACACGAGCAACCCGAGAATGACCGAGAGCCCGCCCACCACTTTGCGATTGCGAAACGCGAAATAGAACTGCTCTCTCACCATGGCCTCCCTACGCTTCGCTTCGCGGGGCATGCCTGCTGATTCACTCGGGACAAACCCTCGCTCATGACGCGCCCTGCATTCCCACCCGCACCCGCGGGTCGACGATCACGTAAATGACATCGATCACGAAGTTGGCCAGCAGCACGCCGATCACCACGAACAGGAACGTGCCCTGCAGGAGGAAGAAGTCCTGGTTCTGGATCGCCGAGAGGATGAGGTAACCCAGGCCCGGATAGGCGAACACGATCTCCGTGACGAGCGCCCCGGCCACCAGGACGCCCAGCTGCAGCGCCAGCCCGGTGAGCTGAGGCAAGAGCGCGTTGCGGAATGCGTACCGTCTGATCAAAGAGCGCGGCGCCCCAAGCGTTTCCAGGTAGTTGGCGTAATCCGCCTCCAGCTCATAGATGATCAGATTTCGCATGCCGATCGCCCACCCTCCAAAAGCGACCAGAAACAGCGACAGGAACGGCAGGAACCAGTGGCTGAACAGGTTTCCAACGAACGCCAGCGACCACTCCGGCCGAAGCTCGAAGCTGTATCCGCCCGCCACGGGGAAGATTCCGCCGACGATCCCCAGGCTCCACGCGAGCAGGATGCCCAGCCACATGTAGGGCGTGGCCGTGAGCACATAGCCCACCGGAAGCACGGTGTTGTCCAGCCACTTGCGCCGCGCCGCGAGCGCGCCCACCTTGTTGCCGGCGATCCAGCTGAGCAGGATCGCCGGTATCAACAACGCGAGCGTGTAGGGAACGGCCCGCGTGATGACCTCGGTGACCGGTGTCGGGAACAGCCACACGCTCACGCCCATGTTGCCCTTGAGCAGCTGCACCCAATAGTTCACGTATTGCTGCCAGAGCGGGACGTCCAACCCGAAGACGCGCTCGTAGTACTCGCGCATGGGCGCGATCGCCTCCGGGTTGGACACCGACGTGCGGGTGAGCATGCGCAGCACCGGATCCCCGGGCATGAACCGCGGGATCAGCCAGTTGAGCGTCACCGCGACGATGAACGTCAACAGGTAGATGAGCGTTTTGCGCCCGAAGTACCGGTGCATGCCGCCAGCCTCCTATGTGGACTTACTTGGACACTGGCTTCAGGTCGCACAACATGTAGATGGCGCCGCGCTCCCAGAAGTTGTTCCACGTCGTCGGCAGGTGCTTGGGCGCGTCCGGCGCCGACGACGGCCAGTTGGTCCACACGCTGTCGTTGACCTGCGACCACAACCCGTTGAACCACAACGGGATCGCGGGCAGTTCGGTCAGGTGGATCTTTTGCAGCTCAGCCAGCGTCGTTTGGAACTCCGGCTTGTCGGTCGGCGTGCGCGACAGCTTCTGCACCAAGGCCCACGCCGAGTCGTTGGTGTAACGCTCGAAGTTGGCATTGAACTGCTTTTCCTGTACCGGCAGCTGGAACAGGTAGTTGTAGAAGGTCCACGGCGTGTTGCTCATCTCGGTCCAGTTGTTGATCAGCAGGTCGAAGTTGCCCGCGGTGCGCGCGTCGTCGAGCGCGCCCGAGTCGGGGAACTCCGGCACAATGTTGATGCCGGCCGCCTGCGCGCCCGAGCTGATCACCCGGATGGCCTCCATCCAATCGGTCCATCCGGCCGGGACGATGAGCGACAGCTTGATGGCCGAGCCGTTGGGCGCCTCGACGAAGCCGTCTCCATTTTTATCCGTGTATCCGGCGGCGGTGAGCATGGACTTCGCCTTCGCCGTGTCGAAGGTGAAGCCGAGCGCGCTGACCGCGGCCTTGTCGATGTATTTCTCCCAGACCGGCAGCAGCCCGGTCGGGTCGGCCTGCTTCACGAGCTTGCCGTACACACCCTCCACGATCTTCTTCGTGTCGATCGAGTGGGCGAGTGCCCGGCGGAACGCCGCGTCGTTCATCGGCGCCTTGGTGGTGTTGGGGATGAGCATCGCCACGTTGGCCGACAGCATGTACGGCGGTTCGGGGTAATACGTCTTGATGTTGAAGCTGCCCTTCACCAGGTTGGCGACGCCGGGCAGGAAGTTGTTGCTCAGGTCCATCTTGCCCTGCAGCAGAAGGCCCATCGCGACCTCGTTGCTGGAGTTCACGATGTCCACGATGTAGGTCGGCTTGACCTCCAGCTTAAGGGCTTTAGTCGCCCACCAGCTCGCCTTCTTCTTGTAGACGGAGCGGTCCTGGTCGTGCGTCAGGTACTCATACGGCCCGGTGCCGACGGGCTTCTCGTTCTTCGTGGTCGTGATGTCGGCCTCGGACCGCGTCGACCAGATGTGCTTGGGCACGATGGCGTTTTCGTAGAGGAAGTTGTCCCACTCCTGGTAGCGCACGTCGGAGAAGGTGAACTTCACGGTCTTGGGGTCGGTCACCTCGGCACTGGCCAGCCACGTCCACAGGTTCGAGTACGGCACAGCCTTGATCTTGCCGAGCTCCAATGTGTACTTGACGTCCTCGGCGGTGAACGGCTTGCCGTCGCCCCACGTCACGCCCTCGCGAATGGTCAGCGTGTACACCTTGTCGCCGGTCCACTCGCCCTTCTCGGCGAGCCACGGCGTCATCGCCAGCTTGTTCGGGTCATACAGGAACAACGTCTCGTAGATGAGACCGACGGTTCCCGTCACGCCGCCGGGGATGACCGGGTTCCAACTGCTCGGCGGGCCCCACTGGGTCCCGCTGGTGTATAGCGTCTCGTTGCGCGGATATCCGCCCGCACCCGCGGGTGCCGCCTGCTGCCCGCCGTCGCCCGGGCAGGCCGACGCGGTCTGGCTGACCGCCAGCAGGAGAGCTGTCACAAGGGCTACTCGGCCTCGCATCGCTCCACCTTTCAACTGCTTCCACAGCCTTCGATGATCACTGAACCGGGTAAGTTCACAACAGAGAAACATGGAGGAAGCTCGACGTCAATAGGCCGACGAAGATCGATGGGATCGCTCCCAAATCTTTACTTAACCCGTCCAGCTGCCGTTACAGTTGGGCCCATGAAACGGCCGACGATCGCGGACGTCGCGCGGGCGGCGGGCGTGTCCAAGGGCGCCGTGTCCTACGCGCTCAACGGCCAGCGCGGGGTGAGCGAGGCGACCCGGCAGCGCATCCTCGCGATCGCCGACAGCCTCGGCTTCCGCCCGAGCAGCGCGGCCCGCGCGCTGTCCGGCGCCACGGCCATGGCCGTCGGGCTCGCGCTGCGCCGGCCCGCCCGCATCCTCGGCATCGAGCCGTTCTTCATGGAGCTCATCAGCGGGGTGGAGGCCGAGCTGTCGGCCCGGTCCTATGCGCTCACGCTGCAGGTGGTGTCCACTGTGGACGAAGAGGTCGCGATCTACCGGCGGTGGTGGGGCGAGCGGCGCGTCGACGGCGTGCTGGTGTGCGACCTGCGGGTGACCGACGAGCGCATGGCCGTGCTCGACGAGCTGCAACTGCCCGCCGTGGTCATCGGTGGCCCGGTCGACGGCGGGCTCACCAGCGTGTCGTCCGACGACGCGGCCGCGGTCACCGAGACCGTCGAATACCTTGCGGCCCTTGGGCATCGGCGCATCGCCCGGGTCGGCGGGCTGCCCGACCTGCTGCACACCGAGATCCGCAGCCGGGCCTTCGTGGCCGCGTGTGAGCGGCTCGGCCTGCCCGAGGCAACCACGGTGTGCACGGACTACTCCGGCGAGGAGGGCGGCCGCGTGACCCGGCGCCTGCTCAGCGCGCGCGAGCGGCCGACGGCCATCATTTACGACAACGACGTGATGGCGATCGCCGGGCTCGGTGTGGCACAGGAGATGGGCGTGACCGTGCCCGCCCGACTGTCCATCGTGGCATGGGACGACTCGCCGCTGTGCCAACTGGTCCACCCGGCGCTCACCGCGATCGGGCGCGACATCCCGGCCTACGGCGCACTTGCGGCACGCACCCTGCTCGCCGCGATCGCCCAGGAGCGGCCCGAGTCCTATGAGGGCATCAGATCCCGGCTCACCCCGCGCGGCAGCACGGCCCCGCCCGCTTAGCGGCCGCTTGCTACCCTGCGCGTGTGTCCACCCCCGACAGCGACCCGGAACTCGAGATCGCGCTCGCCGAATACGCCCACATCAACGAGCTGCGCAACCAGATCGACCAAAAGTCGTCCAACCGGTTCAACTTCTACCTGGCTCTGGTGACCGCGGTCATCGCCGTGTCGGCCGGGCTGCTGCCGGAGCGTCCCGACGACCAGACCGTGCTCGCCCTGGCCGCCATCGCGCTGCTGTTCGGGATCTCCATCTTCGCGCGGCAGGTGGCGTTCACGTCCTACAGCGCCCGTCTGAAAGCCTCCGGCAATGCCATTCGGGTGTACCTGGCGCGGCGCGCACCGGACCTCAAGCCCTATCTGCTGTTGCCGGTCGGCGCCGATCGCGGTGCTTTCCCGGCGCGGCTGTCGCCCTTCGGCGGGTTCGCCGGGACCATCGGCATCCTCAACAGCGCCATCGTCGGGTTCGGGTTCAGCCTGCTCATCGGCAACCTGCTTCCGGGTGCGATCGTGTTCGCCGCGGCGCTCACGGGACACCTGGTCTACGTCTATGACTCGCGCAATGCCACCGCCCGTGCCATTGCGGCGATCTACGAGCAGCGCGGGCTGACGTCGGACTGAAGCGGCGCTGAAACGCCACACACGGCAACGGCGTGAGCAGGCACGGCCCGATTGGCCGTGTCCGGAACTCAACGAACGCGGTGTGCCGCGTGGCTTGGTGTGTGAATGTCAAGCCATGAAACGGAATCGACTTCTGGCAGCCGTGGCCGCGCTATCCACGCTGGCCGTCATGCTGGCCTGTACCAAGGAAAACATCGAGGCCGTGCTTGGCACGTGCCCGAGCAGCTTCGAGGAAGGCGGTGGTATCAGTTGGACTCCGGATGTCGGCCGTCCGGTGTTCTGGGGCATGCAGGATCTGACCGTGGCCGCAGGTGCCCCACGGGACATGCAGATCTTCTACCCGACCTTCGAGGGCTTCACCAACGCACCGCCGATCCTCAAGCAGTGCCTCACCCGCTGGCCCGTCGTCCACTTCCTCCATGGGGATCCGCCCGTCGGTGTGCAGAATCCCGGGTACCACAAGAAATGGTTTCGCTTTGCCATCAGCCTGGCCCGCAGCGGCTTCGTCGTCGTGGTGCCAAGCCACGACGCCCGCCTCCCGTCCAATCCCGACATCTCGGCAGCCGAGGCGGACCTCAATTTCGTCCGCAACCAGTGGTCCAACTCCGCCTGGGTGGCCAAACAGCCGGAGCTGACCGCCGTTGCGGGACACTCATACGGCGCGCTCACCGCCGCCACGATCGCCGGTGCCCACCCGGAGTTTGGCGCCTTCATCAGCCTCGGCGGTGGCTTCTCGGAGCTACCCAACCCGATCGGAACCCTTCAGGCCCTGCGGATGCCGAGCTTGTTCATGTGGGCCAAGCGCGAACCGCAGGAGGATCTCGACTCGGGTGGACAGTGGAACGCGGTGACCGCCAACAAATACGCGGCCACCTACGAGGGTAGGCACTTCGATTATCTGCACCCGGCGGACAGCGGCAACGCCCAGCGGGGTCCGTGCGAGCTCATCGGAGGAACCACCGGCGACCTCGCCGCGCTGTTCATCGCGCGCAACGTCAGGATCCCGCTGTCACCGACGCAGGTGTCCGTCGAACTGACGCCGCCGCAGGTGCAGCTGACCTTCGATCAGGAGTTCTACGCGGGCAACCATCTGGAGCAGCTGCGGACGATGCCTCATGTGTCGGCCTGCAAGATGGACATGCGTTGGATCGTGGACGGGGCCACCGGCGCCCGCAAGGTGGGCTCGTGATCTCCCACCATCGCCCAAAGGCGCCGTGTAGCGGTAATCGGCCCGGCAAGTTTCGATTGGCCGCTCATCGCATGAGCGTCCCGCCCGGCGCGCAACGGTGACCGCCCGGCGCGGCAGCACGACCGGCCGCTTGTTGCCGCCGCCGGGGCGATTGATACTGCTGATTGTCTTCTGGGAGCCGGGACACTGGGTGATCGAGCGCCGGGCAGCCTTCGATCGGTCCACAGTTATGCGCCCAAACTCTCGGAGGCTTCATGAAACCGCGCACCAAAATGCTATTCGCCGCCGCGGCGGCGTTAGCAACGGGAGCCCTGATGTTCGTCGCCCCGCCAGCCCAGGCGGCCACGCTCACCGAGGTGACGAACTTCGGCACCAACCCGAGCAACCTGCGTATGCACCTCTATGTGCCCGACAACGTCCAGGCCCGGCCCGGGCTGTTGGTCGCCATCCACTACTGCACCGGCACCGGACCCGTGTTCTTCCAGAACACGCAGTACCGGACGCTTGCCGACCAGTACGGATTTATCGTCATCTACCCGACGGCGACCCGCAGTTCGCAGTGCTTCGACGTCTACTCGCAACAGGCGCTGACCCGCGGTGGCGGGAGCGACCCGGTCGGGATCAGGTCGATGGTCAGCTACGTGCAATCGCGCCACAACGTTGACCCCAACCGGATTTTCGCCACCGGCACGTCGTCGGGCGCGATGATGACCAACGTGATGCTCGCGCTCTATCCGGACGTGTTCCGGGCGGGCGCCTCGTTCGCGGGCGTGCCCTACACGTGCTTCGCGACGACCGGCGGCTCGGAGTGGAACAGCCAGTGCGCCCAGGGCCAGATCATCCGGACCGCTCAGCAGTGGGGCGACGCCGTGCGCAACGCGTTCCCCGGCTACACGGGCCAACGCCCACGCATGCAGATCTGGCACGGCACCAACGACGAAACACTGCGATATCCCAACTTCGGCGAGCAGATCAAGCAGTGGACCAACGCGCACGGCCTGAGCCAGACGCCGACGTTCACCGACACGCCCGCGTCGGGTCAGACCCGCACCCGCTACGGCGGCAGCGGCGGGCAGGCCCCGGTCGAGGCGATCAGCATGCAGGGCGTGTCGCACAACCTGCCGGTCAACGCGGCCGAGGTGATCCGCTTCTTCGGGCTGAACACGACCGGGCCCTCGCCGAGCGTGTCGCCCAGCGTGTCGCCTTCGGCGAGCCCGAGCCCGAGTCCGAGCTCCAGCCCGAGCCCCAACCCCACGGGCGGGCCGTGCCGCGTCGCGTACACGATGAACACCTGGAACTCAGGGTTCACCGCGTCAATCCAGATCACCAACAACAGCGCGACGCCGATCAACGGCTGGACGCTGGCGTTCACCCTCCCGAGTGGACAGACCATCACCGGGCAGTGGAACGCGACCTATTCACCGACGAGTGGCGCATTGACCGCGCGCAATGTGTCGTACAACGGCACCATCCCGGCCAACGGCGGGTCCGTGCGCGACATCGGATTCCAAGCCACCCACAACGGCAACACGGGCAGACCCACCTCGTTCACGCTCAACGGCGTGGCCTGCTCAGTGGCATAACTCCCTCAATCGTGGCCGGTGTCCCGGGTCAAGGCACCGGCCACGAGCAGTGCCGGGTGGTCGGTGGCCCCGGCCATGTCGATCGGCCTGCCGGAGCGCAGCGTCACACCGGTGGTCGCCACCACGTGCTGCAGGCCTTCGTCGTTTCGGCTGTGATAGCCGGGCGGCACGCATTCGCGCATGTCACGCAGATTGAAGTCGCCGGCGGCGAGCGCGGGCCGTGCCGAGATCACCGCGCTGAGCAGGTGGCGGCACTGGGCCAACGCTATCGCCGGGTTGATGGCAAGGTGCGTCGTGCACGCCGTGAACCGGCCGGCCGCCGCGAGGCACAACCAGACACGCTCCTCCGGATCGCCCGGATCCTGCATCGGATAGGCGCCCGGGTGGGTCGTGGTCTGGGTCGGGCGTGGCAGGCGCATCACGAGGCCGATGCCGAACGGCTGGCCGTTGCGGCACAGGGTCGCCTGCCCGGTACGCCGGTCGGGAGCCGGGTGAAACGCGGACACCACGGTCCAGCCCGCCTTCCCCACCGCCTCGCCGAGCGCGGCCACGTCGTCGCGGCAGACCTCGTTGAGCGCGACCACGTCGGGTGATTCGGCCGCGATGAGCGCGGTGGCCTGCTGGACCGCGCGGCCGGTGTAGCAGCCCGCGATGCCGCTGTTGCACAGGTTCATCTGCAGGATGCGGATGGTCCGAGGCGGAGCGGTGGAACCCGTGACCACCGCGGCCACCAGCACCACGCACGCTGCAGTTGCGACAAGCCGGCCCATACCCCTCCGGGTTCAGCCTACTGCGAAGCGGCTCAGCCCACTGCGAAGCGGGTCAGCCTGAAGCGGCTCAGCCCACCGCGAAGCGGGTCAGCCTACTGCGAAGGAGCCCAGCCCACTGCGAAGCGGCTCAGCCCACTGGCGAGGCTTGCCAAAGCGATGGACTCTCCTCGATACTGCTGACTGCCTCCTTTCCGGACACGGTCAGGCGCCCGGGACGCCCACGATCGGTCAACCCTTCCTTTTCCATGCGCCTGTTCCGGAGGAAAAGTTCATGAGACTGAAGCACTTAACCGGGGCCCTGCTTCTGGTGAGCGGGACGCTCGTGGCGATCGGCCAGCCCGCCGCGCAGGCGGTCGCCGCGCCGGTCACGGTCACCGTCAACACGCGAGCGGGGCTCGCGACCATGCCCGAGACCGGGCTCGGGATCAACGACGCGATCTGGGACACGACCCTCGGCACAGCCGAGGTCGCCGACCTGCTCGGCCAGGCGGGGGTCAAGATGCGCCGCTACCCCGGAGGATCATACAGCGACATCTATCACTGGGAGACCCACACAGCGCCCGGTGGATATGTCGCGCCCAACACTGATTTCGACACGTTCATGGCGGGCGTGCGCCGCACCGGCGCGCAACCGATGATCGTGGCCAACTATGGCACCGGCACACCGGCGGAGGCGGCCGGGTGGGTGCACTACGCCAACGTGACCAAGCGTTATGGGGTCAAGTACTGGACCGTCGGCAACGAGAACTACGGCAACGGGCATTACGGCTCGAAGTGGGAGGAGGACAACCACGCCGACAAGAGCCCGAATCAGTACGCCTCGCTCGTCGTCGAATATGCCGATGCGATGAAGGCGGTCGATCCGAGCATCAAGGTGGGCGCCGTGCTGACCATGCCCGGCAACTGGCCGGACGCGATCGTCGCGGGCGGCGACGCGGGCTCGTGGAACCAGGTGGTGCTGTCGGTCGCCGGGTCCAAAATAGACTTTGTGGATGTGCACTGGTACCCGGGCGGAGACACGCCGGCCGAGTCACTGTCCAAATCGGCGCACATCGCGGACGCGATGTATCTGCTGCGCCAACAGATCGCGCGGCACGCCGGGGCCGCCAACGCCGCGCGCATCGGCATCAGCATGACCGAGCTCAACGTCGGCGTCGGGCGCAACACCCAACCCGGCGCGCTGTTCCTGGCCGAGACCTACACGGGCCTGCTGGAGCAGGGCCTGTTCACGGTGCAGTGGTGGAACGTGCACAACGGCATCGAGGAAGTCTCGACGATCGGCGGCCAGACCGACTACAAGGACTACGGCCTGCTCTCCAGCGGCAACTGCCTGCCCGACGGGGTAACGTGCGAGCCCGCGCTCAACACGCCGTTCGCGCCGTACTACGGGCTGACCATGGTGAGCAGGCTGGCCCGGCCGGGCGACCAGTTCATCCGCGCGGCAACGGACCAGCCGCTCGTCAGCGCGCACGCTGCCCGCAGGCCCAACGGGGATCTCACGGTGCTGCTGTCCAATATGGACCCCGACAACGCCTATCCGGTGAACCTTTCCTACGCCGGGTACACACCCGCGGCGGGGGCGCCGCTCGTGCACTCCTACACCAACGGCGCGACCGGCATCACGACCGCGCGTGCGGGCACGGCGACCAGTCAGACGCTTCCGCCGTACTCGATGATGGTGATAGAACTTCGTCCACAAATCACAGTGAGCGGGCCGCCCAGCGCGCCCGGACAGCCGACGGTGAGCGCGGTGTCCGACACGAGCGCCACGATCTCGTGGCCTGCGGGCGGCGCGGGTGCCCACCCGGTCGCCAAGCACGAGGTCTACCGGCAGCTCGGCGCGGTGAGCGAGCAGTGGGGCGAGACCACCGGCACGTCGTTCACGGTGCACAACCTGCGTCCGGGCACGCGCTACACGGTCAACGTGCTGACCCGCGACACAGCCGGGAAGGTCTCGTGGGCCTCGTCCGCGCTCACGTTCACGACAAGCGCGCCTGCGACCAGCACGTGCAATGTCCGCTGGACGTATGCCACCGACTGGGGCAACGGTTACGTGGCGAGCATCGACATCACCAACACGAGCACCAGCCCGATCAACGGTTGGACGCTCACCTACGCATGGCCGACCGGCTGGCAGCGGCTGGACAACGGCTGGAACGGCACATGGACCCAGGACGCGGGCCGCATCACGGTCACCCCGGCCGACTGGAACAGCCGGATCGAGCCGGGCGCCACGGCCAACGTCGGCTTCGTCGGCGTCTACGCCGGACCAAACGTGCAGCCGATCCTGTTCACCCTCAACGGAATGCTCTGCAGCACCAACTGAAATTCCCGCGGCCGGGCCTTTCGCGTGCGAAGGGCCCGGCCGTCCTTGCGAAATCGTCCACCGAGCTCCTCTTCGTCACTTAGAGTCACCATCGAGGCACATAACGTGCTCCGGGTGTCCCGCCCGATTGTCCTTAGAGGAGGTCCGTGATGATCTACAGGCTTGCCCGCGTGGCGGTGTCGGCTTTACTGGCCGTGATGGTTCTGTCCTGGCCGGCGGCCGCAGCCACCGCGAAGGCGGTGCCAACGGAGGCGACCGTCATCGCGGTCGACTACAACAGCAGCGGCTGGGCATACCTTCAGGTGGCGCAGGACGAAGACACACCACCGTTCGAGACATCCGGTTTTGACGACAGTGATTGGCCGGTCGGCCAGGCCCCCTTCGGCACAAGCACCGGCTGCTCCCACAATGAATCGGTCAAGACCCAGTGGCAGCCGAACACCGATCTGCTGGTGCGGCGCTGGGTGCACCTCCCGACCAACGCGCAGGAGGTTCGTATCGAGGGCACCGTCGACAACGACGCCCTTGTCTACCTCAACGGCCAGCTTCTGCAAACCGTCAGCAGCGGCTCCTGCCGAACCAACGACATCAACGTCGTTGTGCCGCCGGAAGTTCTGGAACCGTGCAACCTGCTCGCTATCCACGGCTCGGACCGCGGGTTGGCCACCTACCTCGACGTCCGGGTCACCTACACCACGCCCGAGTGAGCCGGCCTCCCGCGATGCGCGAAGCATCCGAGGTTGGCGTTCCCGTGCCGCCAACCTCGGCAGGCTATGCCAGGTACTTCTCCAGGTCGTCGAGAATCTTGTTGGCGGCCGTCACGCCGATGCCCGTCATCCAGGTCTCGTCGGGCACGATCTGCACCTTGCCCGCCTTGACCGCCGACAGCGACGTCCACAGTGGACCGGCCGTGATGCGGGTCTGCTCGGCGGCGGCCTTCTCGCCATACGCCGCGACGAAGATGAAGTCACCGTCCACATCGGAGATCCGCTCCGGGCTCACCTTCGCGAACCGCTTGTCCTGCTGGCTCTCCAGCTTCTGAAACTGCGTGCGCTGCACGCCCGCGTCGCCGAGCACGATGCCGGAGAACGACTCCGGGCCGTAGACGCGGATGTGGTCGGGCATGAAGCGCACCAGCGAGACCTTGAGCGACTTGTTCACCTTCAGGCCGGAGGCACGCTTCTGGTAGGCGTCCAAAAGCGACTTCGCCTGCTCGCCCTTGCCCAGTGCCGCGCCGTCGAGCAGGAAGTTCTCCTTCCACGGCTTGCCGATGTTCTCTGTGTACACGGTGGGCGCGATCTTGTTGAGCTCGGCGTAGAACTTCTCCTGCCGGATCTTTGAGCCGAGGATCAGGTCGGGCTTGAGCGCGGCGATGGCCTCAAGGTTGGGCTCCTGGACGGTGCCCACCTCCTTGATGTCCTTGGTCGCGTCGGCGCCGAAGTAGGTCGGCCAGCCGGTCAGCTCACCCGCGCGGGCCGCCCCGACCGGCTTGATGCCCAGGGACAGCGCGGTGTCCACCTTGTCGGTGTCCAGCACGACGACACGCTTGGGCGCGGCCGGGATCGCCGTGGTTCCCATGGCGTGCTTGAACTCCACGGTGCTCCCGGCGGGCTCGTTCTTCGCCGGGCTGCCGCACGCCGCGAGGGCGAGCAGAGCCAGACCGATCAAAACCTTTTTCAAAACCATTCCTTTCATTTGGGTACCACTTGCGGCGCGCCGGAAACGGGACAACGCGCGATGACGCAGTCGAGCCCGAACACCTCGCGCACAAGGGATTCGGTGAACACGTCGGGCGGCGCGCCCTCGGCCGCGATCGAGCCGTCGCGCATCGCCACGATGTGATCGGCGTAGCGCGCCGCCTGGTTCAGGTCGTGCAGCACGGCCACGACCGTCCGCCCGCCCCGCTGCAGACGCCGCATCAGCCCGAGCACCTCGACCTGATGCGCCAGGTCCAAATAGGTCGTCGGCTCGTCCAACAACAGGGCCTCGGTCTGCTGGGCGAGCGCCATCGCGATCCAGACACGCTGCCGTTGCCCGCCCGACAACGATTCCACGGGCCGCTCGGCGAGGTCGGCGACATCCGCGTCGCGCATGGCTTCCGCGACCGCCGCCTCGTCCTCCTTCGACCACTGCTGCCACCACCGTTGGTAGGGCTGCCGCCCGCGGGACACGAGGTCCGAAACGGACAGCCCTTCCGGCACGAGCGGCGCCTGCGGCAGCACGCCCAAACGCTGGGCCACCTGGCGCGGTGGAAGCTCGTGAATGGACTGTCCATCCAGGAGCACCGCCCCACCGCGCGGCTTCAGCAGGCGAGCCAGCGTGCGCAGCAGAGTGCTTTTGCCGCAGGCGTTCGGCCCGACGATGACGGTCAGCCGACCGGGCGGCACCTCCAGCGACAGTCCATCCAGGACGGTGCGGGCCTCATAGCCGGCCTTCAGCTCGGCGGCGGTGAGTTTCACGCGCGCCTCCTCTTCAGCAGCAAGTACACGAGATAGGGCGCGCCGAGCGCGGCTGTGAGCACACCGGCCGGCAGCTGGGTCGGGGCGAGCAGCCGCCGCCCCAGCAGATCGGCGAACACGACGAGAGTGGCGCCGATGAGCGCGGAAGCCACGATCGGCGGGCGCTCGCGTTTGGACAGTCGCTGGGCGAGCTGCGGCGCGACGAGCGCGACGAAATCGACGGCGCCGATCTGTGCCGTGGCGGTGGCCGCGATGACCACGCCGAGGGCGGCCAGCCCGTAGCGCCGGGCGACGGGCCGGACCCCGATCCCGCGGGCGACGTCGTCGTCAAGTGAGGTGGTGCGCAACGCCCACGCGGCCCAGGCCAGGGGTGCCATCGTGAGCGCGAGCACGACACCGATCGGTGCCGCCTCCTCAAACCCGCGCCCGTTGAGCGAGCCGATCAGCCAGATCTGGGCCCGTTGCGCATCAAGGGTTTCGGCGCTCGTCAGTACGATCTCGATCCCGGCGCGGAGCGCGAACGCGATGGCGACGCCGGCGAGCACGAATCTGCGTGACGTCTGCGCACCGCCGAACGCGAAAACGGCGGCGGCGGCGAGCAGCCCGCCCGCCGTGGCGGCGGGTGCGACGCTCACGATCCCGGTCGTGAGCGCGATCGTCGCAGCGAGCCCCGCGCCCTGCGTGATGCCGATGATGTCGGGGCTGGCGAGCGGGTTTCGTGTCACGGACTGGATCAGCGCGCCGCCGATCGCGAGGGCGGCACCGCCCACAGCCGCGAGCAGGGTGCGGGGCCAGCGCAGCTCACGCACGACAAGGTCGTATTCGCCGCCGCCGAACAGGAGCGACTGGAGCACGTCCATGGGCGGGACGGCGATGTCGCCCAGGCTCACGCTCGCCACAACAGCGGCGCACAGGACGAGCACGAGTACCGCGTATCTCATCGGCGCCGCACCGTCCAAAGCAGAACGGGCGCACCCACGAGCGCGGTGATGACTCCGGCCGGCACTTCGCCGGGCGGAAACAGCACGCGCCCCAACACATCCGCGCTCAGCACGAGCACCGCGCCGAGCAGGGCCGACACCGGCAGCACCCAGCGGTGCCCGGTTCCGACCAACGCGCGGGCGGCATGCGGCACGGCCAGTCCGACGAAGGCGATCGGCCCGGCCACGGCGACGGCCGCACCGGTCAGCAGTATCGAAGCCGCGCCGGCCGTGATGCGTACCCGCCCGACACGATGGCCAAGCCCGCGGGCCACGTCGTCGCCGAGGCTCAGCGCGTCCAACCCGCGCGCGGACACGGCCGCCAGCACGACCCCGGCGAGCACGAACGGTAGGACTTGAAGCGCCATCTGCGACGTGCGCCCCGACAGCGCGCCGACCACCCAGAACCTGAACTGGTCGAACGTTGCCGCGTCGATGCTCAGCAACCCGTAGATGAGCGCGCCGAGCCCCGCGTCGATCGCGGCCCCGGCAAGCGCAAGGTTCACCGGGCTCGCGCCCTCGCGGGCACGGGCGGCGACCGCGAACACGAGCGTGCCCGCCAGGCCCGCGCCCAGCAGGCCGAACCAGATCCAGCCACCGAGCGTGCCCACGCCGAACAGCGCGATCGCGACCACGACTCCCGTGGAGGCTCCGGCCGAAATGCCCAGAATGCGGGGCTCGGCGATGGGGTTGCGGGTCAGCGTCTGCATCATCGCGCCGGCCATCGCCAGCGCCACGCCGACCTCGATCCCAACCAGGGTGCGGGGCAGCCGCATGTCGCGCACGATGACCGCGTTATCCCCGGTCAGTTCGCCCAGCAGCGCGGCAAGCACCTCGCTCAGAGGGACCGACCGTGCGCCGATCGCCAGGCTGGCCGCCACAGCCACCCCGAGCAGGAGCGCACCGAGGACGAGTACTGCGCTCCTCTTCACGACGCGCCAGCCTAGTTAGGCAACCCTAACTTGTCGAACCTACGTGACCCACATCTCCCCCACCGGTTGATCATGAACTTACGTCCATGTTCGACGGCGTGTCGCCACGTTAACTTCATGGTCAACCGCCCGCCGTCTGCGCGGACGGGTAAGGTCAACAGTCCCATGTGGAGGATGAGCGCGGAATCGCCGTTGCCAACTCGGAGGTAAACCTACTTCCGACCGGTTAAGGCCGCTTTGCAAAGGCGACCGGACTAACCCGGAATCAGCACGATCTTTCCGCGCAAACCGTGCGCCTCGACCCGGCGGTGCGCCTCGGCCGCCTCGGTCAATGGCATGGTGTCCGCGACGCGCGTGCGCAGCTTGCCCGCCGCCACCTGCCCCACCAGCTCGGCGAGCAGCGCCCGGTCGAGGCGGATGATCTGCAGGTCCTGCCGCACGCCTCGCGCCTGGTCGATCGGCGGCGTGGGCCGGGTGGTGACCACGACTCCGCCGTCGTCGACGGCTGCGGCGGCCGCGTCGCCCAGCGGAACCGCGTCGAGCACCCCGGCCACCGGCCCGACCCCGGCCAGGTCGGCGGCACGGGAGATCACCTCGTCGGCGCCGAGACCGCGCACCCACTCCTCATCGCCGTGGGCGGCCTGCGCCAGGACACGGTAGCCACGCTGCACGGCAAGCTGGGTTGCGAAGCCACCGACACCGCCGCTCGCACCGGTCACGAGAATGCTCGCGTCGGCGGGCAGCCAACCCAGTGACAGCAGCTTCAGTGCCTGATGCGCGGTCTGGACGTTGAGCGGCAACGTGGAGGCAGACACGAAGTCCATCTCGTCGGGCAACGGCACCAGCCATTCCGCGTCGGCGGCCACGAGCTCGGCATAGCCACCCGGCGCTCCGCGGGTCACGAACCACGGAATCATCCCGACCACCCGATCACCGACCCGGAAGTCCGCCGTATCGGGAGCGACCGAGACCACCTCACCGGCTATGTCCCATCCGGGCAGGAACGGCGGCAGCACCGGCCCGGTCGGGATCTCCCCGGTGGTGGCGGCGAGGTCAGCGGGATGCACGCACACCGCACGCACCCGGACGACCACCTGCCCCGGCTGCGCCTGAGGATCCGGCAGCTCGGTGACACGCAGAACCTCGGGCCCACCCAACGCGGCCGCAATCACACCCAACACGCGTCCATTATGGAGGGGCGGGAGAAGTTCCGAAAGTTTTTCCGATACAACCCGAGGAATGGTCTTAATTATCAAAACAAATCCGTCGATCGATCGCGCCAGCCTGACAGGCGAGCACCTGCTCGATCGGCGCGGCCTCGCGCGAGGCGGCGGCCAGATCGGCCTGGGCCTGCTCGGTACACAAGAATGGGTAAATCATCATGCCCTGATCCAGCCGCAGGCTGACCAACCCGCGCTCCGGGCAACCCCCGCCATAGACTCGCAGCCAGCCGTGGTCCAGCACCACGCCGCCCGCGTGCAACGCCATGGCCCCGATTCTCGACCGCGTCGTCACCTGGATCGCGTGGAGGCAGCGTCGACCCGCGGCAGGATCGACAGGCAGCACTTCGGCGCTGGGACAGGCAGCCAATTCCGAGTCCAGCTTGGGCCAGGCGGAACCGGTTGGGTTGATGAGTTCCTCAATGGCGCGCATGCCCAACATCGTGCCAGACCGCCGATGTGGCGCTGGAATGGTCGAACAGCCGCGGGGCTGCGCGTGCCGTCGTGGTTTGCGGCGGGATCCGGGGTGTGAGAGCCTGTTGCCTGATGCCAGGCCCGGTGATCTCGCACCGCAGCAAACAACCATCGTGGCAAGAACGTCCCGCCGCGATGCTGGGAATGGTCGCTGTCCTCGCGGGGGCCCTGCTCGCGGGCTCATTCTTAGCCTTGCGCGTCGTCGCCAAGCCCTCGACGCCGGTCAACACCGCCGAGACGCCCCGCCTGCTGGCCGCAGCACCGCCGTTCACCTGCGCCGGACGCACGGCGACCGGGGCGCGGCAATTGCGCGGCATGTGGTTGACGACGATCAGCAACCGGGACTGGCCGAGCAAGCCGGGGCTGGATGAGAAGACGGTCAAGGCCGAGTTCCGAAGCTGGCTCGATCTCGCGCAGCGGATGAACCACAATGCCATCTTTGTCCACGTGCGTCCCAGCGGCGACGCCTTCTGGCCCTCGCGGTTCGCGCCGTGGTCTTATTGGCTGACCGGCCGCGCCGACGGCAGGTCGCCGGGCTGGGACCCGATGGCGTTCATGGTGGCCGAAACCCACGCCCGCAGCATGGAGTTCCACGCCTGGTTCAACCCGTACAAGGCGGGCCAGACCGGCAAGCTGGACGGCCTGGCGCCCGATCATCCGCTGCGCCGGCATCCCGAGTGGGCGGTCACCTACCCCGGCCCCGCCGAATCCAGCTCGGCCCGGATCTACTACAACCCCGGCATCCCCGAGGCCCGCCGCTTTGTGGAGGATTCCATCCTCGAGGTGGCGGAGAAGTACGACATCGACGGCATACACTTCGATGATTTCTTTTACCCGTACCCATCCGGCGAGCAGGATTTCCCGGACGACGACGCGTTTGCCCGCTACGGCGCGGGCGCGTCGAGGGACGACTGGCGCAGGGCGAACGTCAACGTGTTCGTGCAGGAAACGTACACCCGAATAAAGCAAATCAAACCCTGGGTCAAGTTTGGCATCAGCCCGTTCGGGATCTGGCGCAACAAGTCGACCGACGCGCGCGGCTCGGCCACCAGCGGACTGCAAAGCTACGACGCGATCTATGCCGACACCCGGCTGTGGGTGACCAACGGCTGGCTCGACTACATTGTGCCGCAACTCTATTGGCATATCGGATTCGAGGTGGCCGATTATTCGGTGCTGCTTCCATGGTGGTCAAAACTTGTTTCTGGTACCAATGTGCAGCTCTACATTGGACAGGCCGACTACCGGATCGGGCAGAAGGGCGTGTGGGGCGACCCCGCCGAGCTCGAACGCCAGCTCGCGCTCAACCGAGACCACCAGGTCAGTGGCAGCATCCATTTCAGCGCCAGGCAGGTGCGCGACGACCCGCTCGGTGCGGTCAGCCGCTACCGTGACGCGCACTATGGCACGCCCGCGCTCGTGCCCGCGATGCCGCACCTGCCGGGCGTCCGCCCGCAACCGCCGGCCATCGCCGGCGCCAAGCGGGCCGATGCCACGGTCACGCTGACCTGGCGAGCCGACAGCAAACCCGCCAACACGCGCCACGCCATCTACCGCGTGGACATGTCCGGCCAGGACCCCGCGCAGCTCCTCGCCACCGTGGCGGGTGGCACCCGCACCTGGGTCGACAAGACCGCGGAGCCCGGCCGGCCGTACGCCTACTGCGTCACCACACTCGACCGGCTCTGGAACGAAAGCCCTGCCAGCCCCGAACAGGTCGTGCAAAGTTAACCCGACGGTCAGCTCGGCATGCCAACAATCGCCGCATGAGACTTCGACTCATCGCGACCGGCCTGACCGCCGCACTTGTCTTGGCCCCCGCCGCAGCCAACGCATCGGCCCCGCCCTCCGCGTCAGCCATCACCTTCGCGCTGCTCGGCGACACGCCCTACGGCGACGCGCAGCGGGCCGTCTTTCCGCAGCTCGTTGCGGCCGTCAACGCCGACAATAAGGTACGCATCGTGCTGCACGCGGGCGACATCAAGAACGGATCGTCCACATGCGACGATGCCCGGTTCGCCGATCTGGCCACGCTGTACAACACCTTCGAAGACCCGTTCGTGCTCACGCCGGGCGACAACGAATGGACCGATTGCCACCGCACGGCGGCCGGAGGATACCTTCCCACCGAGCGTCTCGAAGCCGTGCGCCGCGTGTTCTTCCCCAACCCGGGTTGGACCACCGGCGGCCGCCCGATGCCGGTCGTGCCGCAGTCGCTCGACCCGCGTCACCGCCCGTACATCGAAAACGTGATGTTCGTGCGCAGCCGTGTCGTGTTCGCCACCGTCCACGTCGTCGGCAGCGAGAACGACCTCGCCCCATGGGCGCAGCTGCCCGGCGGTGACCGGCCCGACCTTCGGTTGGCAGAGTTCGAGGCGCGCAAGGCGGCCTCGCTCGACTGGATCGATGCCGCGTTCGCCACAGCCTCTGCGGCGAAGGCGGCCGGCGTGTTCCTGCTCATGCAGGCCGAGCCGTTGGGCACGCCGGGCTTCGCCGACATCCGAGCCAGAATCGCTTCGCGTGCCACGGCTTTCGGCAAGCCCGTGATCCTGGCCCACGGCGACGAGCACGTGTACGAGGTCGAGCCCGGCTACGCCGGCGTGCCCAACCTGACCCGCCTGGAAACGTTCGGCGACACGGCCACCGCGTGGCTGCGCGTCACCGTTGACCCCCGCACGCCCACCGTCTTCTCCTGGGAGCCGATCGCGCTGTCGTAGCGGCCTTGACCCGTACAGGCTAATGATGTTAGCTTTTAGGCTATGAGTCCTAGGGCAGGGTTGTCGCCGTCGGCGGTCATCGATGCGGCACTGGAAATCGTTGATGCGCAAGGACATGGGGCGCTCACGCTGGCATCGGTGGCCGCCCGCACGGGTGTGGCGACGCCGTCGCTCTACAAGCACGTCGCGGGCCTGGCCGAGCTGCGCGCGCTCGCCGGCGCGCGGGTGATGTCCGAGCTCGCCCAGGAGCTGACCGACGCGGTGATGGGCCTCAGCCGCGACGAGGCCGTGTCGGCGCTGCTGCAGACTGGGCGATCCTATGTGGTCAAGCATCCGCACCGATACGCGCTGATGCCGCTCGACGCGCTGCACCATCCGCTCACGGCAGACGCGGGCGCCAAGCTGATAAACGTGTTACTCGCGGTGCTGCGCGGTTACGGCCTGCGCGGCGCGGCTGCGGTGCATGCCACGCGCTGCATGCGGGTCATCATGCACGGCTTCGCCTCACTGGAGGCGGCCGGTGGCTTCGGCCTGCCCGAAAGGCTCGACGACACCTATCAACAGCTCATCGACATGTTCGTCGCGAGCCTGCCCAAGGAGAAAATAAGGTGATTCAACGTTACCGCTTCGCGTCCGTCGCCCTGGCCGCGGCCGGAGTGCTGTTCCTGCTCTATCCGGTGTTCCGGCCGTGGCACGACGAGTCTACTTTGGAGGGTGCACGCGCTTCGATCGGGTCTGGCGCGTGGGTCGCCTCGCACCTGTTCGCCATGCTCGGCTTCGTCCTCGTGCCGCTGGGGTTGCTTGCGCTGCACCGGTTCCGGCTCGGGCTCGCGGCGGCCGTCGTCACGTGGATCGGTGCTGGCCTGACCCTGCCCTATTATGGCGCCGAGGATTTCGGGCTCTACGCCGTCGCACACAGCCCGGGAGCCGACCTCGTGGGGATCGCCGAAGCGTTCCGCTACAACACCGTCGCCGCCACCATGTTCGCCATCGGCCTGATCACTCTCGGCATCGGCGCCGTGCTTGCGGCCGTCGCGGTCTGGCGTTCCGGCGAACTTCCGCGCTTGTCCGCCATACCGTTCGCGCTCGGCTTCGTCCTCTTCCTGCCGCAGTTCTTCGCCCCACCCGCGGCCCGCATCGCCCACGGCGTGCTCATGGCCGCCGGCTGCCTCTGGCTCGCCACCGCCCTCTGGACCCGCCTCGCGCGAAGGTGATGCGGAACTTTTTTGTGAGGCAAGAGTTTGTGTCATGGGGTGCGTTGCCGGTGTGGGTTCTGGAACCGATCACGCCGCCCAGCCCGCCAGGGGAGAGCGCCTTGGTGGGCCGGGCCCATCCCCGCGCCGACCCTTTAGGCCCTCGTGGAGTGAAAGCAAGGGTCATGGGAGGTCGGCTTGAAGGCTACGGATGTCCGATCCGGACGAGGGTTGCGAAGAGCCAGTCGGCTGACCAGCGCTTCGCAAGGTAGGTCTGATCCATCCATGCAAATTTGCTTAGACTAACTCTGCGAATGCGGTGGATTTAGATTAGCTTCCTCGGCCGGGCGGCTGCCCGCGATCCCGTGCGGGGCCAGACCGCGACCGTTGCGGCCAGAGACGCCGACAGCAGGGCGGTGATAGCCCAACGCGCCGTCTTGGTGGTGGGGTACGTCATCGATCAGTGACGCGTGACGCTACCGAGCCTAGCCCGCAGTTGGCGTGCCGACCGGCGCGTGCACGATCGACAGCCCGCTGCTTCTGGCCTGGGTTCGAGCAGCCGGCCTCAGTCCGCGGCGACGCAGCCCTCGCATTTGGTCCAGATCAGCCCACATCGGTGTCACGTTCCGGCCCCGAACTTGTTGCTTCGAACACAGCGATGTCGGGGGAATACGGCCAGGCATCCGAGGTGCGGGGAGGGGCCTTCCAGTGATTGCTCTGCCATTCGTCCACCCGCGCCACATTAGAGGCATCCGCGCTCATCCGTGAGACAGTCAGGTCCACCCCGGGTGGACCGAATCCATACGGGGTGGATGCGCGGCAGCGGCCCCACGGCCCAGCTAGGTGCTCCCATAAGCAGCATGGCATCCAGCACCCTGAGCCTCGCACTGGCCGCACTGGCCACCACGACCCTGCTCGTCCGAGCGCTGGCCACCGTGGCTCGGGAAGCCCGCAACTGCCTCTTCCTGTGGCTCGCACGACATGGCACCCGGCCCGACCAGCGCACCCAGATCATAAAGGCCCTCCCACCAACTGACCAGCGACCGCTACCACCGGCCGACACGACTGTCCAGTGTGACCAGTCGTCAGGACTCCAGCGTGGCCCGCGCAACGAAACCGGTACCAGATAAGAAGAATCCGGCAGTGCCATAGCGGTGGCACTGCCGGGATTGGGCTTTGGTTCGGCGCCGGCGTTATTGCTCGGCGCTCAGGCTACGCTTGCGCTTACGGAATTTTTCCCAGACCTCCAGCGGCACGAACACCAGTGTGATGACGGCCGCGCCCACGACCGCCCACAGGATGACGATCGACGGGGGTAGGTGGCCGAGGCCCGCGCTCTCCGCCCAGCTGGGCGACAGGCCGATGGCCGGGAAGCCCTCCCAGAACAGGAACCATAGCAACGTGCCCAGCCCGATGGCGATCCCGTATGCCGTGAAATGGCCCGCCTTGGAGAACAGGATGCCGAGGATCCCCGCGACCACCAGGTAGATGATGACCGTCGCCTGTTGGCCGGCCTCTGTCGGGAAGCGATCCGAGATGTAGTTGAAGGTCGCCTCGCCGGCGTCGAGGACCTGCCGCCAGAACACGACGAGCAGCACGATCCCGATGACGATCAGCGCCGCGATCAAAAGGCCGCGCAGGACTTTCGCCCCGCCGCCCTCACCTTCGACCATGTTTGCGCTCCTTAGTGCCGAGGGGTTCGAAGGGCTCCCATCATCGCACCTGATCGTTAGTTGCGCATCAGAGGAGTTGTGCATCCGCCAAATGCTTGCCGACCTGGGCGATTTCGTCCGCGTCGAGCGGAATCTGAGGCACGGCCGTTGTCGGGTAGTCGATAATTCCGCGCAGATAGAGCGCGGCCTTGAACGCGCCGAGCGCCGAGGAGCCCCGGCCCATGTGCGGGCCGCCGACGCCGACCAGGGTGAACAGGCGGACGAGGCGCTCCTGCTCGGCCCGTGCAGCCGCCCAGTCGCCGCTGCGCGCGGCCCGGAACAGCCGGACATAGCCGTGCGGGTCCACATTGCCCAGTCCCGGCACGACCCCGTCGGCGCCCATCCACAGCGCCGAGTCGACGGTGAGCTCAGAACCGGTCAGCACGCTGAACGCCAGCCCGCGATCCCGCTTGCCGAGAATGACCGACCTGAACCCGCCCTCGTCTCCGCTGGAGTCTTTGAGCCCGGCGAGGACGCCCTCGGCCCCCAATCGCAACAACAGCTCCCCGGGAAGCTTGCTGTGGACCGATACCGGCAAGTCATAAGCATATATTGGTACGGCCGCAGCCGCCGCGATCGTCCGGAAGTGCACCTCGATTTCGGCCGGGTGCGTGCGCGTGTAAAACGGGGCCGTCACCACGATCCCGTCCGCCCCCGCCGCGACCGCGGTCCGCGCGTGGTCGGCGACGCGCAGCGCGGTCATGTCGATGGCACCCGCGACCACCGGCACCTGCCCCGCCACGTGCCGCACCACCGTGTCCACCACGACCCGGCGATGCGCATCCGGCAGGAACGCCGCCTCCGAAGACGAGCCGAGCACGAACAGCCCATCCACCGCGCCGTCCAGCAGGTGGTCGACGAGCCGGGTCAGCGACTTGACGTCCACTTCGAACTCGGGTGTCAGCGGCGTGCAGACCGGCGGGATGACTCCGGTCAGCGAGGCGGTCGTCATAGGTCTTCTCCACGGGAAATCGGGTGGTAGCAACGGAATTCGTGACCGCCGTCCCCCGCCGTCGGGGGCATCTCGGTCGCGCAGACATCGTCGGCGCGCCAGCATCTGGTCCGAAACGGGCAGCCGCTGGGCGGGTGGGTCGCCGATGGGACGGGTCCGCTCAGCGGGATGGGGTCGATCGGGTGCAGCAGCCCGGGTGTGGCCGAGAACAGCGCGCGCGTGTATGGATGCCGTGTCGCGTCGGGCACGGCCAGTGCCGGGGCCTGCTCCACGATCCGGCCGAGATACATGGTGACGACCCGGTCGCTCATCCGCCGCACGGTCTGGATGTCGTGCGACACGAACACCATCGCCAGCCCGAGCCGCTCCTTCAGGTCCTGCAACAGGTTGAGGATCTGGGCCCGGACGGACACGTCCAGTGCGCTCGTCGGCTCGTCGGCCACGACCAGTTCGGGCTCCAACGCCAGGGCCCGCGCGATCGCGACCCGCTGCCGCTGCCCGCCGGACACCTGCCCGGGGAGCACGTCGGCCACGCTCGCCGGAAGGCCGACCAGGTCGAGCAGCTCACGCACGCGAGCCTCCCGCTGCGCCATCGTCCCGCGCTTGTGCACGTCGAGCGGGTCGCGCAGGATCTGGCGGATGGGCAGGCGCCGGTTCATCGCGGTGGACGGGTCCTGGAACACCATGCCCACATGCGACCCTCCATAGGCGACGGTCCCTTGCGTCGGCTTCTGCAGCCCTACAATGACTTTTGCCAGCGTCGACTTGCCACAACCCGACTCGCCGACGATGCCCACGGTCTCACCCTTGGCGACCGTCAGATCGGCCCCGGTGAGCGCGTAAACCCGGTCGCGCCGGAACAGCCCACCCGACCGCGCCTTGTGCACCACGTGCACATCCTTGAGCTCAAGCAGGCTCATACGTCTTCACCTCCGCGGGGTGGTGGCAGGCGAACTCGTGCCGACCGGCCTCGCCCCGCAGCACGGGCGGATCGGTCAGGCAGATGTCCGTGGCCGCCGGGCAGCGGTCGGCGAAGCGGCAGCCGGCCGGGAAGTCGGCGGGCGAGGGCACGACACCGCGGATCTGGGTCAGCCGGGCCGCGCCCGCCTCCAGCGAGAGCACCGAGCCGAGCAGCCCGCGAGCGTAGTGGTGCCGTGGCGACCCGACGACCGTTGCGGTGACACCGGTTTCGACGATCTGCCCGCCATACATCACGACCACCCGGTCGGTGATGTCGGCGACGAGCGCCAGATCGTGCGACACGAGGATCAGCGCGAACCCGAGCTCGGCCCGCAGCCGCAGCAGCAGCTCGATCACCTGGGCCTGCACCGTCACGTCGAGCGCGGTCGTGGGCTCGTCGGCCACGATGAGCTTGGGATTGCGCGACAGCGCCATCGCGATGAGCACCCGCTGCCGCTGCCCGCCGGACAGCTCGTGCGGATACGAGGACAGCGTGCGCGCCGGGTCGAGCCCGACCATTTCGAGCAGCTCGACCGCCGTGCGCTTGCCGCCGCGCCGGATCAGCTGTTTCAGCTGCGCGCGGATCGTCATGGCCGGGTTGAGCGAGGACAGCGCGTCCTGGTAGACCATGGCCATGTCGTGCCCGAGCAGCCGCCGCCGCTCCCCTTTGGACAGTGCGAGCAGATCCCTGCCGGCGAACCGGATCCGCCCGCGGACGCGGGCGTCGCGCGGCTGCAGCCCCATGATGGTCAGCGCGGTCAGCGACTTGCCGCACCCGGACTCGCCCACCAGGCCGAGCACCTCGCCCGGCCGCACCTCGAACGACACCCGGTCGACGATGTCGACGCCGCCGTGCTGCCCGTCGAACCCGATCGCGAGCTCCTTCACCGACAGCACGGGCTCGCCCGTGGGCAGCGGCCGCGCCCGTTCGGCGAGCCGGCGTGCCGCTTCGGCCAGTCCAGGCAGCTCGACCAGCTCGGCGCGCTCCACACGGTCCTGTTTGGACACCGAGGCCGGCGCTCGCCTCGCGCTTGGCGCCGCCCAAGCGTCGGACACGCCCTCCGACAGGATGTTGAGCGCCAGCACGGTGAGCAGGATCAGCAGGCCCGGGAACACCGTGGCCCACCAGCCGCCCAGCAGCACCATGTTGCGCCCGTCGGCGATGACGCTGCCCCACGACGGGTCGGGCGGGCGCACGCCCGCGCCGATGAACGACAGCGACGCCTCGAACACGATCGCGTCGGCGACCATCACCGTGCAGAACACCAGAATCGGCGCGGCGCAGTTGACGGCGACGTGCTTGATGATGATGTGCGGCACGCGGGCGCCGATCACCTTCTCGGCCGCCACGTAGTCTTCGCTGTATTGCGCGATCACGTTGGCCCGGACCACGCGGGCGATCGACGGCATGTAGAGGAACGCGATCGCGAGCACCAGCACCGGGACGCTGCCCCCGAACACCGCCACGAGCACCGCCGCGAGCGCGATGCCCGGGAACGCCATGATGACGTCGAGCACCCGCATGATGCCCTCGTCGATCGACGGTCGGGAGGTGGCCGCGATGGCACCGATCACGGCTCCGACCACGAGCGCGATCGCGGTCGCGCCGAGCCCGATCAGGAGCGACCACCGCGCCCCGTAAAGCAGCCGGGTGAAGATGTCGCGGTTGGAGCTGTCGAGCCCCATCCAGTGTTCGGCGCTGGGCCCGCCCCCGGCGGCGTGCTGCACGTAGGGCGAGTCGGGCGCGATCCACGGCGACAGCACAGCGGCCAGCGCGACGAGCAGGAGCACCGCGAGCGACACCTTTGACGAAAGCTTCATGACGCCGCCCTCAACCGCGGGTTGACCAGCAAATAGAGCACGTCGACGAGGAAGTTCACCACCACGAATCCGGTCGCGATGGTGAGCACCACGCCCTGCACCACCGCCGGATCGCCATCCCGTACCGCATTGATCATCAACGTCCCCATGCCGGGCAGTGAATAGATCTGTTCGATGACCACCGCCCCGCCGAGCAGGTAGCCGATCCGCAAACCCAGCACCGTCAAGGGATTGATGAGCGCGTTACGCAACACGTTGCGCCCCACCACGACGATCGGCGGCAGGCCGCTGCCGATCGCTGTGCGCACATAGTCTTTGTCGAGCTCTTCGACCATCGAGGTGCGGATGATGCGGGTCAGTTGCGCCGCAACGGGCAACGACAGCGACAGGGCAGGCAGGATCATCGAGTTGAACCAGCCGCCCAGCGAGTCGGCCGGGTTGATGTAACCCCCCGTCGGGAACCAGCCGCGATCCACGGCCAGCCACTGAATCATCAACAGCGCCAACCAGAAGGCGGGCGCGGCGACCCCGATCAGCGACACCAGGCGGATCACCTGATCGGGCCAGCGATCGCGGAACAGCGCGGCGATGATCCCGAAGACCAGCGCCAGCACGATCGCGATCGCCAGCCCCATGAACGTCAGTTGCAGCGTCAGCGGCATGGCCGTGAGCACCGAGTCCAACACCGGTGCCTTCGTCAGCACGCTGGTGCCCATGTCGCCCTGCACGAGATCGCCGACGAACCGCACGTAGCGCACGGGCAGCGGGTCGAGCAGGCCGTTTTCCTCCTGGAACTGCCTGATCTGTTCCTGCGTCGGGTTCGCCCCCTGGAAGTATGCGTACTCCGGTTTGTTGTTGGAGAACCGCATGATGATGAAGACGAACAGGATGACGCCGAGCAGCAGTGGCACCAACAGGAGGAGCCGGCGCACCAGCATCCTGACGACAACAACCATTTACGACCTCTTAGCCTGCAACAAGGTGATGCCAGGGTAGGCCTGCGGTCTCACACCGGTCAGCTTCTTGGCGTCCCAAGCGGTCATCAACTCGGTGTGCACCACCGGATAGAGCACCGCCTGCTCGGCGATGATGTCCAGATATTGGTGTACCAGCGCGAGTTTCTTGGCCGGGCTGGGCTCCCGCGTCGCCGCGTCCATGAGCTGGAAGAGGTTTTTGGCCTCCGGGCTGCCATCCCACTTGGTGTATTTCATCCACGTGCCGCCGGATGTGTAGTTGTAGCGCAGGATCAGGTCGGCGTCGAGGCCGAACTGGTTGGGGTTCGACGCGGCCGCGACCACCTGATACGACTGCGACTGGTCCATCTTGGTGAACAGCGCGCTCGTGTCCTGTGGCTCCAGCGTGGTTTTGATCCCGATCGCCTCCCAGGAGTTGGCGATGGTGGGCAGGCAGTCGGCGATCCAGCTCACGTTGACGGCCATCAGCGTGATGGACAGATTGGACACTCCCGCGGCCGCGAGCAGCTGCTTGGCCTTGTCGGGGTTGTAGTCGTACACCGTCTTGGCCTTGGCATAGGACGGGTTCTGCTCGTTGAGGAAGCTGGTCGACGGGCTGCCGTGCCCCTTCAGCGCGACCTCAATCATTTTCTTGGTATCGATGGCGTAGAGCAGTGCCTGGCGGACTCGCACGTCGTCGAACGGCTTGTTGGCCGTATTGAACATGAGGAACATGTGGTTCATGCCCTTGCCGCCCTCGACCGTGAGGCCCTGCTTGCGCAGCGCGTCGATGTTGGCGTAGGGCACGTTGTCCGCGATCTGTGCCTCCGCGCTGCCACCGGAGATCTTCGCGACGCGGGCCGGGGCGTCCACAATGGACAGCCAGTTCATCTTCTTGATTGCTGGCTTGCGCGGACCGTTGTAGTCGGCGAACGCCTCGAACGTGGTGTTGGACTTCGGGTTGTGCGCGGTCTGCTTGTACGGGCCCGAGCCCACCGCCTTGCCGCCCTTGGCCTCGTCCCATCCGCCGGACGCGCCGAACACGTGCTTGGGCATGATTTTGGCGATCGTCAGGCGCTGCAGCGCGTCCGGGAACGGGAAGTGGAACACGAGCTCCACCGCGCTGTCACCGGCCGCGCGGACCTCCTTGAGCCACGACGCGAAGAACGAGCGCACGAGCGTGTTGGCCTGCGGGTCGAGCACGCGCTGGAACGTGAACAGCACGTCGTCGACCGTGACCGGCTTGCCGTCGTGCCACTTGGCGCCCTGGCGCAGGCTGAACTTCCACGACGTCGCGCTCGTGTCGCCGGGCAGCGCCGTGGCCAGGGCCGGATAGGGCTCACGCGTGATCGGGTCGGTGTCGATCAGGCCCTCGTAGATGTGGTTGTTGGCGGCCATCGAGAACGCCGACGCCGTCATCGTCGGGTCCCAGCTCTGGTTGTTGCCGTATCCGATGACGGCCGTGACGAGATCCTTGTCGCCGCCCGCACCGGTGGTCGTGGTGGAGGCGGGACCGCTGCACGCGTTGAGCGTGGCGGTGATGGCCGCCGCCGCGCCGAGCGTGCCGCTGTATCGCAAGAAATCGCGTCTATCGAAGGCGTTCAACGGTGCCTCCTTATCGAGGGTGAGTCCTGAAGGTTGGTTCCTTCAGGCGAAGCCGTGCTCTTGCGCGGTTCGGGCCGGAAGCGAAGCGATCCCAACCCTGCCCGCCGACTACGCCCCGAAGGCTCTGGTTCCTTCAGGCGAAGCCGTGCTCTTGCGCGGTTCGGGCCGGGCGCGGAGCGATCCGGCCCGAACCGCTGCTAGTTAACACCGTTGGACGTCCCACGTCCGATGTCCTAGGGTGTTGAGGCTAGGGGCGATCATGCCTCGGGTCAAGGCCTGATGACCAGGAGATGTCCATGGTGTTTCAAAACCGACGTTTGACCCGCTCAGCGGAGGTGCAGGAGGCAGTCAAGAACATCATCCTGCAGCGGGGCCTGGTGGCGGGCGATCCCCTGCCCACCGAGGCCGAGCTCATGGACACCCTGGGCATCGGGCGCAACTCGGTGCGCGAGGCGCTCAAGTCGCTGCAGGCGGTCGGGATCGTGGACATCCGGCACGGGTTCGGCATGTTCGTCGGGCGCATGTCGTTCAACGGGCTGGTCGACGAGCTCGCGTTCCATGGGCGGATGGACCTGCGCTCCCACCTGAGCGACCTGATCGAGATCCGCGAGCTGCTCGAATGCGGGCTGGTGGAGTTGCTCATCGAGCGCGGCTGCGAGGACCGCGAGACCGCGCTGGTGATCGAGCGGATGGAGGCCGAGGCACGAGTCGGACCCGTGTCGCCGGAGACCGACAAACTGTTCCACGAGGTGCTTTATCGGCCGCTGGGCAATCCGCTCGTCGGTAGTCTGCTTGGCGCGTTCTGGGATGTCTACCACCAGCTGCGGGACACGCTGGGCACACCCGACGAGGGTCCGGTCGTGGTCGCCAAGAAACATCGGGACATCTACGAGGCGGTGATGGCCGGCGACCGGGTCGCGGCCGTCGCGGCGATGCGGGCGCACTTCGACGGGGTGCGAAACCGGCTCAAGCGTCTTGAGGACATCCCACGTCCCACGTAGTATCCCCGGCATGAACCTCCTCGCGACCGTCCTCGCGGTGACCCTCCTCAATCCTGTGGCCGTGGATTCAGGCCCCATCTTCGAAGAGCAAACACTGTTCAAGCAAAGGGAAGCGGGCTACTTCTGCTTCCGCATCCCGGCAATCGTCAAGGCGGGCAACGGGGATCTGCTCGCGTTCGCCGAGGGCCGCGTCGTCGACTGCGGCGACGACGGCGACATCGACCTGGTGATGAAGCGCTCGACCGACGGCGGTCGCACCTGGGGACCGGTTCAGGTGGTCGATCCCGGAAACGGCTCGACGCATGGCAATCCCGTGCCGATCGTCGACGAGGCAAGCGGCCGGGTCGTGCTCGTGACGACGCGCAACGGACCGGAACCGTGCCCCAACGGGTGCGACCGCGACCCGTGGGTGCTGCACAGCGACGACCACGGTGCCACTTGGTCGGCGCCGCGCGAGATCGCCAAGGACCTGAGCTGGAACCATTGGTACGCAACGGGTCCCATGCACGGCATCCAGCTGCGCAACGGGCGGCTCGTCGTGGGCGCATCACACGAATCGTTCGACGGCACGCGGCACGTGTACGGTACGCACCTGCTGGTCAGCGATGACGCCGGGCTGACCTGGCGGGTGGGCGCCAGCGCGCAGGTCGACGATGGCACGATCATCGCGCAGGAGGTGACCGTCTTCGAGCGCTCGGACGGCGCGGTCTATGCGCTGGCGCGGGAGCGCGGCACCGACCCGGGCCACCGCGCCTACGCCGTCAGCAGCGACGGCGGGCTCACGTTCGACGCTCCGTTCAGGATAGTGCGCGGACTGGAAATGCCCGACGTGCAGGCGTCCACACTGAAGGTCGGCAATCGGGTGCTCCTGTCTTCGCCCGCGCATCCCGTGGCCCGCGAAGTGATGAGCGTCCGATCGTCGTGGGATGACGGGCGCACGTGGGAGACGTGGCAGGAGGGCAAGGTAATCCATTGGGGCCCAACGGCATACTCCGATCTGGTCGCGATCGGCGGTTTGACCGGGCTGCTCTATGAGGCCGGCAACGCCTCGCCCTACGAGTCGATTCGTTTCGCGCGCTTCAACGATGCCTACCTGAAGACGCCCAACGCAACGCCGCCCGGCATCCCCGCTCCACCGGAGCCCGGGCCCACGACACCTTCGCACAGCCGCACTCCCGCCTATGTGCGCGGCGGGGCGTCGCTGGTGGACGGGCGGTTCGGCAAGGGGATGGCGTTCGACCGCGTCGACGACCGGATCGAGGTCCCGTTCGACGAGTCGATCGACGTCGCGGGCGATGACTTCACGATGATGACGTGGTTGCGCTATTCGGCGACCTCGGGCTCCCATGCCATCCTGTGGGCATATCGCGTTGGTTCGGGGACGACGCCGCAAATCTGGCTGCGCGCCGAACCCGCGAGCAACCGCATCCGCGCGCTCATCATGGTGGACCGGTTCAACGTCTCCGTCCAATCCACACGGTCCTACAACGACGGACAGTGGCACCATGTCGTGCTACAGCGCGCGAACGGTCGTTTCGTGCTCAGCGTGGACGGCGTGGAGGTGGGCGCCACCTCGGTCCCGCCCGGCTCAGTCACCGCGGGCAAGGAGTTCGGCGTGCACGGCATCCACATCGGACAGCGCATCGACGGCGTGGACCGCCTCCTCGGCGCACTCGACGAGGTCCGGGTCTATCGCCGCGCGCTGCACCCGACCGAGCTCGACCTCATCCGCACACACAATCTCCCGATCGGCGGACGCCTCGGCTTGCGGTTGCCGTTGGAGTCGATCGCCTGATCGGTCCGGGTGTTTCTCGACCGCCGCACGCCGCGGCGGTCGAGAAACACCCCGGGTGTGGGGCGCGCAGCTGCCGCGCGCCCCACACCGCTTCTAGAACCTGGACGCCAGCGCGCGGACGTTTTCGATATAAGCGTGGTTGGTGAAATATCCGGGCACGTCATCGGTCGCCGATTTGTCCACCGCGCCGTGCCCGATGTTGTACGCCGAGATCACGGCGTTGAGCAGGCACCACTCACGGTGGTCGGGGACCGCCGGATCCTGCGAGCAGTGCGACGCGCGTAGCGCGTAGTCGCTGTCGAAGTAGCTGTCGGCGAAGTATTTGATGAGCCACTGCAGGTATGCACTGCCCAGCATCGCGTTGCCGGAGACCTCACGCACGCTGTAACCGGTACCAAATCGGCGGTTCATCCAATCGGCTGTCGAGGGCAACACCTGCATCGCGCCGATCGCGCCCACGCACGACACGATCGCCGACTGCCATCCGCTCTCCTGCTCGGCCACCGCCTTGATGAGATTTTCCGGAAGCGTGACGTTGGAGACGGTCCAGAACCGTTTGGCCGCAGCCGCCGACAGGGCCGCACCGACCTGCTCGCGCGGCGCGTTGGTGCCCTCGTAGTGCGGGGCGCATCCGCTGGGCTCGGCCGGGGGTGCGGGCGGGGCGGGCACCGGGCTCGTGGTCGGCTTGCGGCTCGGCTTCGGTTTGGGCGAAGGCGATCGCGACGCGGAAGGTGACGGGGTCGGGCTCGGTGAGGGCGTGGGCGTGGGCGTGAACTCCGGCGACGGCGCCACACTGGGCACGGGCGACTCCGCTGCCACGAACGTGTTGGCCGCCGAGCCGCCGTTTCCGCGCAGCATCAACACTCCCGCACCGGTGATGCTGAGCACGACAAGTGCCATGCCCAACACGACCGCATGCGTGCTTTTGAATCTCCCCGTCATGGGCAGTCAGCCTACCGCGCCACGCTCGTCCTCGTAGACCGCGATGATCACGCCCGTCGTGGTGGTCACAGAATCGGTGAGGCGCAATGCGTCCGCCGGGACGCCGTCGGGGAACAGCCGCTTGCCCGTGCCGAGCACGAGCGGGTGGATGAGGAGGAGGTATCCGTCCACGAGCCCGTGGCGCAGCAGTGTCTGGATGAGATTGCCGCTGCCGAGCACGGTCAGATCGGTGGTCTGCTTGAGCTCGCGGACCGCCTCGGCCACGTCGCCTTCGAGCAGCACGGAATTGTGCCACTCCAGCGGGCCGGTCGACGTGCGCGAGACGACATATTTGCGGGTGCGGTTGATGACCGCGGCATAGGGGTTGTCGTCGCCCTGGCGCGGCCAAAACGCGGCCATGTTTTCGTAGGTGCGCCGCCCGAGCAGCAGCGTGCCCTCGCCGCCGGCCATCTTCTCGCCCATGAAGCGGCCCATCACCTCGTCATTGCGCGACATGGCCCAGCCGCCGTGAGCGAATCCGCCGCTGCGATCCTCGTCGGGCGCGGCGGGCGCCTGCATGACCCCGTCGAGCGTCACGTGGTTGCAGACCATGAGCTTGCTCATCGAAAATCCCTTCTCGTGCATCGTGCCTTCGAGGAGGGGTCGGAGCCGGGCGGCCCGTCTCGACATGATCGGCAAAAAATCTTGGAGGCTGTATGCGGTACCTCATCATGATTTATAGCAACCCGAAGTCGCGGGAGATTTGGGAGGGCTTCACCGACGAGCAGCGGGCCGAGGGCTGGGCGGCGCATCGGTCGCTGATGGCCGACATGGCCGCGGCCGAGGAGCTCGTGCTGGTGCAAGGGCTGGCCGACCCGTCGCGGGGCAAGGTCGTGACGACGGAGGACGATGGCTCGGCCGTGGTGACCGACGGGCCGTTCGCGGAGGCGAAGGAATATCTGGCCGGGTTTTTTGTGGTCGAGTGCGAGGCGGATCGGGCGATCGAATACGCGGCGCGCATCCCCGAAGCGGGGCATGGGCTGGTCGAGGTGCGCCCGATCGTCTCCGCCGGCTAGCCGGCTTGCTCAGCCTTGTTTTCCGCGCGGGCGACGCGGGCCTTGACGTCGCGGAAGTGGTTGCGCATCGCCTGCTGGGCGGCGTCGGAATCGCTGCGGCGCAGCGCGTCGACGATGCGCCGGTGGTTGGCCACGATCTGCTCGTTGCCCTCGGACGGCGCCCCGAGCAGCGCCTCCACGTCGTGGTACACAATCCAAAAAAGATCGATCAGCTGCAGCACGAGCTCGTTGCCGCACGACTCGTAGAGCAGCGCGTGGAACGCCCGGTCGGCCTCCAGGTCGGTCCGCATCGCCGTCACCAGAGCGTCCAATGCCGACAGTCGCGCGGGGGTGGTCGAGCCGGCGACGCGCGCGATGAGGCCGACCTCAAGCAGCTCGCGCACCTCGACCAGGTCGCGCAGGGCGTGGATGCCACCGGACGGACCCGAGCGGATGCGAAAGCGCAGCGATGGGCTCATCACGTCGAGGGAGGCCCGCCCCACGAAGGTCCCGAAGCCGTGCCGGATCTCGACGATGCCCAGTGCCTGCAGGGCACGGACGGCCTCACGCACGCTGTTGCGGCTGGCCCCGAGCAGGTCCATCAGCTGCGGCTCGGTGGGCATGGGCGCGCCCGGAAGCAGCCCGCGCTCATGGATCAGGTCGACGATGCGATCCTGGACCGTAGCCTTGGCCATCGAACCTCCGCTTGACGCATGTTTGGATGTCACTCTAGCTTCGTGCAGGGACATCCCATGTCCCACGTTTGGAGCATAATGACTATCTGGTACGGCGGCGACTACAACCCGGAGCAGTGGGGCCCCGAGGTGTGGACCGAAGACATGGCGCTCATGCGGCGGGCGGGCGTCAACCTGATGTCGGTCGGCATCTTCTCATGGGCGAGCGTCGAACCGCGGCCCGGCGAGTTCGACTTCGGCTGGTTCGACCGCGTGATGGACAACTTCGCGGACAACGGGATCGGGGCGAGCCTGGCCACGATGACCGCCTCTCCCCCGCCTTGGTTGTCGCACCGGCATCCCGAGGTGCTCCCGCGGCAGGAGGATGGCACGATCCTGTGGCCCGGCTCGCGCCAGCACTACTGCCCGTCGAGCCCGGTCTACCGGGATTACGCGGCCCGGCTGGTGGAACAGGTGGCGGCGCGCTATTCCGGCCATCCCGCGCTGACCATCTGGCACATCGGCAACGAGTTCGGATGCCATGTGCGCCAATGCTTCTGCGACGTGTCGGCGGAGGATTTCCGGCGCTGGCTGCGTGCTCGCTACGGCACGATCGACGAGCTGAACCGGGCCTGGGCGACCAGCTTCTGGTCGCAGCGCTACAGCGACTGGGCGGAGATTCACCCGCCGCGGACGGCGCCGACGTTGCTCAACCCGGGGCAGCGGCTGGACTTCGCGCGGTTCAGCGACGACGCTCTCCTCGAGTGCTATCGGGCCGAGCGGGAGATCGTGCGCCGGTTTTCGGACAAGCCCGTGACGACGAACTTCATCGGGCTGGTGCACAAGCCGATCGACTCGTTCAAATGGGCGTTGGAACAGGATGTCGTCAGCCTCGACAGCTACCCCGATCCGGTGTCGGGGCGGGCACACAAGGAGGCCGCACTCGGATACGACCTGGTGCGGTCCGCCCGGGGCGGGCAGCCGTGGCTGTTGATGGAGCAGGCGCCGAGCGCGGTCAACTGGCGCGAGCACAACGTGCCCAAGCCACCCGGGACGATGCGGCTGTGGAGCTGGCAGGCCGTGGCGCAGGGGGCCGACGCGGTGATGTTCTTCCAATGGCGGCAGTCGCTGGGCGGGGCGGAGCGGTTCCACTCGGCGATGGTCCCGCACGGCGGGACGCAGACCCGTGTGTATGAGGAGATCCGGGCGCTGGGGCAGGAACTCACCCTTGTCGAAGGCGGCGGGCGGATCCGGGCCGATGTCGCGGTGTTGCACGACTGGGACAACTGGCACGCGGTCGAGGGCGACGCGCATCCGGCCCGCATCGACCTGTTCGAGACGCTGATGGCACACTACGAGCCGCTGTTCGACGCCAATGTGACGTGCGATGTCGTGCACCCGTCAGCGGACCTGTCCGGCTACAAGCTGGTGGTGGTGCCCAATCTCTATCTGCTGCACGACGGAAGCGCGCTGACCCGCTATGTCCACAATGGAGGGCACCTGCTGGTGTCCTACTTCTCGGGCATTGTCGACGCGCACGATCGGGTTCATCCCGGTGGCTATCCCGCGCCGCTGCGCGAGGTGCTCGGCCTGCGCGTGGACGAGTTCTGGCCGTTGTCCGAACCAACGATGCTCTCGTTCAACGGGACGCGTGACACGGCATCGCTATGGTCGGAATGGCTCACGCTTGAGGGCGCGGACGTGGTCGCGACGTTCGACGACGGGCGGCCCGCGGTGACCCGGCACGCCCATGGCGCAGGACTCGCGTGGTATGTAGCCACCCGCCCTTCCCCAAGCCTGATGCGCACGCTGCTGGACAACGCGTGCGCCGAGGCCGGAGTCCAGCCGGTGCTGACCGGCCTGCCCGAGGGCGTGCAGGCGATCCGGCGCGGCCGGCATCTGTTCCTGCTCAACCACTCCGGTGAGCGGGTGACCGTCGCCGTTCCACCGGGCGGAACACCGCTCATCGGCACGGCTAAGCTTGATCCACGCGACGTTGCGGTGTGGTCCTACCCGGAGGGTGTGTAAGCATGATTTTCCAAGCGGGTCAACGGGTTGTGTTCATCGGCGACAGCATCACCGACGCCGGCCGGACGTGGGGCGACCCGCCGTTCGGCAACGGATACTTCAACCTCGTGCGCAGTTTCGTCACCGCCCGCCATCCCGAGCTCGGGCTCACCTGGTCCAACCACGGCGTCGGCGGCGACACCGTGCGCCACCTGGCCGCCCGCTGGGACACCGACGTCATCGAGGCCCGGCCCGACTGGCTCAGTGTGATGATCGGCATCAACGACGTGTGGCGCTTCTTCAGCGACGGGCGGGAGCACGAAGGCGTACCCATCAAAGAATATGAAGACACCTATCGCAGCCTGCTGCGCCGGGCGGTGGAAACCACGGCCTGCAAACTCATCCTGGCCGACCCCTACATCATCGAGCCTGACAGCAACGACCCGCAGCGGGCCATGACCGACCAATACTGCGAGGTCGTCGCCCGGCTGGCGGGCGAGTTCGGCGCACTGCACGTGCCCACCCAGCTCGCCTACGACCGCGTCCTGGCCGCCTCCAAACCCACCGACTGGTCGGACGACCGCATCCACCCCAACCTTCCCGGCCACGCCGTCCTGGCCGACGCCTTCCTCAAGGTGATCGACTAGGCCCACTCGACGTTTCATCGAGCACGCAGCGCTCGATGCGGAACTGTCGCTGAGCCCGAAGTCGATTGATGATGTCCTCGTTGTTTCGGGTTTCCGGGTTCAGGTGGCGACCGAGGACGACGGTCACGACGGACGCAGCACCAGCCTGTTTGATCGCATAAGCAAGGGATTGAGCGCGGCTTCCGGTTGTCCACGTGTCATCGATGATGAGCGTGCGATGACCCGACAAAGGCGAGTCGACTCGAAACCAGTCGGCGTGGAAGTCACGGCTCGATGGGTCGTGGCGCGGGTTGACCGTGGCCGGGACACGGCTCAACCCGCCTCCATTCCATAGGCTTTCGATGGGGTGTGCTCCCCTGCGCCCTTTGGTGCTTGGGACGAGAGCCCATGTGGTGAAACGGCCGCCCGCTGCTGCCCGCAGGCACTGATAGTGCGTCCGAAGGAAGACCCGCAGGAGCGCCGAGAGGCTTACCTGAGCCTGCACGACAGGTGGATCGGCCTTGTAGGACCAGAGATTGTGCGAGTGCTGATTGATCTTGTAGGCAATGGGCACAACGAAGTCCGCCACGCTATCCCCGGCCATCCCATGGTGGGCGTTGCACTTGAAGCAGCGGTTATAGCCCGGTCGGGTGTATCCGCGGCAGACAACGCATATCCCCGGACCCGGCGGAAGTGGGTTCTTAAGAAAGTTGGACTGGCGGGCAACATGGTCATAAGCGATCGCCCATGGGTCAGACGGCTGCGAAATCGGGAAGCTCCTCAAGCGACGCCGGGCTCACGGGAACGCTATTGATGATCTCGTCGACCACGGTGAGCAACTCAGAGATGCTGCCCACCACGTAAACGCCGGGTCGCTGCGCGTAGGAGCGGGCCCAGTCGTGAGCCAGCAGTTCGCGACGAAGCACCACGGCCCGACCGTGCTCAAGGGCAAGCCGAGCCTGCATCCTGGCGCCGCTGCGGTATGCGGCCTCGATGACCACGGTTGCGGCCGCATAACCACTCATCACCGCATTGCGCATAGGGAAGCTGAACCTCGTCGGTGCGAATCCGGGCCAGAACTGGCTCAGCACCAAGCCTTCCGCGGCGATGCGACGCTGGAGCGCCTCGTTCTCCGCCGGGTAGAACCGGTCGATGCCGGTGCCGATCACCGCGACAGTGCGGCCACCGCACCTCAGCGTGGCCTGATGTGCCGCGGTGTCGATTCCCTTGGCCAGGCCGGACACGACCGTCACACCCGATGCGGTCAGTGCCGCTGCGGCGTTTGCGGCCGCCCGCTTGCCTTCCTCCGACGCTTGGCGCGTCCCCACGATGGCGACCGCTCGCGGATCGGGCTTAAGCGCCCCCCGCGTGAACAACAGCGGTGGCATCTGATGGACGCTCCGCAACTGCTCCGGGTAGGTCGTATCGAAGAAGGAGTGCACTCCGATGCCGCACGCCTCCCAGCCGGCGATCAAATCTGACGCGGCGGCGAGGGCCCGCTCGACGGCCTCGCCGTCGGGCAGCAAGGTGTCCGCCGCACCGACCCTGGCGGCCAAGACGGTCATCGCATCGCCGTGCTCGAGAACGTCATGGACGATATCGGACCAACCCGTCCCATGCTCACGCAGCAACGCGACAAGAGCTGCCCTTTGATCAACATGACCGGACACGTATTCGATGTTAGACCACCCCACCGACAAAACGGCTGCGGCACATGGATCGGCCGGTGGAACCGGCGCCGATCTAGCGACTCTTATCGATGAAGTCGTATCGATGTGTGTCGCGGCCGAGGGCCACCAGCGATACGGAGCTCGTGCCCCAGAAGTGCCCGTCCGCGAGCTCTCGCCGCAGCACGATGGCGCGCGGTTCGAGCGGTTCGAGCCCGTCCCCTTCGACGATCGGCAGCCAGTCGCCCCAGTCGTCCTTGACCGGGTCGGGCCTGGGTACGGACGCCAGCCGCGGCCGGAAGTGGGCGATCCGGCGCAGCATGTCGTCGCGCCCCCGCCGATCGGGGAAGTCCAGCTCGCCTTCGAGCCCGCTGTTCACGATGAAGTGCAGGCCCGGCCCGAGCTCCTGCCTCGTCAGCTCGGCACCGTCCCAAGTGGACATCCAGACCTCGTGCGGCGAGGCGACCACCAGGTGGTACGGGTCGTATCCCGTGCCCTCGGTCGCCAAGCCCCGCGCGGCGAGCAGCGGCAGTTCACCGCGCGATCGACGAATGGCCGCCGGCTCGCCAATCCCATTGAGCACGCACGCGACCCGCGGCACGGCCTCGTTGACCGCCAACCATGTCCCGCCCGCCTGCAGGTCCTGCCCGCCGGACAGCTCGGGCCACTGCGGCCAGTGATGGCCCGGCCGGACCCACGGCCGATCCAGGAACTCGTCCCGCACGCCCACCAGGAGCACCGGCGTGGGCGAGTCCGGCTCGAAGCTGACGATCACGGTGCACATGCGCCAAGACTAGTTCGAGGGCACTCCCAGCCCGAGGTCGCCGAGGACCTGGCTCACCCGGGTCAGCTCGCCGCGCAGGAAGGAGCCGAAGCCGGGGCCCGCCAGGTACGCGTCGCTCCATCGATGGCCCGCAATCGCCTCGCGCCAGTCGGCCGAGCCGCGCAGCCGCTCCGTCAGGTCTGCCAAGGCCGAACTGTCGTGTGTGGACAGTCCCGGCGGCGCGACCAGCCCGCGCCAGTTGGCGAACACGACGTCGACGCCCGCCTGCCGCAGGGTGGGAGCCCGCACGCCCGTGATGCGCTCGTCGCCGGTCACCGCGAGCACGCGCAGCTGGCCCTTGTCGATCTGGCCGGCCCACTCCCCCACGCTTGACACCGCGAACGTCACCTGCCGGGACAGGATCGCCGCCAGCAGCGCTCCGCCGCCGTCGTACTGCTGATAGTTGACCCGCTTCGGCTCGACACCGATCGCTCTGGCGATGAGCATCGGCGCCAAATGGTCCGGCCCGCCCCGAGCGGAACCTCCCCCGACGGCCGTATTGTCCGGATCCCGCTGCCACGCCGCCACCAGGTCGTCGATGGTCCGCAGCGGCGAGTCGGGCGTGACCACGAGGATCTCCGGCTCGGAGATCAGGCGGGCGATCGGGGTGATTTCCGGCAGGCCGGCCTCCAGTTGCGCACCGACAAGACCCAAACCCATAAGCATCATGAGGGTACCGTTGCCGCGCTCATAAACCAGCCGCTGCAGTCCCACGGCGCCCTGCCCGCCCGGCAGGTTGAACACCTCGACACCGCGCCGGATCCCGGAGTTGTCGAGCGCGGTCGCGATGGTCCGCGCGGTGATGTCGTAGCCGGACCCCGGCGCGTTCGGCACCATGATCCGCAGGTCGCCGGAGCGTGGCCGCGCGCAGGCCGCCACTACACCCAGCAGGGCAGCGGCGAGTACTGTTCGGCGAAGCATCGCCCCAGCGTAACCACCCGAGGAAGGCATGTTGAAGGTCTCACTGGCCCGGCAGTTCCTGCTCTTCCAGCTCGGCATCGTCGTGCTGGTGGTCGGCGCGGTCGCGGCGGTGTCCCTGGCGGAGGCCGACAGCGCGTTCCGCAGCGAGCAGGGGGAGAGACTGCGCTCGACCGCCGAAGCCCTGGCGGCCAACGACTCGGTGCGCCAAGGCTTCGGCAGTGCGGCCTGGCACGATTCGCTCGCCGCGCTGGCCGAGACCAACCGCGCCGTGTCGGGACCGAGCTTTGTGCTCCTGATCGACGCCAATGGCATGCTGCTGAACGGGTCCGACAAGGGCCGACCGGCCGCAATGGGCGACAGCGACGCGCTCACCGGGCGGTCGTGGGAGGGCGTGATCGACCGGGCTCTGGTCGCGCACGCACCCGTGCTCGACGCGGCCAATGGACGGCGGGTGCTGGGCGTGGTCGCGGTGGGCAAGAGCTACCCGACGACGTGGGAGCTGCTGAGCAACTCGACGCGCAACCTGCTGACGTATCTGCTGCTGGGCTCGGCCATCGGGGTTGCCGGCTCGCTGCTGCTGGCCCGCCGGGTCAAGCGGCAGACGCTGGGCCTGGAGCCCAATGAGATCGCCGGGCTGGTCGAGCACCGCGAGGCCATGCTGCACGGGATCAAGGAAGGCTTGATGGGAGTCGATACCAGCGGGCGGGTGACGCTGGCCAACGACGAGGCCATCCGGCTACTGGACCTGCCGCGCAACCCGGTGGGCTCGTCGTTGCGGGCGCTCGGGCTCGACATGCTGATCGGCGCGTCAGCACAGGCCGACGAGGTGGTCCTGCACCATTCCCGGGTGCTCGTGCTCAACCGGATGCCGGTGCTCGTGCGCGGCCAGACGGTCGGGTCCGTCACGACCCTGCGGGACCAGACCGAGCTCACCTCGCTGCAGCGGGAACTGGACGTGAGCCGGCACGCCACCGACACGCTCCGGGCGCAGGCACACGAGTTCACCAACCGCCTGCACACCATCTCGGGCCTGGTGCAGCTCGGCCACTACGAGGAGGCGGTCAACTTCATCATGCAGGCCAGCCGGGCGCAGGAGTCGTTGAGCCGGGAGGTCCAGTCGCGCATCGCCGACCCGGCGCTGGCCGCGCTCATCGTCGCCAAGTCGAGCGTGGCGGCGGAGCAGCACGTGCGGCTCGAACTCGACCCGGCCACGTCCCTGCCCGGCCCGGTCGACGAGGTGCTGTCGTCAGATCTCGTCACCGTCGCCGGCAATCTCATCGACAACGCGGTGGACGCGGTCGAGGCGGGCGGCTGGGTCAACGTCCTGATCGGACAGACGGGAGCGGCGGTGACCGTGACCGTGCGGGACTCGGGCGACGGGGTCGCGAAGCCCTTGGCCGACAAGGTGTTCACGAGCGGCTTCACGACCAAGGGCACGGGCGGCCACCGCGGGCTGGGGCTGGCCCTCGTGCGGCAGATCTGCCGATCGCGCGGTGGCACGGTAAAGGTGGACGGGGCCACGTTCACAGCCGAGCTGGGGGCGGTGGCGCGATGACCCGTGTGCTGATCGTCGACGACGATTTCATGGTGGCCCGCGTGCACAAGGGTTTCGTGGAGAAGCTGCCCGGGTTCACCGTGATCGGCATGGCCCACACCGGCGAGGCGGCGCTCGAAGCGGTCGCCGCGCAAAAGCCCGACCTGGTGCTGCTCGACATCTACCTGCCCGACATCTCAGGGCTTGAGGTGTTGCGGCGCTTGCGTTCCGGCGGGTCCGAGGTGGACGTCCTCGCCATCACGGCGGCGCGCGACGTCGAGACCATCCGCACGGCTTTGCGCAGTGGAGTGGTGCAATACATCATCAAGCCGTTCACGTTCGACACGCTGCGCGACCGGCTGGAGCGGTACCGTACTGCCGTGCACCACCTCGGCACGCGGGGCGAGGCCGCAGCGCAGTCCGATGTAGACAAGCTCTTCGGGACGCTGCGCACCTCAACCGGTACCCCCTTGCCAAAGGGTCTGACAGAAACCACGGCGGCGCTGGTAGCCGGGGTCCTCAGGGCGAGTGCCACCGACCTGTCCGCAGCGGAATGCGCCGAGCTCGCCGGCCTGTCGCGGGTCAGCACCCGCCGCTACCTCGAACATCTGGTCCTGACGGGCCGGGCAGAGGTGCGCATGCGCTACGGCGGCACGGGCCGCCCCGAACACCGCTACCGCTGGGCCCAGTAGCTGCTATTTTCACTTCATCACAAGTAGAGTTACCATAACTGGAGATGTGATGGAGTGAGGCAGCATGATCGAAAGCCGTCCGAACTGCTGGAACGCGACTCGGAGTGGAAAACCCTGGTCAACTTCGCCACAAAGCCCGACCTCGGCGCGACCCTAGGGCTGCTCTACGGCAGGCGCCGCCAAGGCAAGACGTTCATGCTGGAGCTGCTGAGCGAGGCCACCAATGGCTTCATGTTCACGGCGGCCCAGCGATATGGACCGGCTAACCTGCGCACGCTCAGCCATGCCTACCAAGCATATACCGACACCGTAGGGGCGTTTACCGACTGGCAGGCAGCGGTCGACGGTCTGCTCCGGCTCGGTGAGCGGGACAGCAAGCCGACTCTGGTGGTGTTGGATGAGTTCCCCTATCTGCTCGAGACCGAACCGGGGCTTTCCTCCTTCATCCAGATCGCATTGAGCCCGCGAAGCCGGGCAATGCGGCAGAGCCGCACCCGCCTGATCCTCTGTGGCAGCGCGCTGACAACGATGCGAAAACTGCTGTTGGGAACCGCGCCCCTGCGCGGACGGGCCACGATGGAGCTCAACCTGCCTACTTTGGACTATCGGGAGGCTGCACGGCTGTGGGGCATAGACACCAACGCAGATCTCGCCTTCCGGGTGTATGCATTAGTCGGCGGGACACCCGCCTACTTAGCCATGAGCCATGGACCGGTGCGGGGCGTGCGTGACTTCGACGACTGGGTGATCCGTGGACTACTCAATCCTGCCTCAGCGATTTTCCGTGAGGGCAACACCCTGCTTTACGAGCAACCGGAGTTGACCGACGCCACACTGTACTTCTCGGTGCTGAGCGCCATCGCGGGTGGAGCGGGCCGGCGCAGCGAGATTGCGGGCCGCCTTGGGCGTCCGGACAACGCACTCGCCCACCCATTGGCCTTGCTTGAAGAAATCCAGTTAGTGGAGCGGGTCGAGGATGCGCTTCATGCACGGCGCCCGATCTACCGGATCACCGAGCCGGTGATCCGGTTCCATGAGCTCATTATCCGGGACAACGAGGCACTGATCGTCAGCGGTCATGGCAACGAGGTGTGGAAGTCGGTGCAGGAGACCATCAGCTCCAAGATCTATGGGCCGGCGTTCGCGACCATCTCTCGAGAATGGGCGCTCCGCTACGCACCGCGTGAGATGATTGGGGGTGTCCCAAGAGGAATCCGACCTGCGACCGTTGCCTGCCGCGAGCATCGTGGCGGGCACGAGCTCGACGTTGTGGTGCTGGGCGGGCCGGGCGCGGATCGGGTGCTGGCGATAGGCGAGGCGAAGGCGTCGACCAGGGTGCTGGGCGAGGAGCACCTGCGCCGGTTGGAGCATGTGCGAGAGCTGATCGGGGTGGGCGAGGCGAAGCTGTTGCTGTTTGGGCGGGCCGGGTTCAGCGTGGCGCTGCGACGCTCCGCCGCGCACCGGCCCGACGTCGAACTCATTGATCTGGCAATGCTTTATGGGCTGGGGTAGAGGATGCACGTGATGCATGCGCATTCGTCGCGCTGTGCGCCAGCGCACAGGTAGATTTCCCGTGGCTCCTTGAGCCAGCCGATCTCGCGGAGCTCTGCCCGCAGGTCGAGCAGGAAGGCGTCCACATCCAACCCCGCGAACCGATATTTGCGCAAACTATCGCCGAGATAGTCGTAGAATTCGTGGCTCAGCTCGCGCCGCTGCTCCTCCTTGGACAGTGTGACGTATCGGTCCTCGCTGAACGTCATATCGAGGTAGAGCACGTTGTCGCGCTTGTCGTATCGGCGATGAGTCTTGCGCCCCAACGCATCCGGCAGGCATCGGAAACACGTGAACACCTCCACGTCGGCATCGGGATGCTTGGCCTCCAGCCGCTCGAAGACCGGCACGAGCTCGTCCACGATCTCGCGCACGTAGCCCGCCCCGGTGTCCGACGTCTTACCCAACCTCATGTGGCAACGTTAGCCGCTCAGTCGTCCTCCCCCAACGCCAACCGGTTGCGCTTGAACAGCTTGGGCAGGTGCGGCAGGCCGATCGCCGCGACCGCGAGCAGCAGCAGGGTCAGGGTCAGCGGGCGGGTCACGAAGACGGACAGGTCGTTGTCGGCCAGCAGCATGGCCCGGCGGAACTGGGTCTCCATCATCGGGCCCAGGATCACACCGAGGATGACGGGCGCGACCGGAAACTCCAGATGCCGCATGAACATGGCGATAATGCCGATGGCGTACGCGATGAGGACATCGATGATGTTGCCCGACACCGCATACACACCCAAGGTAGCGAACACCAGGATGCCCGAATAAAGCACGGGCCGCGGGATCTGCAGCACCTTCACCCATACCCGGATCATCGGCAGGTTCAGCGTGAGCAGCATGATGTTGCCGATGAACAACGACGCGATGAGCGCCCACACCAACGCCGAAGACTTCTCGAACAGCTGCGGGCCGGGCGACAGGTCGAAATAGTTAAACGCGGCCAGCATCACGGCGGCCGTGGCCGAGGTCGGGATGCCGAGCGTCAGCAGCGGCACGAGCACACCCGAGAAGGACGCATTGTTGGCGGCCTCCGGCCCAGCCACACCCTCGATGGCGCCCTTGCCCCACTCCTCCTTGCGCTTGGACAACCGCTTCTCGTTCAGATAGGACAGGAACGTCGGGAGTTCGGCTCCGCCCGAGGGCAGCGCGCCGAACGGGAACCCGAGCGCCGTGCCGCGCAGCCACGGCTTCCACGAGCGCCGCCAGTCATCTCTCGTCATGCCCTGCTTGGACAGCGGCGCCACCTGCGAGGGCAGCTCACGCAGGCGCGAGGCGATATAAAGCGTCTCACCGATCGCGAACAGGCCGACAATGACGACCACGATGTCCACGCCGTCCAAAAGCGACGGCACACCGAAGGTGAACCGGGCCTGCCCGGTGAGCGAGTCGATCCCGATGAGCCCGAGGAAGAGCCCGAACGTCAGCGACATGAGCCCGCGGATGAGCGACGACCCGACCAGCGCCGTGACCGCAACCATCGCGAGCACCGAGAGCGCGAAGTAGTCCGACGCGCGGAACGTGACCGCCAGTTTGGCCATCGGGTTGGCCACGAACGTCAGCAGGATCGTGGAAAGCGTGCCCGCCACGAACGACCCGATCGCCGCCGTCGCCAAGGCCGCCCGCGCCCGGCCGCGCAACGCCATCTGATAGCCCTCGATCGACGTGGCCACCGACGCCGACTCTCCGGGCGTGTTGAGCAGGATGGAGGTGGTGGAGCCGCCATACATCCCGCCGGCGTAGATCCCGGCGAACATGATGAGGGTGCCGGTGGGATCGTCCAGTTTCAGGGCGACCGGCAGCAGCAACGCGATGGTGAGCGCCGGCCCGATGCCCGGCAGCACTCCCACCAGCGTGCCGATGGTGACACCGATCGCCGCGTACAACAGATTTTGCACGGTGAGCACGTCGGCGAACCCGCCAAGCAGATCACTCATATCGGCAACACCCCGGCGGGCAGCGAGATCCCGAGCAGCTTGGTGAACACGAGATAGATCCCCAGCGAAAGTCCGATCGCGACCGACAGGTCACGTATCCAATGTGGCTTCGTGCTCATCAGGCGCGCCGCAACCACGAAGAAAACGAACGTCGCCAGCACATAGCCCACGACCGTGTACTTGAGCACCACCGCATACGCGACAAGCACACCGAGCAGGAGCAGTGGCGTGCGCCACCGCACCTGCAGCGGCCCGCTGTGCTTGACCAGATAGAGCGTCGCCACGACCACCCACATCCCCGTGATCAGGAGCGGGGCGTAGCTCGCCCCGCTCCCGTTGGCCCCCGTCAGCGCCTGGACGAACAGTCCAATGCCGACAGCGAGCACGACCGCACCGGCGATGCGAACGCCCACTACCCCAGCCCGATCTCGGTCAGCACACCCTTGATGCGCGTGCTCTCGCTGTCGAAATAGGACTTCGCGGCGTCGCCCGACTTGTAGAAGTCTTGCCACTTCTTGTCTTTGAGCGTCTGCTGCCACGCCGGCGAGGCGTGCAGCTTGTCCAGCAGAGCGATGACCGCCGCGCGCTCGGCGTCGGTAATCCCGGGCGGGGCAACGATCCCCCGCCAGTTCATGAGCTCGAGGTCGTACCCACTCTCCTTGATGGACGGCACGCCATCCTCGGCCTTGGCGCTGGAAACCGCGAGGGCGCGAACGGTTCCGGCCTTGATGAGGTCGGCGAACTCGCTCGTGCCGGACACGGCCACGCTCACATCGCCCGACAGCAGGCCGGCCTTGGTCTCACCGCCGCCCGAATAGGCCACGTACTGCTTGGCGACCGCCTTCGCGTCCGCGCCCGCCGCCTTGGCCAGCAGCCCCACCAGAATCTGGTCGGTGCCGCCCGCCGAGCCACCGCCCCACTTGACCGAAGCCGGGTTGGCCTTCACGTCATCGACGAGCTGCTTGAGGCTGGTGTATTTGGAGTCGCTGCGCACAACGATGACCTCTGACTCGGCGGTCAGCGTGGCGATCGGCGTGGTGTCGGCCAGGCTCACCGGCGTCTTGTTGGTCACGACGCCGCCGACCATCACCAACCCCGTCACCATCAGCTGGTGCGGGTTTTTGGCGTGGCTGCTCACCAGCTCGGCCAGGCCGATCGTGCCGGCCGCGCCGGTCACGTTGCGCACCTCGGCCGACTGTCCATTGAGGAGGTTCGCGTCCTGCAGGGCCTTTTGCAGCGACCGGGCCGTGGTGTCCCAGCCGCCGCCGGCGCCTGCGGGCGCCATGATATTTACAGTCTTTGTTGGGTAGGCGATGGCCTGCCCGGTCGATGCGGTGTCCCCACCGACCGACTGTTCAGCACAACCCGCGGCGGCCAGGAGCACCGCGGGAATAACACCGATGAAAATCCGTCGAAGCATTTCCGAAACATGCCCGGCCCCGTGAGCCAAGTCACGCTTGTGTAGCCAACGATTGTTTTGGTCATTTTGGTCGCGTCATGCGCAGCCTTCGCGCAAGTCCGGCGATCACTTCGTGGGTGCGATGGTGCGGTGTGACGGGACCACCTCGATCTGCCGGATGATCTCCGCCCTGTCCGCGTCTGTTGCCTCGTAGTTGCGCGCCGCGGTCAGCATGACGTCGCCCGCTCGTCTGAGGCTTTCACCGACGTCGCGCAGGATGTCACCGAGCCGGTCGACGGCGGTGTTGAAGGGCCCGACCGACCGCGGGAAAAACTGGCTCAGGCTGCCGGGGACCTCGCACCTTCCCACGTTGCTTGCCGCCTGCTCGTATTGCGCGGCGGCATCCGGCAGGTTATAGGCTCCCGCCCGGCCGAGTTTGACCACCGAGATGACGGTCTGGTTCTCCCCACCGGGGCGCTCGTAGAAGTCGAGCTGCCTGTATGTGCCCGCGCCGATGCCTGGGGCCGGCACCTTCAGATTCGGGCTGCCGAAGGAGTCGTAGGCGCCGAGATCTTCGTTCAACCCCTTGGAAAGCGCCTCATCCTGGTCAGCGATCCACTCCTCCAGGTTCTTGATGGCGGTCTCCGTGTTCCTTACGACGCCCTGCGGCGACCCGGTGTGGTCCACCTGGAGGTAAGGCTCCGTGCTACCGGTTTTCGACACACCCCAGAGGCCGCTGGCCAACCCGACCCCACCTAGGGCGAGCCCGACCGGGCCGGTCGCGAAGAGGCCGATCACGCCGGCAATGATCCCCACCGCCTCTGCGGCGCTCTTGCCCGGCAGATCCTTGGAGGTATCGGCGAAGCCCAACTCGCCTTGATACATCGGCCGGCCGCCGCTCAGCGCGCTCAGGCAGCTTTCCGCGACGAACTTGATTGCCCGCCTGGATCGGCTGGAGGCCACCTGGAATGCGGCCGCGGCGATGGCGAGCTCCCTGGCATACTGCCTTTGCCACAGCGAAGCGGTGTCGAACTTCTTGAGGAAGTTCGACTCGAACGTCTTGGCGGCCGGTCCGATCCACTCGTCCTGGTCAATCATGTCGGCGACGGGCTTCATGAAGTTCTCCTTGGCGGAGAAGATGCACCCGTCCACCGTCCCGCCGTGTGGCCGGGCGGCCGGTCCGCCGCCCCCGCTGGAATCGGCCAGCTGGTCGACGTTCACCTGGAAGTCGTGTCCATCGAAAACGTAGTATCTGCGGAAGCGGGTTATCAGATCCTCGACCGTGCCGTAGAACTCCTTGGCGGCCTTCTGATATGTCGCGGCGTCTCGCGCCTGGTCTTCGGCCGGGATGTGGCTGAGGGACTTGTCCCACGCCACCTGGGCCTCGGACCAGATCTTGCTAAGGATCGGCTCAAGTTCATCCTGGAGTGCCACGCCCGGACATTACCGAGATCGGCCGATTCATGAGTACAGCAAGGGTTTGAATTCCATCTACAACTTCCGCGGTACATGTCCATAGACGACCTGGTCTGCGGGCTGTCGTGCCGGCCGGGCAATGAGCAGCGCCGCGCGGGACAGGCCCGCGCGGCGCTGCTTGACGGCAGGTGCCGCTACCTGACGTAGATGGACATCTTGAAGTTGCTCAGCGTGGCCGGGCCGAAGGTGCTTGGCCACGTGCCGAACGTGCGGCCGGTCGTGCTCCAGGCGCCCGACCCGGTGGTCGCCGTGTCATAGCTGAGATTGTTGTCGCCGTTGGTGTTGTACATCAGCCAGTACGCCGTGTTCGGCGCGAGCGTGGCCGCGACCGGTGCGCTGTTCCAGGAGTTGGCGGTCAGTGGTGCGCTCGCGGTGGAGGCGACCAGTGTGCCGGGCGAGCCACCCGAATCGGTATAGATGGCGATCTGGAACTGGTTGTTCGGCGCGGCCTGTACGGACTTCATGTACACGAACGCTTCGGAGACTGTCATGGAGTTTGCGCCCGTGACGAACCGCGAGCCGTTCATGTAGTTCATGTCGCCGGAGTCCAGCTGCGTCCCGATCTGGTTGTAGCCAAGAATCTGTCCACTTGAGACGGTGCCCGTGGTGAACGAGAACGCGTGGTTTGCCGCCATGCGGTTGCCCGCCACATCGGCCACGCCGTTGGTGCCGCCCTTGACCGTGACCCCGTAGGTCGTGGTCGGCGCGAGCGCCGCCGCCGGTGTCAGGGTGGCCCGGTTGTTGGCCACGTCGTAGGCCACGGTCGAGTTGACCAGTGTCGCACCGTTGCGCAGCTCGATGTTGCCGGCCGTGATGGTGGACGCGGTCATCGGCTCGCTGAACTGGATGGTGACGGGCGTGGTGACCGGCACGCCGGTCGCACCCGATGCCGGCACTGTCGACGTGACGACCGGTGGGTTGGTGTCGGTACCGGCTGAGGCATAGATCGAGAAAAGATAGCTCGTCTTGTATGAGCCGCCGAACGCGGCGGGCCACGTGCCGAATGGTTGCGAGCCCGCGCTCCACGCGCCCTGCCCGGCCGCACCCGTCGCATATGCCATGTTGTTGTCGCCGTTGGTGTTATACATCAGCCAGTACGCCGTGTTGGGCGCGAGCGTGGCCGAGACCGGCCGGCTGTTCCACGAGTTGGCCGTCAGCGCCCCGCTCGTGCTTGAGGCGACCCGGTTGGCCGGCGACCCGCTCGCATCACTGTAGATCGCGAGCTGGAACTGGTCGTTCGGCGCGGCCTGGACCGATCGGATATACACCGACATCGACGTGATGGTCAGCGCGTTGGGCCCGGTGACGAATCGCGACCCGTTCATGAAGTTCATGTCGCCGCTGTCGGTCAGGCTGCCCACCTGCGTGTTGCCGAACGTCTCCTGCACGGCCGTGTTGAACGAAGCGGTGTAGGTCGTTGCCGTGGTCGGCGCGGTGATGACGTGGTTCTGCGCGCCGCCGTCCGACCAGGTCCCGAACGCGTAGCCGGTCCCGCTCAGCGTCTGCGGCGACGGCGCCGAGACCGAGTTGGTCGAGCCCTGGATGACCGTGCGGGTGAACGGGGTCGCGGCCGCGGTCGAGCCGACCGCGAGCTGCAGACCGCTCGGGTTGCTGGCGAACGTCAGCGCCACGGTCTTCGGGTCGAGCCGGCGCACCACCGAGTGGCTCAGCCCACCCTGGTCGGTCGCCACCAGCTCAAGCTCCAAATAGGACGGATACTCGTGGTCGGGTGCGATGAACGATCCGCTCGCCACGCCCGTCCAGTCCTGCAGGAAGTGCGTGTGACAGCTGCCGCCCGTGTCGCAGTGCTGCATGCGCAGATGCCAGGTCAGTGCCGAGGCGGCCAGGTTGCCCTGCTGCGGATCGGTTGCGCTGCCGGAGAAGGCGATCGTGTCGCCGACTTTCCATGTGGTACCGGTGACCGGCGAGTTGATGGTGGCGGTCGGAGCCTCGTTGCCGGGCGTGATCGCGACCGTTGCCGTGTCGGTGGCCCCGAGCGTGTCCGTGACCGTGAGCTTCGCCGTGTAGTTGCCCACACCCGTGTAGGTGAACGAAGCCGTTGCCGTGGTCGCGTCGGTCGTCCCGTCGTTGGTGAAGTCCCAGGCGTACGTGAGCTTGCCCGCGTCCGCCGGGTCCGGGTCGGTCGACCCGTTGGCATGGAACGAAACGGTCAGCGGGGCCGGGCCCTGGGTCGGCGTGGCCTCGATGACCGCCTCCGGCGTCTGGTTGCCCGGCGAATACCGCACCCGCCGCACGGTGCCGCCCAGGTCCGCGTAGTACAGCTCGCCTCCAGGGCCGACCTCCAGGTCGACCGGGTTCGCCGAGCTCGACCCGAACGTGATGATGTTGGATGCGCTGGGCAGGCCGCCGGGGGTCGTGGGCAGGGCCGCCCAGATGCACTTGCGCGAGTAGTCGGCGAAGAACATGGCCCCGTTGTATGTGGCCGGGTACGGCCCACCGCTGGTGGGATAGAACGCGACACCCGTCGAGGACGAGCTGCCCGTCGGGCAGGTCTCGTTGGGCACCAATCTGTTCGAATGGTGCCACGCGACGAACGGCTGCGCGTGCGCGCTCGTACCCTCCGCATAGAGGTTTTCACAAACCGGCAGGTTGGCGCTGTCGTAACCGGACTGCCGGTTGGGGCCCTCATAGCAGGGCCAGCCGAAGTTGGTGACGCCCGCGGTCGGGTTGACCACGCGGTCGATCTCCTCCCACGTCGTCCAGCCGGTGTCGGCGATCCACGCCTCGTTGGTGCCGGGCCGCATGGTGAGCCGGAACGGGTTGCGCAGGCCGGTGGCGACGATGCGCCGCGCGTCGAGGTCGGCCGACCCGATCAGCGGATTGCCCGGCGCCGCGGCGCCCGTGGCCGGGTCCAGCCGCAGCAGCGTGCCGTCGAGCTGGGTCTCGTCGGCGAGGGTGCGCACGTCCTGCGAGCGCAGCGCACCGCCTTCATTGGCCGGGTCGCTGCACGGGTTGGTGGGCGCCCCGGCCGGCAGGTTTCCGTAGTCCACGACGTTGAAGCTCGCGCCGTCGCCGGCCGTGACATAGAGCATGCCGTCGGCGCCGAACGCGATGTCGCCGATGGAGTGGCTCGGGAACTGCTGGCACCAGTCGTGCAGCAGCACCTGCTCGCTGCCGGTCATCACGTTGCCGTTGGCCCGCAGGCGGGACAGCCGCCCGGTCACCACGCACCGGCCGTCGTTGGCGTTGGTGCAGACGTCGTTCCACACCGGCGCGGTCCGGCCGGGCGGCGCGTCATAGGTGTAGAGCACATACACATACGGGTCGGTCGGGAAGTTCGGCGCGAGCGCGAGGCCCAGCAGGCCGCGGTCCCATTGGTTGTGCACGTTGGTGGACAGGTCGGCGAAGACCGTGGGCGTGGTGTCGGCCAGGCCGTCGAAAACCTTGATACGCCCGCCCTTTTCGGCCACGAACACGCGCCCGTCGGAGGCGAACTCGATGTTCGTCGGCTGGGTCAGCCCGGAGTACACGATCTGCTCCTGGAACCCTGCGGGCAGCGTGATCGCCGCCGCGGGCGAGGCCGCGTGCAGCGGCCCGATGGCGCCTGCGACCAGCGCCCCGACCAACAGCGCGCGCAAGGAACGGCGCCGCACCATAATTCCTCCCAATGCCTTTGATTGGGAGAAAGGAAATCACGAGATCAGGCCGCAGTGTTGTCATCTTCCGGACCGTGTGACGTACAGCTGGTGACGAAACGTCCACAACGGACATTTAGCGCATCGGCCGTTCGGTCCTTATTCGGCGACGGTCGGCAACTGTCCCACGATATGACGGGCGATTTCCAGCGAGCTGGTCGCGGCGGGCGACGGCGCGTTGAGCACGTGCACCTGCCGCTCCCGCCGCACGATGAGGAAGTCGTCCACGAGCGCGCCGTCGGGCCGGATGGCCTGGGCGCGCACGCCCGCGCCCGAAGGGGTCAGGTCGGCGGGCGTCACCTCCGGCACGAGCCGGGCGAGGCTCGCCGCGAACCGCTTGCGGGACAAGGATCTGCGCACCTCATCGAGTCCGTGGCGCCAGTGCTTGCGTGCAAGATTCCACATTCCGCGGTACCCGACCGAGTCTGCGAGGTCGCGCACGCTCACCTTGCCCCACCCGTAGCCCTCCCGCTTGAAGGCCAGCACAGCGTTGGGGCCGGCGTGCACGTTGCCGTCGACCATGGTGGTGAAGTGCACTCCGAGGAACGGGAACTGCGGATCGGGTACCGGATAAATCAATCCCTTCACCAGATCTCGCCGATCGGGCCGCAGCTCATAATATTCGCCTCGGAACGGGACTATCCGCACCCGCGGGTCGGCGCCGGCCAGGCGGGCCACCCGGTCGGCGTGCAGGCCGGCGCAGTTGACCAGCACATCGACCGGGATGTCGCCGTGGTTGGTGAGCACGCGGTCGGGCCGGATGCCGGTCACGCGCGTGCCCAGCCGCACCTGCGCCCCGCCCTTGCCGAGCAGGTCGGCCAGGACGCGGCACACCTGGGCGAAGTCGGTGATGCCGGTGGTGGCCACATGCATCGCGGCCACGGCCGACACATGCGGCTCGAACTCCTTCGCCGCGGCACCGTCGAGCAGCTTGACCTGCAGGCCGTTGGCCACCGACCGCTCATGCAGCGCGCGCAGGCGCGCCATCTCGCTCTCATCGGTGGCCACGATGAGCTTGCCGCACACGGTGACCGGGATGCCGTGCTCGGTGCAAAAATCGACCATGGAACGGCTTCCGGCCTTGCACAGCAGCGCCTTCAAGCTCCCCGGTTTGTAGTAGACGCCCGCGTGAATCACGCCCGAATTGTGCCCGGTCTGGTGCAGGCCGACCGCGTTTTCCTTCTCCAGCACCGTGATGTCGGCGTCGGGTCGGTCCAGCATGAGCCGGTGCGCGGTCGCCAGCCCGACGATCCCGCCTCCGACGATGACGTAACGGGTCGGCATGCACGCATGCTAGCGTGGCCGGGTGCGCTCGGTGGTGATGGTGCTCGCCCTGTCCCTCGCCGTGGCGGGGTGCTCCTCCTCGCCGGAGCCCACCCTCGTCCTGCCCTCCCCCTCGGCAAGCGCTTCGCCCGAGCCTACGCTGCTTTCCGCGACCCAGGCGCCCGCCCCATCGCCTTCTCCCTCGTCGCCCGCGCGGCCGCGCGGCGGCAAACCCATGGCCGACAACACGGGCGTGCCGGCCGGCACGGAGCTGACCGTCGTGACGGGCGACCAGACGTTCTCCACGCCCGGGCAGGTCATCACCGGCAAGGAGTTCCGCGGGTTCGTCAAGGTGACGGCGGCCAACGTGACGTTCCGCAAATGCGTCTTCCGCGGGCGGGCCACGTCCAACAACGCGTCCCTGCTGGACACGCGCAAGAGCACCAACACGGTGGTCGAGGACTCCGAGTTCGTCGCCGCGAGCCCGTCGGCGGGCATCGACGGCGTGTGGGCGCGCAACACGAAGATGTATAGGGTCAACATCCACGGTGTGGTCGATGGGGTGAAGGCGGAGTCCAATGTGCTCATTCAGGACTCCTACATCCACGACATGAAGTGGTTCGCCTCCGACCCCAACCAGGGCGGCGGCCCGACGCACAACGACGGGGTGCAGTCCTTCGAGGGCGACAGCGGGATCACGTTGCGGCACAACAATATTGACCTGTCGTCAGACAAGCGGGCCAACGCCGCCTGGCAGACCTCGGCCAGCGACTCGCTCGTCGAGGACAACTGGCTCGACGGCGGCGGCTGCACGCTCAACTTCGCCCACCGTGACGGCCGGCCCCTGACCGGCAATCGTGTCATCGGCAACCGGTTCGGCCGCAAGTCCTTCTTCAACTGCCCGATCCTCATCAGCACCAAGACCGTGCTCGCACAGAACTCGGGCAACGTCTGGGCCGACACCGGCAAGCCCATCCCGGCCCCGCAGCAGCACGACTAGGGTCCGCCAAAGGCGCGTTGACCAGGAGATTCAATTCATCTGCATGCCCGGCGCATATCCACGCGATCATGATGGCTGCATGAAATTCATACCCGCACCCAGACGGCTGGCGGTGGTCATGACCGCTGCTCTCGCCTGCACCGCATTGTCACCGGCCTGGCCGGCACACGCCGACAACTACTCGGGCGCGACGGGAAGCACCGGCTGCGACGGGGGTCTGAACGAGGCCGACAACGCCACGCACACCTTTCATTACGTGGATCTGGCCGAGCACAACGAGAATGCCACGACCTGGGCCCGTGCGAACATCCTGAACCCGACCGCCGTCAACACGGTCTACGATTCCACTTTGGACGACCTCACCGATGTGGTGGTCCGCGACCAGCGTTACGACGACTATTGCGGCCACGACTGGATGACGCCCGGCAACAGTGGCGTCGTCGGCCTCGCCTCCTGCGACGACGACAACTCCGCCAACGAGTGTGAGCGGCACACGGTCCGATACAACATCAACTTCACGGCCGGCACGACGACGGCCAACCGGCGGGGCTTGGCCTGCCACGAACTCGGACACACCCTCGGGCTCGCGCACAGGACATCGAGCACCTCGTGCATGCAGCAGGGCTATCCCAAACCGGCGCTCGCGTATTCCACGCACGACCGCGACCACCTCAACGACAACTACTGATCTGGGGAGATGCCTTGAATCGCAAAAAGTTCGTCGCGGGCGGGCTGGTGGCGGCGGGACTGCTGTCCGTGCTGGGGCTCGCCGCCTGGGAGGCGCGCCAAGCCTCCGCGCACGCCGACTCCCACTATCTCATCGACCATCTACGATCTCGCAGCCACGCGACCGACGCGGTGTGGGTCGAGACGTCGTTCGCCGAGATGCTTCCCTCGCAGAGTTTCAGCGTCAACGGGGCACCGGCCGCACCGCGCGGCAGCGGAGTAGTGATTGGACGGATCACCGACGTGCGTGCCGGACGGGGATTCGCCCATCCCGATGACGCGCCGAAGTCGACCCAGGTCGACTTCAACGCGCCCGACGCGCTGTGGCGCACGGTGCAGGTCACGCTCGCCGTCGAGGAGGCCTGGGGGAAGGTCGCCGGGCAGCGCACGGTCACGTTCGCGGTCATCATCGACCGCGGCGCCGACGCGACCGCCGCGATGAACGGCCTGCGTGCCCTGGAACGGGTGGTGGTTTCCCTGGATCGGCAGGGCCGCCACGCGTACGCGCCGGACATGTACTCCATCAGCCGCAACGGTGACATGTTTGGAACCGTTGACGCGCAAGGAAACATCCAGCTGCCCGTCATGGACGACGCCACCGTGTTCATGCAGGGCCTCGACACCGTCGCGGAACTGCGCACCGCGGCGGGCCACCCGTCGCAGACGATCCGGGTGGACCTCGTCGAGGGCGCGCCGACCCGACGCTAGGGATCATGCGGACGCCGGCGACTCGCGCCGGCGTCCGCATGGCCGATGTCTACACGCCAACTGATCACGGGGTGAGGTTGCGCCGGGCCCGCGGGCGAGGGGTCGGAATCGGCCCGGCCAGAGGCGATCCATGTCCACGCGCGGCCAGCGAACCCGGCCCGATCAGCGTTTCATCCGGTCGATTCCCTGGTCAACGGCCATGCGGCGGCTCCTGACCGGACCGTCGGGTGGCTGCCGGCGGGACTTGAGGCCAGTCTTCGCCATACCTTTGAGCACCCTGGCCGCGGTTTCACACCCGTGGGCTCGGGCGGCGCTTCGCCGGTGGACCGCTCGACAATGCGACGGCGTGATGCCATATCTGCGGGTGAACGCCGAGCGGAGGGTCCGGGCGCAACCGAGCCCGCACCGCGCGGCGATCCGCGGCATCGACAGTCGGTGCGGGAATTTGTCGTGCTGCTGTTGACCACGTGACAGGCAACGGCTAGCGGCGGAACTTGAGGCCGGTCTTCGCCATACCTTTGATCACCTCGGCCGACTCTTCGAACCCGATCACCAGTACCCCGTCCGGCCGCCAATCGGCGATCTGCCCGATCACGCCTTCGACCTGGCCGGGCGTCGCAAGCATGCCGTTCTCGCCCACCTCATATTTGAACGTCCGGATGTCGCCTTCGGACACCCCGGCCGCGACGAGCTCCTTCTGCACGTCCTTCATCAGGCCCTCGCCGTACGCATCGCCCCGCGCGACGATGCAGATCCGCCGCAGGCCGTCGCGCAGCATCACGTCGGCGAGCGCACGGGCCTGCAGGATGTCCGAAGGCGCGCTGCGGAAGTACAGCCCCGCATCGTCCACAGTGCTCAGTGCGGCGGCGGTGTTCGACGAGGAGAACAGGATCATGCCTGCCTTGACCACCTCCGGCAGCACGGCCAGGCTCACGCCCGACGCGCCCGCGCCGATGATGACGTGCACTCCGTCGGACTTGTGTTTTTGCACGGTGGCAAGCGCCTTCGCGGGATCGGTGAAATCGTTGCCGTCGCGCCACTGCACCGGCTGGCCCAGCACCCCGCCCGCCTCGTTGACCTCCTTGAGGGCCAGCCTCGCCCCAGCGATCATCGGCGGGTACGCGAACGACAGCCCGCCCTCGACCGGAAGCAGCCCACCGAGCACGAGCTGCTGCCCGCGTTCGCGCCCGCCGGCCACGACCGGGGCCGGCGGCTGCTCGTTCGTCGCCGCGCTTTCGTTGCCCGTGTTGAGATACTCCGTCTTGCCGTCGTCGAGCCGGTTGTCCGAGCCGAAGTGATAGATCCCGTAGCTGGCCGTGGACGGCTCACCCGCGGGCGTGAAGCCGTGCCGCAGCGTGGCGCCTCGATAGGCGGGGTCGCGCCCGGCCCGCGCGTGCGCGAGGCAGTCGGCGACCGTGGTGCACACGTTGGCCCCGACCGTCACCCCGCTGATCTGCTTGGCGATCGCTTTCGGGTCGGTCGAGCCGGCCAGCTGCGCGGCGATGCTCACGATGACGACCGCGTCGTAGGTCTCGCCCGCGAACAGCGTGTCGTTGAGGCCCGAGTCCATCGCGGTCAGGCGATTGCGGAAGCCCGCGTCGAGCCGGACGGCCGGGGCCGTGCCCTTCATGCCGTGCAGCATGCCGGGGTGGTCCTTGAACTGGGCGCCGAATCCGTTCTGCACGTTTCCGTCGGAACCGTAGATGAACGCGCCGGGATAGGGGCGCTCCGGCGGGTCGTCGGGCTGCGCCGAGCACGCTGCCGTGGTGACGATCGCGCACCCGAACAGGGCAACAAGGCGGGATATCCGCATTTTGGCAGGCCTCCAGACAGTCGTGCCCCGGAGGCTAGTGCGGCCGCTGATGACTCATTATCGGGTGAACGATTGGTGAAGTGTCGGGTTGTCGTAGCCGCCGCTCACCCGGTCGGCCAGGCAAGACCCGATGTCGTCCCCTACCCGTTCAGGAAAACGCCCGGCGTGCCCAGCTGCTTGGTTTGAGGATTTTCACCTTGTACGGACATGGCTTGCCGGTGATCTCCATATACGCGCGGATGGCCCGATATGCCGCGTCCTCGGCCTGTTCGGCGGCCGGCATCCCCTTGCCCTTGTTGCGAAACAGCGCGCCATAGAAGGCGGAACAGAAGACCGTGCCCTCGTGCCAGCCCACCTGCGCCGAGGTGCCGATATAGGTCACGTTGTCGTGCAGGCAGTCCCGCACGGCGGTCTGCCACGCGCCCGTGCCGGTCTTGCACCCATCAGCGAGCACGGCGCCGGTCCGGATGCCCTTGCCCTGATCGGCGGCGAGCAGGCCGAGCTTCTCCATCGACACCACGGTGGTCCCGTCGCTACTGCTGAACGTGGGTGTCTCGCTGTGATCCCCGTGGGCCATGACATGCAGCACGTCGCACTTGGCGGTGAAGGCGGCGAGCACCGTGCCGAGGTCCCGCGACCGGACGAAGTCGATGTCCACAATGGGCGCATCCCAGCCCGCGTTGATGTTCTGCAGTGTCGACTGCACAAACGTCATGGAGGCGTCGAACGACGTGTCGAGCCCGATGTCGAGCAGATTGACTCGCCGGTTTCTCATCGCAGACCTCCATTCGCACGCGAAACGGAGATCCACTATAGGTCATCCGGATGCGGCCCAGACCCGCTCGGCGCGAGGCCCGGACCGCCCGGCCAAATCCTCCACCGCGCTGACCTCGGCGGGAACGGAGCAGGACGGCCACGATGCCAACATCGCCAGCCGGCCTGCGCCCCGGCGTGTCGCCGTTGCGGCTCAGCGCCATGAAGGTCCAGCGGGAGCGCGACTGCAGCCGCTCCGCTTGGGAGTTGTACGGCGGGAACGCGTGCGAGCGGGCCTGACTGAGCAAATTGGACGATATACGGGAGCAGTCGGTTTGTTGGCATCGCGCGAGCTCCAACCATGCCGTGTTGCCGGCCTCCAGCTGGAGCGCCGAGCGACGCGGCCAACGCGGCCGAGGTTGTCCGGGTACCCAAAAATGGCATTGGGTTTCCTCCCCCTGAGAACCGTTTGGCAAGACGCGCCCGGCGGAGGCCGGATGGGTTCCCATCAATTTGGCTTGACCGGCTGGCGCAGGATGGTCTTCAGTTTCGCCGGTTCGGTGCGGCGGGGGTCGCTGATGTAGATCTCGTGATGCCTTCCGTTGAAGTCGAGCCCGTGTCGGGTCATGAATTCCTCGTGCAGCCGGGCCAGTTTGGGCCCTTCGTCGTCGTACGAGCCGATGTGCAGCAGTTGCGCGCTTGGCCCCTCGGACAGCGAGACCACCCGCACCCGCTCGATGGCGGGAAGCTTCTTCTTCGCCAGCGCGGTCCGCTTGGCCGATTCGATGTCGGCGTCGGTGATCCACGGTGGCTGGCTGATCAGCATCGTCCACTTCCACGCCGCCTTCTGGCGGGCGACGAAGGTGGACGGGTCGTCGGCCCACCACAGTCCCTCAAGCGGAGCCACCGTGAACGGCCTGTCCTTATGGGCGAACTTGATGGTGTATGCGATCGTGTAGAGCGCCTCGACAGCGTCCGAATAGGACTTGTCGGTGTTGGGGTCGCCGGAGCCGTCGATCCCGATGTAACGCATCGGGGACACCTCGACGATCTCCCAATCGGTGTTTTTCGGCGCGTAGAAGGGCTTGAGGTCCTTCTTCACGTCATATGCCGGCACGGTCCTGCCTCCCAGATAGTTTTCCAGCCAGCGTTTTTCCGCCTCCAGCTGGCCCAGGCTGTAATCGAAAATGGCGGTCACGAAGTCCGGCACGCCGGGCTGCGCGGTTGCCGCCGCACGCACGGCCGCGAGGCGCTCGTCGATCGCGTGCAGGCGGGTCTGGAGCGCGGCGACGAGGCGGGCGCGCGGAATCGAGGGCTCGTTGGCCAGCCCCACGAGCAGTGCGGGATAGACGGGGCGGAGCTGCGCGACCGCCGCCTCCGCCGCCTTTGCCAGCTCGCGCAGGCCGGCCGGCGTCGGCTCATATACCTTGCGGGGTTTGCCGCGGGCCGATGGCGCGGCCGTTTCGCTGACGAGCCCGCGCTCCCGCAGCTTGCCGAGCACGTAATAGATCGAGCTGAACCCGATCTCGGTCCACTCGCGCATCCCCCGCGCGGTTATGACCTCTTCCAGCTCGTAGCCGTGCCGCGGGCGCTCGGCGAGCAGGCCCAGCAAGACGAGTTCCGAGGGTGTCACCCTTTTATCCTAGCACTAGGATAAACACGCCGTCGAACATGGACGCTAATTCATGATCAACGCGGGGCGGTCCAGGCGTGGAGCTTGTCGGGGTTGCGGACGGCCCAGATGTGCTTGATCCGATCGTTCACGATGGCGAACGCGAACACCGTCAGGGTGACCCCGCCCTGCTGGACCACCAGGCCGGGCTGGCCGTTGACCATGCGCTCCAGGAGCGTCAGGTCGGGTGCGAGCCGGGCGATATCCATGTAGGTGCGCGCGATGTGCTCGCGGCCCTCGATCGGGCGCAGCGCCGCACTGACCACGCCGCCGCCGTCGGCGACCACCGTGGCGTCCGGGTCGAGCAGGCCGATGAGGCCGTCGATGTCGTGCGCTTCCCACACCCGCTTGAACTCCCGGACGATGCCGGCCTGCCGGGCGGTGGGAGTCGCTGGAGGCTGCGCCGCGCGAATCCGGCGGCGGGCCGACGTGGCCAGCTGGCGGCATGCCGCCGGAGTCCGGCCGACGATCTCGGCCACTTCGGCGAACGAGTAGCGGAAGACCTCGTGGAGGATGAACGCGACGCGTTCGGCGGGAGTCATCGTCTCCAGCACCACGAGGAAGGCCATATTGATCGACTCGTCGAGGGTGACCCGGTCACCCGGATCCGCCGGGTCATCGGGCAGCGGCTCCGGGATCCACTCGCCCACGTAGCGTTCCCGCCTGACCCGTGCCGAGCCGAGCACGTCGAGACAGATGCGGCTGGCGACCTTCATCAGCCAGGCGCCGGGCGACTCGATCGCCTCCTGCTGCTGCGGGGACATGGCGTACCAGCGGGCATAGGTCTCCTGCACGACATCCTCGGCCTCGGAAAGCGAGCCGAGCAACCGGTACGCGAGGTTGATCAGCTGCCGCCGCTCCCGCACGATCTCGTACTCGATGCTCATGCTTCTCCGACGAGATGGGGCGCCCGAATGTGAGGCCGGCACGGCGACGTCACATTCCGCAGGGCTGTGTCGTCGGACTCCTGAGAGCAACACACGAACCGAACACGGGAGAAACCATGAGCGGCAGACTCGACATGACAGCAATGTATGCGTTGCACAACGCGCTGCGGCGCGAACTGGAGCACATCGCGAAGATAACGGCGAACGCCGGCGACGACCCCCGGATCGTCCTCGCCAACGCCGTCGGCTGGGGGATCTTCAAGAAGGCCCTGCACATCCACCACAGCGCCGAGGACGAGGCGCTGTGGCCGGCGATGCGCGATGCCCTGGCCGACCGGCCCGGTGACCTGGCCCTGCTGGATGCGATGGAGGCCGAGCACGCCGCGATCGACCCGCTCATCGAGGCGATCGACGCCGCGTTGGCCGACCGTGACTCCGGGCCGGAACGCGTCGGGGAACTGTCCGGTGTGCTGGTCGATGCGCTGAGCGGACACCTGAGGCACGAGGAGGGCGAGGCACTGCCACTGATCGAGGCGACCCTGACGCTGGAGCAGTGGCAGCACTTCGGCGTGGTCAGCGGGAAGCGGATCGGTCCCGACGCGTCTTTGCTTACCCCGTGGATGCTCGACGACGCGGACGAGCCGGTCGCCGCGAGGATGCTGGCGCTCCTGCCGGAACCGGTGCGCGCGGCCTACCGGGACCAGTGGCAGCCCGCCTATGCCGCCTTGGACCGATGGAACCCCGGAGCCTGAGCCATGAGCATCGCTGTCCGGGTCGTTGCGGGACTGCTGACCGTGGTCTTCGCGGCAAGCGGTGTCGTGAAGCTGGCCCAGTTCAAGGAGAAGCTGGCCGCCGCCGGCATGGGATGGGCCGAAGACTTCAGCACCGGCAGCATCAAGGCCATCGGAGTCCTGGAGATCCTGGCTGCGGTGGGCCTGATCCTGCCCGCTGCACTTGGCATTGCGCCCATCCTGGTGCCGCTGGCCGCGATCGGTCTGGGGTTGCTGATGGCCGGCGGGTTCATCGTGCACGTCCGCCGGCGCGAAGCCCGGGGAATCGTAATGACGCTGATCCTGCTCGCGCTCAGCGTCTTCGTGGCGTGGGGTGGCTGACATGACAGGAGATCCAATGTCGACAGTGCAGAAAGCAAGCAACAAAGCGATGTTCAGACGGTTGGAGGAGGCGGTCAACACCGGCGATGCGGCGCTCGTCGCGAAGACGATCGACGAGATCTTCGAGCCGCGGGTCACTGGTGGAGGTCTTCCTCCTCCAGGTCCTGCTCGTCCATCACGGCCTTGGCCTCCTCGTGCCGGCCGAGCGCGCGCAACGCCGGCACCAGCATGTCGTATTGCTCGGTTTCCCTGGCCAGCGCCTCCGCCTCGGCCGGCCGGCCGAGCTCCAGCAGCAGGGAGCAGATCAGCCAGTCGTCGCGCGCGATCGACGCCTGGCTGACCCGGGCCAGCGCCGCCTCGGGCCGTCCCTGGCGCCGCAACAGGCCTGCCGCCGCGATGTCGAGGTGCCCCCGCTCCTCCTGCCACGGCGCGGTCTGCTCGCCCTCGATCGCATCGGCGCGCTCCAGCAGCTCCACCGACCCGCCCGTCGCGATCGCCCAGCGCAGCGCCCGCAGCTCGCTCAGCCCGTCGCCCTCCGCCCGATAGAGGTCCGCGGCCACGACCCAGCGCGGGAAAGCTTTCTCACCCCACGCCATCCGCGCACCGCGCTCGGCGAGCTTGCCGCGCTCCGGCAGGTTTTCGTTGCCCAGCAAAAGTTCCAGCACGGCGAGCGCCGCTTCCGTGTGCCGGTAATCCCGGCTGTACAACTCCCACAGCAAAAGCCTTGCGCGCCAAAGGTCTTCGCTCTCTCCGGCCCGCTCCAGCGCGGTGGCGGCCTCCTCGGCCGCCGACAGCGCCTCCTCCACCTGCTTCTGGTCCTTCATGGCCAGCGCCGCGTCGAGCATTTCCTTGCCATTTTTGGTACCGGGCGAAAGCACCGTGAGCCGCACCCGATCCCCCACCAGCCGCGGCGCCGTCATGCGCTCCTCCGCGAGTCGGGCCTGCCGGTCGGTCCCGTTGCGCGCGTCGAACTTCGCGGCGAGCTCCAGCGCATAGGCGCGCAGCGAAGCCGCGAGCTCGTCCACAGTGGACCCTCGCGCCGTCTCCTGCGCGCCATAACCGTTGTCCGATAAGCGCCGCAGCACATTGACCGCAGCCGACGCGAAGTGCATGCGGTCACCTGGCGTGTGCGACACGTCCAGCCACGGCAGGTGCCGCTCGATCAACTCCAGCCCGCGCACCTCGTTGCCCGTCGCCGCGAGGAACGACAGGTGCAGCCCGATGCCGCCCAGGTAGGTGTGCGCCTCGCGCATGCGCCGATAGGACGCGCGGAACATCTCGGCCGCCTCATCGACCCGCCCCGCCCGCACATAGGGCTGCAGCAGAAAGGCCTGCACCCACTGCGGCTGCCGCGCGCAGCGCCCGTTGCGTGCCGGATGCCCCGCCTCCAGCGCCTCCTCCCACCGGCCCATCGCCGACAGGATGCGGGTCTGCCCGGACGGCACGCACACCGCGCAGTCGGACATGCCGTCCCGCTTGGCCGTGACCATGTCGTGATAGGACCGTGCCGCCTGCTCGAAGTCGCCGATGTGCAGCGCGAGTTGGCACCGCCGCTGGTGCACGGGGTGCAGACTGTAGCCGGCACGCTGGTACCGCTGCTGCATATCGGCAAGCACCGCATACGTCCGGTCCAGCGGGATCTCCGGGAACTCGGTCAGCGCGCTGACCATCCATTTGAACTGCCACAGGATCGAGTGCTCGGCGTTGGGCGCGATCGTCGGGTCCCGGTCGTACGCGGCCAGGCTCTGCGAGAACGCCAGAAACGCGCGCCGGTCGTCGCCCGCGAAGTGGAACGGCGTGATCGCCTGGTGCCGGAACTGGAACGCCAGCTTCTGGCTGCCGGCCGCGTCGGCGTGCCGGATCGCCGCGTCCAGCGCGGCCATCTTGACCACGCTGTCGGGCATGGCCATGGCGTCGCCGAACATGCGCTGCAGTTCCTGCTCACTGGACATTTGGAGGTTCCTCTACTCCAGATAGAGATCGTGCTCGTCGAGCCCGTAGAGGTCCATCACCGCTTCGGCCTCGGCGTCGCGGCCGAGCCGCCGCAGGACCAGAGCCAGCACACAGGGCCCGGCGACCGAGTAGTCATCGGTTTCGGCGCGCGCCAGCGGTTCGGCCTCGGCCGGTCTGCCCAAACGCACCAGCGCCTGCGCCGCCGTCATCCGGAGCCGGTGCCGCGCCGAGAATTCGTCGCCGGGCTCGCGGCGCAGCCCCACCTCTGTGCGGGCAACGGCGCCCACGTAGTCGCCCGCGCGATAGAGCGCCTCCGCGGCGAAGCTGTCGAGCGCGGCCAGGAGCTCCGTGGGCGCCCAGTCGCCGGCCGCCACCGCCTCCGCGTGTGCGAGGGTCGCCGCGTCGTCGGAGGGCAGCGCACACAGCAGCGCCCGCAGCTCGCCCAACCGATCACCGGCTTGCCGATGGTGCGCGGCCGCCTCGACGTAACGCCCCGCCCGCTGGCACATGTCGGCGTGCGACGGCACGCCCTCGGGCAGGCTCGGTGCGGCCAACAGCTCGTCGAGCAGCGCGTCGGCCCGTTCGCGGTCGTTCGTCCAGTCCAGGTAGAGCTCCCAGAGCAGGGCCCGGCAGCGCAGCGCCTCCTCGGTCAGAGCGTGCCGGTCGAGCGCGCGCACCGCCTCCTCGGCGGTCTCGATGGCGTCGTCGGCCTGCCCGGCCGCGTGCAGATGGCGCGCCGCCGCGAACAGCGTGCTCGCCGCCGTCTCCGGATCGCCCTGCGCGGTCAGCTCGCCGACGAGATCCAGCAGCCTGGCCGCGGCCTTCGGCATGCCGCGCCGATATCCGCCGACGGCCGTGAGCGCCACACGCTCGGCCAACGGCTCGGCGGCCATGCGAGCCTCGATGCGGGTGCTCTGATGGGTGTTGCCGTTGCGGGCGTCGAACCGCGCGGCGATGTCACGGGCAAGGCGCGCCATGCGCGCCGCGTCGTCCGCCTCACCGACCCGGCGCAGCACGAGCGCCGCCGCGGACGCGAACTCCATTGCGGCATAAGGCGACGACGGCGCGTCGAGCCAGCCGCGATGCCGGTCGACGAGCTCCAGCCCGCGCACCTCGTTGCCGCTCAAACCGCAGAAGAACACGTGCTGCGCGATGTTGTCCAGGTGGTGCCGGTCGCCGCGCATGTGCGCGTAGCCGACCCGGTGGGCGTCGGCCGCCTGCTCCCAACGGCCCGTGCGCAGGTATGGCACAAGCAGCTCGGAGAGCATCCATTGGGGCTGCTCAGTGCAGCCGCCACTGGTGAACGGCGCGCCCACCTCGATGGCCTCCTCGTCGCGTCCCATCGTCGCCAGGTGGCGCACCTGCGACGACGGGACGCAATGCCGGCAGTCGGACAGGCTGTCTCGCTCGGCCGTGACGAGCCTGACGTACCATTCCTCCGCATCGGACAGTCCGATGTGGTGGGAGACCAGCCATCGGTGCTGATAGAAGGCGTGCAGGCTGTGCCCGGCGCGCAGATAGCGCGCCTGCATATCGTCGAGCACGGCGAACGTGCGCTCCAGCGGGATCTCCGGGAACTGCGGCAGCGCCCACACCACCCACTTGAACGTCCACAGCAGACTGTGCTCGCTGTACTGAAGCGACGGGTCGCGGTCGATCGCCGCCAGGCACTGGGAGAACGCGAGGAACACCCGCGCCGGGTCGCCGCCGTGGTGGAACTCGGTGAGCGCCATCATGCGCCAGCTGAGCGCATGCTGGGTAAGCCCGGCCGCGTCGGCGTGCCGCAGCACGTAGTCGAGCGCCTCGAACTTCGCCGGGCCGCGCGGCATGCCGTAGGCCTGCACCCAACGCTGGCTGAGCTCCACTTCGGACAAAATCATGACTGCGCCTTCATCGCACGGCCCAGCAGTCCGAGGAACGACTGGTTCATCGCCGCCGTGTCGACCGGGCGCAGCGGCTGGTGCCCGAGCAGCAGCGCCTGCACATACAGGCCCTCCACCGCGAGCACCGCCAGGTCGGGCTCGGCGATGGACATCGCCTGGCGCACCAACGGATTGCGGTGGTTCAGCACGAGCTGCGGGCGGTCGGTGCGCCCGGCGGTGAACGAGCCCAGGATCGACGCCCACACGTCGTCGACCTGTTCCTGGCCCCGGCGCAGGTCGATGTTGAACGCGGTGTCGCCGTCGAGCAGGTACAGCGCGGGCAGGCTCACCGGGTCGAACGCCCGGATCAGCAGCTCCACCCCGAACCGGTCCAGGATGCGTTGCGCCGCAAGCTGGAACGGGCGCAGACCGAGCTCGACGTCGGGTTCGAGCTCGTCCAGCCGGGTGGTCAGATCGGTCGCCGCGAGCGGCTCGACCACCGCCTCCTTGTCGACCTCGGGCAGGCGCGCGATGAGGTCGGCGTCGTACACATAACCGGCGTTGACGACCGCGATGCCTTGCGCGGACGCGACCGCGGCGATCTGGCGGAACTCGTCGAGCGAGGGCGCGTAGCGGATGAGCCCGTGCCGGTCGCGAAACTCCGCGAGGGTCATGGCTCCGACCGTGGTCTCGAACGGCCACCACTGCGCCACGAGCCGCAGCATCTCGTCGTCGTGCGCGGCCAGCGCCTTGACGCCCAGGTGGTGGATGCGCAGGAACGCGTCGAGCCGGTGGTGGTCGGTGGCGCCCAGCCGGGTCATCCAGCCGCGCAGCTGGTCGCCGAGCGCGTCACGCACCTGTTCGAGCAGACTGTCCTCATACAGCGCCTCGCGGCTGGCGGTGGGCCGCAGCTCGGTGGTGTCGACCACGCAGCGCACGAAGAACGCCCACTCGGGCAGCAGTCCCTCGATGCCCTCACCCAGGAGCATCTGCTTGAGATAGACACGGTGTGCCGCACGCGACGACGGAGACGACGGCACGGGAAGCACGAACGCCACACCGCGCAGGCCCGCCTCGGCCGCCTCCAGATCGATGATGTCGAACGGCAGGAAGCCGAAGTGCTCCTCGGCGTATGACAACAGCCGCGTGCGGCGGGCCAGAGCCGACTCGCCGTCGGCGGTCTCCCACGGCCGCAGGCCCAAGGTGATGGGCTCACCGTCGACGCGCACCGGGATCGGCAGCATCGAGCCGTAGAGGGTGGCCAACTCGCGCACCGTCGCGGGCTCCAGCCACTCGCGCGCACCATGGCGCGGCTGCAGGCTCACGACCGTACCAAAGGGGAGGTTTGAATCTGGAAGCACGGAAACGCGGTAGCTTCCGTCCGATGAGCCGACCCATTCGACCGCCGGGTGACCGTCACAGCGCGTGTGCACCACAATCTCGTCGGCGACCAGGAAGCACGACAGCAACCCGATGCCGAACTGGCCGAGGAACTCGTGCCGGGCGAAGCCCAGATCGTCGCGTTTGGAGCTGCGCCCGATCGTGGCGAGCAGCTCGTGGACCTGTGCCTCGGTCAGACCGATGCCGTTGTCGGTGATGCGCAGCGGTCCGCCGGTGACCGCCTGCGTCTCGATGTCGATGCGGCCCTCCGCTGTGCGGCCCGCGGCCGTGATGGCGTCGACGGCATTCTGCATCAGCTCGCGGACGTAGACCCGGGGGCTCGCGTAGAGGTGATGGCTCAGCAGGTCGACGATCCCGCGCAGATCGACGTGAAACGTGAATGACACAGCCGTGGACACTACCGCAGAGAGCTGTCACGCACGCTCCACGGTCAGGTTCGGCACGGGCCGGCTCGGCACGAAGCTGAGCAACCACTCAAGCGTGGGCGACGCGCCGACCACCCGCACGACGCCCTGCACCGCTTCCGCCGCGCCGATAATCTGGCGGGCCGTGGACACGTCGGCAAAGCGCAGGCCGGTGGCGTCGACGGTGAGAGTGTCGCCATTGGACTCGGCGATGAGCGCGCGCAGCACGGCGGCCAGCGAGCGCTGATTGGACGCGTCGGCCTCACCGGAGAGTGCGACGCCAAACGGATCGGTTGTGCGGCGCATGCGCAGCAACGGGTCCCAGTCAATGGAATGATTGGACGTGACCGCCCCCGGATGGCTCGCGCAGACCTCGCTCAAGTCGGTCCAATTGAAAAGCCTGCGGTTGTACGCACATACGGCCATCGCGTAGTCGTCGATGAACAGCTGGTTGACGTCGGCCTCGAACTGCGCCAGCCGCTTGACCGCAACGGGCCGGTCCGTGGCCGCCCATGCCATCTCGCCCAGCACCCGCAGGCCGGTCCAGCCTTCGCTGCGCGCGGTGGCGATGTGGCCCGCCATCGTCTCGACCGCGCGCGAGGGCTCGAAACTGCCGTCGGGCCGGAAAATCTGCGCGGCCGGGCTCGCCTCGAACTGGCCATCGGCTCCGTCGAGCGTGTCGAGCAGCGCGGCGGGAAGCAGCTCGGCGCCGAAGTAGAGCACCTTGTGCTCGTCGCGCAGTCCGCTCTCGACATATTCGGTGACCACTTCCGTTGCCGTGTCATCCGCATCGAATGCCCAGCAGACGTGGTCGCCAGGGCGTAGCCGGTCAACTATCACATGTGGACGGTACCCATCGGGCAGCACACCGAAACGTGGGCCGGCCGGGCGCTGTCCATATAGGACAGCACCCGGCCGTTGGCATCAAACGGTAATGCTAATCTTCTTCGCTTCGTTGTTGACGTGGGCGTTGGTGATGCGCACGCTCAGCACGCCCGCGTCGTAGGACGCGCTCACCGCCTCGGAAGTCACGTGGGCGGGAAGCACGAACGACCGCTTGAACGAGCCGTAGCGCACCTCACGCAGCGTCCGCCCATCCTCCTGCTCGGCCCGCTCGTCGCGCCGCTCACCGCGCACGACCAACCGGCCGCGGTCGAGCTCGACGGTCACGTCCTTGTCCGGGTCGACGCCCGGCAGCTCCAGCCGGACGACCGCGTCGTCGCCGTCGCGCACGATCTCGGCGGCGGGAACGAAGCCGCGCTCGATCCCGACCGGACCGAAGAACTCCGCGAACGGGTCGCGACGGGTCCACAACGTCAATGCGCTCATGTCCTGTTCTCTCCTATCTAGGTGCCTCTAGGTGCCGGTGTCAGAGGAAACTTGAGTCGGGTCGACTCAATTCCCGATGATCGGCTTTTAGTGGAGATAGGAGGCCCCGTTGAGGTCGAGTACGGTGCCGGAAGCCCAGGTCGCGGGGCCTGATGCGAGGTACATCACAGCCGCGGCGACCTCCTCGGGCGTGCCCACCCGGCCGAAGGGGCTCTGCGCCCGGATCCGCTCGCCCTCCGGCCCGGTGATCGCGTCATGCTGGCGCTCGGTGTGCACAAACCCGGGTGCGACGCTGGCGACGGCGATGCCGTGCGGGCCGAGCGCGACCGCGAGCGACTGGCCGAACGAGTGCAATGCGGCCTTGCTGGCCCCGTATGCCGGATGGTCCGGCTCACCCCGGTATGCCCCGCGCGAGCCGACGTTGATGATCCGCCCGCCCGCACCGCGCTCGATCATGTGCCGGGCCGAGCAGTAGGTCACGTTGGCCGCGCCGAAGACGTTGACCGCGAACGTCTCCCGCCACGCCGCCTGCCAGTCCTCGTAGGAGGTCGTGGCGATCGGGTGTCCGATGTAGACAGCCGCGTTGTTGACCAGAACGTCGATCCCGCCCAGGGTCTCGACCGCCCGCTGCACCACCGTGCGGGCCTGTTCGGGATCGCGCAGGTCGCCCTGGCCCGTGCTGTGCCTGACCACCCGGTCGCCGTTTGCCTCGAACGCATCCGCGACGGCGCGCCCGATCCCGCGCGACGCGCCCGTGACCAGTACCCCCCGGCTCATTTGGCGAACACCTGCGACTCGTCGCGGAACGCCTTGAACTCCAAGGCGTTTCCGGCAGGATCGGTGAGGAACATCGTCCACTGCTCCCCCGGCAGGCCCTCGAAACGCAGGTATGGCTCGATGACGAACTTCGTGCCCGCGGCGCGCAGGCGCTCGGCGAGCTGGTGGAAGGCCGGGATCGACAGGATCAAACCGAAGTGCGGCACCGGGACCTCATGCCCGTCAACGGGATTCGTCGCCTTCGCTGCCGCGCCAGGAGCCACATGCGTCACCAGTTGGTGGCCGTAGAAGTTCCAGTCCACCCAATGCTCGGCGGAGCGGCCCTCGGGCAGGCCGAGCACCCCGCCGTAGAAGGCACGGGCGGCAGACAGGTCGTCGACGGGGATGGCGAGGTGAAACCAGGGTGTACTCATGCACCATGCCTATCAGATCTGGGACTATCGGCCCCAGCGTGCCGCTTCGGTTGTGACAATGAGGGCATGAGCATCAGGCTCGCGACGTTCAACGTCGAAAACCTGTTCGCGCGGGCGAAGGCGCTCCATACCGCCACGTGGTCGAAGGGGCGGGCCGCGCTGGAGGCGTTCGAGACGTTCAACCGGATCGCCGCGCAGCGCGACTACAGCGACGACGACAAGGCCGTGATGCTGCGGGCGCTGGAAACTCTGCGCATCATCGTCCATACCAAAGAAGGATTGAGGCTCAACAAGCGTCAATTCGAGGATGCCTGGGCACTGCTGCGGGAAAACCGCGGCGATTTCCTTTCCGCACCGCCCCACCGTGAGCCGCGAATCGTGGCGAAGGGTCGTGGGGACTGGATCGGTTGGGTGGAGCTGGCCACCGAGCCGGTTGACGAGATCGCCACGCGGATGACCGCGCAGGTCATCAAGGACGTGCGCGCTGACGTGCTGTGCGTGGTCGAGGCGGAGAGCCGGCCGTCGCTGGCCCGGTTCAACGACGAGCTGCTGCGCGGGAGGTATCCGCACGCCATGCTCATCGACGGTAACGACTTACGCGGCATCGATGTCGGCATCATGTGTGCCGAAGGAATCGACATCCGGTGGATGCGCAGCCACGTCGATGTGCCCGACCCGGCCAACGCGAAGCGGCGGCTGTTCAGCCGGGATTGCCCGGTGTTCAGCCTGCGCCTGCCATCGGGCGACGACCTGTTCGTAATGGTCAACCATCTCAAGTCGCAGTCGTTCATCGGTGGCGACCCGGATCCCTTGCGCACCAGGCAGGCCGACCAGGTGTTGAAGATCTATAAGCAGATGCGCAAGGAGGGCGCGAAGTTCGTCGCGGTGGTGGGCGATCTCAACAAGGGCCCCGACCGCGACCACCCCGAGCTGCCGCCGCCCACTCTGGAGGCCCTGCTCGGCCCGAAGTCACCGCTGACCGACGCCTACCGGCTGCCGAAGTTCACCGGCGTGTTCGACCCGAAGGACCTCAAGCGCGAGCGGCCGGGCACGTTCCAGTCGTGCACGCTGCGCAACCGGCTCGACTACATCCTGCTGTCGCCCGAGTTGGCGGATCGGGTGGTCGATGGCGGCATCTTCCGCAAGGGCCTGTGGGGCGACTCCGGCAACGTCAAGGCGTCCAAACACTGGACCGTCTACGAGGACATCACAGCGGCGAAGCATGCTGCTTCGGATCATGCAGCGGTGTGGGTGGATTTGGATTTTTAGGGGGTACGCCGTCCAGCCCCCGCGCCATCGGCCACCAGACGGCCAGCTGGAGCAGGGCGAGCGCCAGGGTGAACGGCAGCAGCGTCCACACGCCCACGCCCTGCGCGACCACACCGGCCAGCCACGGCATGAGCGAACCGCCCACCACCGAACCGGCGTTGAGCATCCCGATCGCGGACGGGACCATGCGCGGCTCAACGAGTTGCGGCGTGACCGCCATGGTGGTCGGGAAGATGGGCCCGAGGAAGAAGCCGAGCACGGCGAGGCCCGCGATGGGCGCGAGCCAGGTGAGGCCGACCGACCCGGCGACGCCGACCAGGCACGTGTACATCAGGCCCACCGTGCCCAGGCCCAGCCGCGCCACGATCGGGCTGAGCACGAACCGGCCCGCGGTGAGCCCGAACCAGTACCCGCTGACCGCATAGCCCGATATCGCCTCGGACTGCCCGCGCTCCTGGACCAGATAGCCGAAACTCCAGTTGCCCATGGAGAATTCGATGCCCACGTAGACCGCGAGCAACGCCGCGCCGAGAAGCACAGCCGGCCGGCGCAACACGCCACGCTCGCCCGTGGCCACCACCGGCTCGGCCGCACGCGCCACGCTCGGATACGCCATGCGGAAACCCACGACGAGTGGGAGCGCGGCGAGCCCGAGCACCAGCCAGACGATGGGCCATGAGGCGAATCCGGTGACCCACGTGGCGAGCAGCGGCCCGAGCAGCGCGCCCACACCGAAGAACGCGTGCAGCCGGTTGAGCCGATTGGTGGCGTTGGGCAGCGCGGCCAGATGCGCGTTGAGCACCGACTCCAGCAAGCCCGTGCCGTAGCCAAGAACCACTTGCACCGCAAGGAAAACCACGAACGACGGGCGTGTGGCCGTGTAGAGCCCGGCGACCAGGAACAGCACACCGCCCGCGACCACCGCCGCACGCGTGCCGAACCGGCTCATCAGCACACCGACGGTCGTGCTGCCCAACAGGAAGCCCCCGGACCCGGTGAAGAACGTGATGCCGATCACCGCCCGGTCCACGCCGTAATCGTGCATTTGCGACAGCAGGAGCACGCCGCTCACGCCCGTGCTCAGGCCGATCAGCACGAAGGCCGCGTAGGCAAGCAGCACGGTGAAATCCACATTACGGCGCACGCGCCCTCCCACTACGATGACTGGGTGCTACTCACCCTGACCACGACTCACCGGCCGGCGACCGATCTGGGATATCTGCTGGTGAAGCATCCGGATCGGGTGCACCGGTTCGACCTGCCCTACGGCACGGCCACGGTGGTGTTTCCCGAGGCGACCGAGCGGCGTTGCACGGCTGCGCTCCTGCTGGAGGCCGATCCGCGGCGTCTGGAGAACAACGCGGGCGAACAGCTGAACCGTTATGTTAATGATCGCCCGTTCGCCGCGTCCAGCCTGTTGTCGGCCGCACTCAACCGGGTGTTCCGCACGGCGGCGCGGGGTGAGAGCCGGGACCGGCCGGAGCTTGCGGCTGCGCCGATCCCGTTGGAGGTGCGCGTGCCCGCGCTGCGCTGCAAGGGCGGAATCGACCTGGCGCAACGGCTTTTCGCGCCCCTGGGGTGGGAGGTGCGCGGTGTTGCGGTGCCGCTCGATCCGGCTTTCCCGGCGTGGGGCGACAGCCGCTACGTCGACCTGACGCTGAGCGGCACGGTGCGGCTTGCCGATGCACTCAACCATCTCTATGTGCTTATTCCGGTACTGGATGATGCCAAGCATTATTGGGTCGCGCCCGATGAAATCGACAAGCTGCTGGACAAGGGCGAGGGCTGGCTCGGCGCGCATCCCGAAAGGTCGTTGATTACCAAGCGATTCCTTGCCCATCAAGGTGCGCTCGCCAAGCAGGCCGAGTCGCGTTTCGACGAGCTGGCTCCGGATGCGGTCGTGGTGGAGGACCTCGACAACGAGAGCAAACCGCTCAATGTGCTTCGGCGGGAGGCCGTGCTTGAGGCGCTCGCGTCGACGGGTGCGAAGAGTGTGCTCGATCTCGGGTGTGGTGCGGGCGCTTTGTTGAGCGATTTGGTACGGGGCAGGCGTTACACGCGCGTCGTCGGGGCCGATGTGTCGGTGCGCGCGCTCGAGCTCGCGTCGCGGCGGCTGCGCGGGCGCGCGGAGCTGATCCAGACCGCACTGACCTATGTGGACGATCGGTTGGCGGGATTCGACGCGGCCGTGCTGATGGAGGTCATCGAGCACGTGGACGAGCCGCGGTTGCCCGCCCTGTGCGAAGCGGTGTTCGGGCATGCCGCCCCGGCGTTTGTCGTCGTCACCACGCCGAATGCTGAATACAACGTGCGCTACGAGTCGCTGGCGGCCGGGACGATGCGGCATCGCGACCACCGTTTCGAATGGACGCGTGCGGAGTTCGCGGCGTGGGCCAACGAGGTGGCTTCAGCCTACGGTTACACGGTCGACTTGCGAGGGGTGGGCGACAACGACCCACAGCTGGGCGCGCCCACACAACTCGCGCTGTTCAAAAGGAGCGGGGTGAACTGATGTCCATTGTGGATCTGCCGGAGCTGTCACTGGTCGTGCTCGTTGGCATCTCGGGCTCGGGCAAGTCGACGTTCGCCCGCAAGCATTTTCGGCCGACGCAGGTGCTGTCGAGCGACGCGTTCCGCGCGATGGTGGCCGACGACGAAAACGAACAGTCGGCCTCGGGCGACGCGTTCGAGGTGCTGCACCATGTTGCGGGCAAGCGGCTGCGCGCCGGGCGGCTCACGGTGGTCGACGCGACCAACGTGCAGGCGCACGCGCGGGCCGATCTGGTGCGGGTGGCGCGGGAGCATGACGTGCTCCCGGTCGCCATCGTGCTCAACACGCCCGAGGCGGTGTGCTGGGAGCGCACGCAGGCCCGGCCCGACCGGGAGTTCGGGCGCGAGGTGCTGCGCCGGCAGGGGCGCGATCTGCGCCGGTCGATCGGGCAGCTGCAGCGCGAGGGATTCCGCAGGGTGCACGTGCTCACCGATCCGTCCGATGTGGAGGTCCGGTTCGACAAGCTGTTCAACGACCGGCGGGAGCTGAGCGGGCCGTTCGACATCATCGGCGATGTGCATGGCTGCCGGGCCGAGCTGGAGCTGTTGCTGGGCAAGCTCGGGTGGGAGTCCACCGTGGACGGTTGGGCGCACCCGGCAGGGCGGACGGCCGTGTTCGTGGGCGATCTCGTCGATCGCGGGCCCGACTCGCCGGGCGTGCTGCGGCTCGTGATGGACATGGTGGCGCGCGGGCGGGCTTTGTGTGTTTCCGGAAACCATGAGGCGAAGCTGCTCAAGCATTTGCAGGGGCGCAAGGTCAGGGTGAGCCACGGGCTCGGCGAGACGCTTGCGCAATTGGAGACCTCGCCCGTCGAGGGGCTGGTGTCGTTTTTGGACGGCCTCATCTCGCACTATGTGCTCGATGGCGGGCGGCTGGTCGTGGCGCACGCCGGGCTCAAGGAGGAATACCACGGGCGGGCGTCGGGCCGGGTCCGTGCGTTCGCCATGTACGGTGACACGACCGGCGAGACCGATGAATACGGATTGCCCGTGCGATATCCATGGGCAAACGACTATCGCGGGCGCGCGATGGTCGTTTATGGACACACGCCGGTGCTCATCCCCGAGTGGGTGAACAACACGATCTGCCTCGACACGGGTGCGGTGTTCGGCGGCAGGCTGACCGCGATGCGGTACCCGGAAAAGGAATTGGTCTTTGTTGAAGCGGAGCGGCAATACTACGAGCCGGTCCGGCCGTTGCAGGCCCCGTCGATTGCTTCGGGAGGCTTGTCGAAGCTGTCGGAGGTCACGGGGCGGCGGCACATCACGACGGACTACGGGACCGTAACCGTCCCGGCCGAGCACGCGGCGGCCGCGCTTGAGGTCATGAGCCGGTACGCCGTCGATCCGCGCTGGCTGCTCTGGCTTCCGCCGACCATGGCGCCCGCGCCGTCGTCCAGTGTGGACGGTTATCTGGAGCACCCGATCGAGGCACTGGCCGACATGCGCAAGGCGGGCGTGGAGCGGGTGGTGTGCGAGGAGAAGCACATGGGCTCGCGGGCGGTCGTGGTTGTCTGCCGTTCGCAGGAGATTGCGGCGCAACGGTTTGCCGATGACGGCTCGACCGGGGTCATCTACACCCGCACCGGTCGGTCCTTTTTCGACAGTGCGAAGACGGAGGCGTTGCTCGCGCGGGTGCGGGCGGCGATCGACGCGGCCGGGGTTTGGGACGAGCTCGACACCGACTGGCTGATGCTTGACTGCGAGCTGCTGCCGTGGTCTGCCAAGGCGCACACCCTGATCCAGGGGTTCGCGGCTGTGGGTGCCGCCGGGCGGGCGGCCCTGCCCGTCGCGCTCTCGGTGCTCGACCAGGCGGCGGCGCGCGGGCTGGAGGTCGGCGAGCTGCGGGGGCGCGTGGAGTCGGCTTTGGACGGTGTGCACGCCTATTCGGCCGCCTATCGGCCGTACGTTTCCGAGGCGGAGGTAACGCTCGCGCCGTTCGCTGTGCTGGCCGGCAAAGGGGTTTCCTACGCCGCGCGCGACCACGGATGGCACCTGGCGATCGCGGATCGGCTCGTCGAGGCGGACCCTTCGCTTTTCACACCCACGCGGCGGCTCGTGGTCACGCCCGACGCCGAAGCTTCGGTTACTGATTGGTGGCTGGAGCTCACGGCCGCAGGCGGGGAGGGCATGGTCGTCAAGCCCTACGACGGGTTGGCGTTCGGCGGGGGTCGGGTGCAGCCCGGCGTGAAGTGCCGCGGGCGTGAATACCTGCGCATCATTTACGGGCCGTCCTACACCGAGCCCGACCAGCTGGCGCAGCTTCGGCAGCGGCGGCTCGGGCGCAAGCGCAGCCTTGCCCTGCGCGAGCACGCCCTCGGCCTCGCCGCGCTCGACGCGGTCGCGGCCGGGCGGGCCTTCCACGAGCTGGTGTTCGGCATTCTCGCGTGCGAGTCGGAGCCCGTGGACCCGCGGCTGTGAAGACCGTGTACTCGTGCGTGGTCGGGTCGCGGGCATATGGGCTCGCCGGGCCCGAGTCCGACACGGACCGGCGCGGGGTGTTCGTAGCGCCGACGGAGTCGTTCTGGGGCCTGGACAAACCGCCGTCGCATGTGGACGGTCCGCTGCCCGAGCAGTTCTCCTGGGAGATCGAGCGGTGACGCGTCGAGCTCGATCTGGTCACGCCCGACCGAGCCTCCGGGCATGCCCGAGATCAGCGGTCCTGGTCTTTAGGCTGCTTCAGATCCGGGTTGTCCAGCCACTTCCTGCCGATCACCGCCACAAGGGCGAGAAGAATTCCACAGAACATGAAGAACGCGCCCTGTCCTCGACTTACGAAGCTGACCTTGGTCTCTGTCCAGGGAGGATCAAAAAGAGTTCCGTACGCCGTCACGGTCGTTCCCACCTCAAGGGAATCGCTGATGAGCAACGTCTTCCAGCGCTTGCCCGCAGAATCTGTGTAGTAGCCATGGCGCAGATCGATCGACTCGATGCTCGACGGCTCCCCGATATGTGGCTGGACCCCCCACCGCTCTTCTTCGCTGACGATATGAACCTGCCTGACCTCGGTAAGACCAAACAGGCAGGCGGCTCCATCAAGCGCCACGAGGGTGGGAAACGCAATGGCCAGCACGATGATTATGTTGCCTGCAACCTTCCATCCCATGATCGCCACCTGACCTCGTGATATGCCGTCCCCACGAAGCATAGTGGCAGTCATCAATCAGCCATCGGTCCAGCCGGACTTGGACTCGTGCGTGACAGAGCCAGGCCTGATGACGTAACGCGATTGGCCCGGATCATGGCTGCTGCGTATCCACCCGCCAAAGGCCAACAGTAGGCCGCAGAAAGCAACGGTCGGCTGCGCGGACGGTAAAACCGCCTCGGCCCAAAGCGCGCGACCGCCAACCGGAAGCACACCAGTTGGCTGGAAACGGAACCGCGAGGCGAGGCCTTGCGCCAGCGAGGCGTCCGGCTAGGTCGTTGTCGTGGCGGATACGGGCTTGACGTAGCGGTGGCACGGCACGGGCAGCGGGCCGTCGGCCGTGGTGGCGAGGTAGTCGAACAGGCCCTCGCTGTGCCAGCCGTTGCGCTCATAGAACCTGCGGGCGCGGGCGTTGCCGCCGACGACGGCGAGCCACGCGCGGTCGTGGCCGTTGGCGGCGACCTGACGCTCCGCCTCGGCGAGCAACACGTTGGCCACGCCCGCGCCACGGTGGCGCCTGTCCACATAGACCTGCTCGACCTCGTCGTCGACGACCACCACGAAGCCCGCGATGTCGCCGCCGACGGTTGCCACGGTGGCATGGGGCACGCGTTGCGCCGCCCAGGCGTCGAACCACTCGCGGGTCCGCACGGCGACCAGTGCGTCAGGAACATTGCCGAGGTGCCCGTCGCCCCAGGCGTCATGCCAGATCCGGGCCACGATCGGCGCATCCTCCGGGTTCGCCGGGCGCAGCGCCAGGTCAGAATGCTGTGATGTCACGGCCAGAATCTACGCCACCCCGCCGACGACCCACGCATCGTCCAGGGTGATCGCGTGACGCATCTGCACCTTCGCGTGTACAAGTCGTGATCCCGACGACCTGGATGGCGTCCGCATGCGATCCTTCTGATCGTGCGGGTGCGGATATTGGGACCGGTCGAGGTGGTCGGGCCGGTCGCGTCCACGGGCCTGGCCGGCACGCGGCAGCGGGCCCTGGTCGCGCTGCTCGCCCTCGAACCCGGCACGGTCGTCACGCAGTCGCGCCTGATCGACGCGCTGTGGGGCGATAACCCTCCCCGCACCGCGCTGCGCACGCTGCAGAGTCACGTCGCCCGCGTGCGCCAGGCACTGGACGCGTGCGGCCTGCCCGACCTGCTGGTGACCCGCGGCCCAGGCTACGCCCTCGCCGTCGACCGGCGAGACGTCGACGCCCACCGGTTCGAGGATCTGGTGCGCGAGGCCCGCGCCGAGTCGTCGGCCGACAAATACGCGACGGCGCTGGGCCTGTGGCGCGGCGGCGCGCTCAACGACGTTGGCGAGGACGACTGGTCCACCGCCGAGCGCGAACGCCTGCGCGCCCTGCGCCTGGCCGCCGCCGAGGAGATGTGGGAGATCCGGCTGCGGCTGGGCGACCATCTGCCTGCCGTGGCCGAATTGGAGAAGCTGGCCGCCGCGAACCCGTTGCGCGAGCGGACAATTGAGCTTCTCATGCTTTCTTTGTACCGTGCGGGCCGCCAAGCCGACGCGCTCGACCACTATCAGCGCCTCTATTCGCGACTGTCCGATGAGCTCGGAATCGCGCCCGGCGCCCGGATCCAGGATCTCCACCTCGCGATCCTGCGTCGCGATAGGACACTCGACGTTCGCAAGCAGGCGCCTGCCCAACTCCCCCCACCCGCCGGGCACTTTTCCGGCCGCTACGCCGAGCTGGCGGACCTGCGCGGCTGGAAGCCGGACACGTCCATCGCCGTCATCTCCGGCCCAGCGGGCGCGGGCAAGACCGCCCTCGCTCTGCAGTGGGCGCATGAGGCGCGCGAGCGTTACCCCGACGGCCAGCTGTTCCTCGATCTGCGCGGGCACGACCCCGACTCCGCGCTCACCCCGTCCGAAGCCCTGGCGCACGTGCTGCGCACGCTCGGCGTGCCCGCCGACCGCGTCCCTTCCGAAGTGGACGCTCAGGCCGCACTTTTCCGTTCCGTGGTTGAAGAACGCCAGGTGCTGCTCGTGCTCGACAACGCGGGCATGGCCGATCATGTGCTCCCGCTCGTGCCCGCGTTGTCGAGCACGAGCAGCGCGCTCGTCGTCACCAGCCGGCAACAGCTTTCCGCGCTGCTCATCCACCACGCCGTGCACCCGGTCAGGCTCGGCGCGATGGACCGGGCCGACGCCACCGAACTGCTCGCCCGGGTGCTGGGACAGTCCAGAGTGGACGCCGAGCCGGAGGCGACGGTCCGGCTGAGCCAACTGTGCGGGCGGCTTCCCCTCGCGCTGCGCATCGCCGCAGCCAAACTCGCCGCACGCCCGCGCCAGCGCGTCGCCGATCTGGTCGCCGAGCTGTCCGATGATGACGATCGACTCGACGTGCTGTCCGTGCCGGGCGACTCGCGCGGCGTCCGCGCCGTCCTCGCCACCGCCTATCACGCGCTCAGCGAGCCGGCCGCGCGGCTGTTCCGGCTGCTTGGCCTGCACCCGGGTGACACCTTCGGACCGCACCTGGCCGCCGCGCTGGCGGGTGTCTCGCTCGGCCGGGTGCGCCGCAGCGTCGACGAGCTGGCCGCCGCACACCTCATCACGGAAATCGAAAGTGGACGGTACCGGTTCCACGACCTCATCCGGCTCTACGCCCGCGAGCTTTCCGAGGGCGACGAAAATCGTCTCTTCGACTGGTACCTCGCTGTCTGCGCCGCGACGAACACCGCGCTGAGCCCCACCCGGACCAGGCTCGTGCCCACTATCGAGCACCCGCCGGAGTCGCTGCCATTCCCGCTCGAATCGGCTGCGGCCGTTGGCTTTCTCGACCGTGAACGGGACAATCTCCTGCCGGTCGTGGCGCGCGCGCTGGAGGCCGGGCGCCATCGCGCGGTGTGCGAGCTGACATATCTGCTCGGTGGGTTCTTCATGCGGCGGGGCAGCGGCGCCGACCGCATCGCGATCTGCAAGCTGGGTGTGCTTGCGGCGCAACGACTTGGGGATGTCACCTATGAGGCGTTGATGCTCAGTGCGCTCGGTGCCGCCTACAACGCGAGCCGCCGCCATGACGAGGCGTTGGAAGTGCTCGGGTCGGCGTTGCCGTTGGCAAGCGGAGCAGACGAAGGACACCTGCACAACAACATGGCCGTGGCCCACGCGGGCATGCGCCGCTTCGACGAGGCGGCGGCACACTTCGAACGCGCGCTGGAGTTGTTGTCCCGCAACAGTCCGGCAGCGCTCGCGGTCGCGCTCAACAACGTGGGGTACGCGGGAGCGCAGGCCGGGCGAAGCGACGTGAGCCATCTGACGCGGGCACTCGAACTCGCCCGCGAAACCGGCAACGCCCCGCTGGAAGCCGCCGTACTGCACGGGCTGGGGCTGGCTCACCGCAACGGCTCCCGCTTCACGGAGGCGCTCGACGCGCTGCACGAGTCGGTCGAGACCTACCGGCGGATCGGCGACCAGCACAGGGTGCCCGACACGCTGGCCGACATCGGCGCGACGCTGCTCGCGATGGGCGACCACGACGCCGCCCTGGCCCACCTCACGCGGGCCAGGGCGCTGTGCCGGGAGCTCGGCGACCAGCACGTGGAGTCGATCGTGCTCGGCCACGTCGCACACGCGTACCTCATCAAAGAGGATTTTCCAAGTGCGACCGAACACTTGAGCCTCGCGCTGGCGCTGCGCCGCACCCTGCCCGACGATTACGAACTGGCACGGCTCACCGAACTACTGTCTATTGCCGACAGTGGTAGTGATAGACCAGCTGCTCGGAGCTGAACGTCAGCCCGTCATCGTTGAGGATGGTTCCCCTGGCGTAGGTGCCGGCGGAGATGCCCTGCGACTCCTCGCAGACGACCTTGAACACGAATTCCTCGTCGGACTCCCGATTGTCGTCTTTGTACACTCTGTAGTAGACAGTGCGGGTGGACATGTCGAACGCATTCCAGGTGAGCGTGCCGCTTTCGGCGATGAGGTCGTCCTCCTCGGTGCTCAGCGGCACGGTGCGATAGACAACGGTCGCGCCGGTCATCTGGCAGCCGGTGGCGTGCACGGTGAAACCAAACCAGGTGAAGGGCGAGGTGTCGCCTGGGCCGAGCGTGCCCTCGGCCATCTGCACCGGACGGATGGCGAGGTCGCGGACACACCAAGCCGGAATGGGCGTCGACGTATCGGACGCGGCCGCCGGGGCGGTGGGCATGAGCAGCAACGGGACGGCGAGCACGGCTCTCAACCACTTCATGCGCATCTTTGTAGCTCCTACCAGTTGCGAAAATGTTGTGGCCGCCCCTTCGCAGGGACGACCGTTGGATTATTCGCAGCTCACGGCCACCCACGTGGACGAATCCTCGCAGATGTCGCCGTCCGGGCCGCCGTCCATGAAATCGGGATCGCCCTGGCCAAACAGCTGGTCGTTGCCGGCGCCGCCGAGGAGGCTGTCGAACCCGAAGCCGCCCTCCAGCACATCGTTGCCCGCCTCGCCGGAGAGGAAGTCGTCGCCGTTGCCACCGCCGATCCGGTCGTTGCCATCCCCGCCGTAGACATCGTCGTCGTCGTCCATGCCTTCGAGAACGTCGTTGCCCGCGCCGCCGTAGATCGTGTCCGCGCCGCTGCGACCGAAGACGGTGTCGTCACCGCCGTTGCCGTACAGGCGGTTGCTGCCGTGGTCTCCGCGCAGCGTGTCGTCGCCGTCGCCGCCGATCAGGTCCTCGACATCCGCGTCGATCAGATCGCCCTCGCCGGAGGCGCCGTCGTCCCGGTCGCCCTCAAGGTCGGCCTGGATGCCGCGGAGCTGCCCGGAGTAGGTCACGACGTCACGCCCGCCGTCACCGGCCATGGTGTCCGAGCCCGGCCCGCCGCGCAGCGTGTCATTGCCGTCGCCGCCGGAGAGCACGTCGTCGCCGTCCCCGCCGGACAGCCCCACCGGCAGGTCCATCGCGCTGTTGATCCGGTCGTCGCCATCGTTGCCGTCCACCCGCACGGCCGTCACCCCGCTGTCGGCGCAGGCGACCCTCGTGCTGTCGAGCGTCCAGCACCCCACTCCCGCCGTCATCGGCCAGACGTCGTCAATGATGATGTTGGTACCGACGTGTGTGATCGTGATCAGGTTGTTCACGTTGTCGGCCTCGTAGTGGACCACGGAGCCGTTCAGGGACACGTTGCCCGTCGCGGCGTGCGCGGTGCCGGCCCAGAGCGCGCCCTGCGCGATCACCATCGCCGACACCGTCAGCAGGCTTGCCCATCTTTTTGTCATCGGTCTGTCTCCTTGTCTCTCGCTTGAGACCAGTGGATGGGCGAGCGCATGCGGTCCTGTTGCGAAAAAGCTGTGGTTGACATGCAGCCAGTTGGCTGCCTATCGTGGGTAATGCAGCCTCGCGGCTGCATGTTTGGTGGGGATGATGATCGGCGTGGACGAGATTTTCAAGGCGCTGGCCGACCCGAGCCGGCGGAAGTTGCTCGACCGGCTCAACGAGCGCAACGGCCAGACCCTGCGCGAGCTGTGCGAGGGCCTCGACATGGCGCGGCAGTCGGTGAGCAAGCACCTGGCCGTGCTTGAGGCGGCCGACCTGGTGACCACGTCCTGGCGGGGGCGGGAGAAGCTTCACTTCCTCAACGCCGCACCGGTCAACGCCATCGCCGAACGCTGGATCGGGCGATACGCCCGCGAGCGCGTGCGCGCGCTCGACGACCTGAAAGAGGCACTGGAGGCAACAGCCATGGCAGACAACGATTTCGTCTACAAGACCTACATCAAGACCACGCCCGAGCAGCTGTGGCAGGCGCTGACCGATCCCTCGTTCACCAGCCGCTACTGGGGCGTGACCTTCAAGAGCGACTGGAAGCCGGGCTCGCGCATCGTCTGGGACATGAAGGGCACCATCATGGATGACCCCGAGCAGGTGGTGCTGGAGTCCAATCCATACAGTCGGCTCTCCTACACGTGGCACAGCATCACGCCGGAGTTCGCCGAAGCGGTCGGCGTGACCCCCGAGGTGTACGAGAAAATCTCCACCGAGCGTCGGTCGAAGGTCACGTTCGACATCGAGCCGGCCGGAGCTGTCGTCAAACTGACCGTGACGCACGGCGATTTCGAGCCCGGCAGCACGCTGGCGACCATGGTCGGCGACGGGTGGCCGCACCTGCTGTCGGGGCTCAAGACGCTGCTCGAAACCGGCGAGGCTCTGCCGGAATAACAGGTGTCGCGGGCAGGCGATCCTCGCTAGTCTCGTCGCCGTGGATGAGCAGCGTTGGCGGGACCCCGATTGGCTGGCCGGGGTGCACACGTGGATCGATGCCCGGCTGGGCGAGCTGGGCGTCGCCCGCACGGGCGACATCGAGCAGCCGCACCTGGTCCTGTGGTCGACGGTGCTGCGGGTGCCGACCGATGCTGGCGATGTCTGGTTCAAGGCCAACGCCGACTCGCTGCGGCACGAGGCCGCGGTGGTGCAACGGATCGCCTTGCGCCGCCCGGATGTCGTGCCCCCGCTGCTCGCCGCGGACACCGTGTCCGGCTGGATGCTGATGTCCGATGCCGGGGAGAGCCTGCGCGTGGTGTCGGCGCGGGAGCGCAGCCTCGACCGGTGGCACGACATCCTGTCGCGCTATGCCGGTGTCCAGCTTGACCTGGCAGGCGACGTGGACGACCTGCTCGCCATGGGCCTGCCGGACATGCGGCTCGCGGTGCTGCCAAAGGCATACGAGCGCCTGATGGACGAGTTCGCCGCCGAGCGGCGGTTCCGCGACGCGGCGCCGATGGTCGCCGACATGTGTGCCGAGCTCGCTTCATACGGGCTGCCCGAGCTCGTGCAGCACGACGACCTGCACGACGCGCAGGTGTTCGTGCGCGATGGCCGGCACCTCGTGCTCGACTGGGGAGACGCGTGCGTCTCGCACCCGTTCTTCACCCTGTCCGTGACCCTCGAAGGCATGCTGGCGTGGGGCCTCGACGATGTCGCCAACTCCGTTGACACGGCCCCGTTCCGCGACGCCTATCTGGCGCCCTTCGCCGAGCGATTCGGCGGCGACCTCGTGGCCGCGGCCAAACTGGCGCTGCGCCTGGGCTGGGCGTGCCGCGCGGTCAACGGGCATGTCCCAGGCGATGACCAGCGCACCTTCGCCCGGCTGCGCATGTTCCTCGACGGCACGCCGTAACCACCCTACAGTTCTTCCATCGACTGCAATGCATGGTTGAACGGTGCCGTGAAATCGTCGACCGGCACCTCACGCAGCTCGGCCAGAAGGGCGAACACCCGCACATCATTTTCTGCACCAACGACGAGATGGCCCTGGGCGCCGTCGACGCGATCCAGCAACGGACCACAGCCGGCACCGGGTCCGCCGACATCGCCGTGATAGGCGTCGACGGCACCGATGAGGCGCTGGCGGTGATCCGGTCGGGCGGGACGCCGTTTCGGGCCACCGTTGCGCAAGATTCCCAGAAGGTCGCCGACCTGGCCGTGCGGCAACTGCTGAAACTGCGCGCCGGAGAGCCGGTCGAGGTGGAAACGTTCGTGCCAACGACCGTCTACCCCATCAAGTAGGGATTCCGTGCGTCATACAGCCGACCGCGCCGACCGCGTCGCGACCATCGCGCTCGCCCTGGCCACCGATGAACACGCCGGGCCCCGCGGTGCGCTTGTCGCCCTCGCCGACCGGCTCGACTCGCTGACGGGTCTCGCCGTGACCGTCGGCCTGCCCAGCGGCCGGGGCGACCCGTTCGGCCTGCGCCGGGCCGCGCTCGGCGCGATCGCGATCCACCGCGACACGCCCGCCTTCGCGCGGCTGTCGTTGGCGCACGCGCTGTCGGTCGCGGCGGCGTGCCAGCCGGTGGAAGTGGGTGGCGGTGCTCGGTACCACATCTGGGATTTTCTCGTC
>NZ_QJUG01000199.1 GCF_003426775.1 Allorhizocola rhizosphaerae | reverse complement strand
GGGAGGGGGAGGGGGTCAGGGGTGGATGGGGGGACTTCGGGGCGGCAGCGACGGATGCGGGCGAGGGCGACCATCGCGCCGTCGAGTGCACCGAAGCGGCGCAGCGCGTGCACACCGTATTCGCTGCAGCTGGGCTCGTAACGGCAACGCGTGCCGAGGCGGTGCGACACGAACCGTTGGTAGATCCGGATGACGCCCACACCCACCCAAGCCGGCAGGGTCACCCGGGCGCGCACCGAAAGCCATGGAATTTGCAAAGCGACACTGTCCACAAGCAACTGTCCGGACGCGACAGTGCTGTTGCAGGCCGTCGAACCCGAGTCGCAACCCGCGCTTGCCCCATCGCAACCGGAGCTCATGCCGTCGCAGGCCGAACCCATGCCGTCGCAACTCGAACCGGCGTCGTTGCACGCGTCGCTTGAGCTGGTGCAGCTGTCGTTCACCGAGCCGCACGTGCCGTCGATGACCTGTTCGCACGCCGCGTCGCACGGGTCGTTGCAGTTGACCTCGCAACCGTCCGAAGACGACGGTGGTTGTGCCGGTGGCTCTCCCACAGGAGCAGGCGTGTCCGGGTCGCGCGAGGTCCACGGCACGGGTCGCCGCAGGACCCAGTAGAGCAGCACGGTGGCCGCGGCCAGTGTGGCCGCGAGCACGCCGAAAATCCACCCCAGCACCCGCGACCGGCGCCTGCCCTCGTCTGCCACGCGCCGACGTTACAGCACCTGCACGCATGCTCTAGGCCGGGGGTTTAGCCTTTTCGCATGGCTGTGCACCTGAATCACACCATCGTCGCGGCCCGCGACAAGCGTGTGTCGGCCGAGTTTCTCGCGCGCATGCTTGGCCTGTCGGTGAGCCCGCAGTTCGGCCCGTTTCTGCCGGTCAAGACGGCCAACGGGGTGGCGCTGGACTTCCTCGACACGCGCGCCGAGCACATCGAGTCGCAACACTACGCCTTCCTGGTGACCGAGGCGGAGTTCGACGAGATCTTCGGGCGCATCCGGGCCGAGCAGGTCCCGTACTACGCCCATCCGCTCAAGCGCGGCCCCGGCCAGATCAACCGCAACGACGGCGGCCGGGGCGTGTACTTCGAGGATCCCGACGGTCACATGATGGAGATCATCACTGTGCCGTACGGCGGGTGGCCCGATCCCATGCATTGATGTTTTTGTGCGCGCCTCCTCGGGTACCGGATAGAAGACAAGGAGGCGAAGATGGTATTTCTTGGATTGCTGCTAGTACTGGGCGTGATCGGCGTCGCGGGGTACGCGATCTGGAACAACCAGGGTGCCTTCGAGGCGGGCGCGGGCACGGCCGAGGTCTTCGGCTACACCGTGCAGCTGAGCAACGGCGACGTGTTCCTGGTCGGCGCTGCCGCAGGGGCCGTGCTGCTGTTCGGGCTTTCCCTGCTGTTCAAGGGCATGGGCCGGCGGGCGAAGCACCGCGCGTCGACCCGGCGTGAGCTGCGTGAGCTGCGCCGTCAACAGGCCGCCACCGAGGCGCAACGAGAGCGCGACGAGCGTGATCGCGAACGCGAGGCCCAGGTCCAACAGGGGCAGCGCGAGCGCGAGGAGCAGTTGACGCAATGAGTTGGGGCCCCGAGTTTCGCGGGGCCCCAACCCCTAACGGTATGCGCGGATGATCGTCTGCTCGAAGCCGTCGGTCACCACGCGCAGCGAAACGTAGGGACCGCCGGGCGCGGGCATGTGCGCGCTGAACGCGTCGCGTCCCTCCCGCCGCACGTCCACCCGCTCCCAGCTCTTGCCATCGTCGAGCGACGTGTAGAGCGCGAACGACGACACGCGCTGCTGTGCATTTCGGACGGTGAAGGTGGCCCGTCCATTGGTGGGACGGTTGTCGGCCTCCAATGCCAGCGCATAGTCCACCGACACCAGCCGCACGGGCATGCCCTCCTTCGACCTGAACGTCCACGCGGTCCTCACCCGGGTCGAGACGGGCAGCAGCGCGCTGGCTTCGAGGTCGTAGGTGAGCTTGTACGTGGCCATGGAGTGCGAGACGGGGAAGTCGCCGAACGACTCGTCATGCTCCCCCACGAGCACGCCGTTGCGGTGCAGGGTCAGTTTGCGCTTGGTTTCCAAGGTCCACGCGTCGCCGTCGCCCAGGCAGTCGAACCGGTTGTGCTGATCGGTCAGGTCGACCAGCTGCACACGCAGGTTGCCGCGGGTGCGGGTGATGGGAACCGGCTCGCAACCGCTCGGCGAGCCGGCCGGATTGTCGTACCAGTCGGGCCGCAGCGGCTGGCGTGCCCACGTCTTGGTGTGCCTGCTGCCGGGCGGGTAACTTTGCCTGCCCTCTTGGGTGACTGCCCCGTAACCTACACCGGCGTTGTAGAAGGCTTCGTCGACGTACCGGAAGCCGGGTGTCACATAGTCGGTCCGGTTCGCCGGCGGGTTGTGGGTGTCGTTTTCCAGGATGAACGCGCCCCCCGGGCTGAAGCCGTAGCGCTTGTGCCACACATACGTGTCCTCGCGGTCCAGCAGGTGGAAACGCTGGTCGATGCGGGCGAGCCCGGCGGTGTCGAACCGGTGGGCGAGATCGTCCGGGATGCGATTGCCGTTGTCGCGGATCAGGTCGTACAGGAACGGGCTCGGCCGGTCCCCCGCAGCCACGAGGCTGACCGAGGTGAAGGTGGCAAATGTGCCGATGCCCGCGCCATCGACCGGGATCGCGCGCACACTGTCGTCGCGGCGCGCATCCTCGCCCCAGGCGAACACGAAATCGCTCCAGCCGTAGCCCCGCCGGGCGGTCTGCTCGTAGGTCAGACCCTTCGAGTTGGCCACGGTTTGGACGCCCTCGACCGTCGCGGACAGTGGCTTGGCGCTCGGCCCGTCGAAGACGAGCGAGGTGTCGGCGGTGATGGCGATGTCCGGGTCGCCCGCGAGCGCCATGATGGACGGTTCGAAATTCCAAAGCGAAACCATGATGCTGTACCGGCCATGCGGCACGCTGAGCTTGAGGGGTTCACCACCCGGGGGCATGTACACGGACTCCGCGAAGATGGCCGGATCGTCGAGGTTCACGACCGCACCGAAGGTGTAGGTTTCCGGCCCCACCGGATTGGCGCTCAACGTCAGCTCGCGCATCGGCGGTGCCACGTAGAACGTGACAGGAGTCGTCGCTTGCGGCTTGGCCGTGACGATCGCGCTGTAGAGCCCGGGTTGCAGGCGCGAGCGGTCGACGCGCACGGTGTTGCCGGACAGTGTGACCGCGCCGGGCGGGGTGGGTGTGCCGTGCCTGTCGGCGGCGGTGATGCTCAGGCGGTGGATCGGCTCGGTGTAGGCGAGGGTCGCCTCGCTCGCGTCGCTCCCGAGATGCACGATCGCCTGCGCCGACACGGGTTTGCGGGCCACGTCGAGCCGGCCCGATCCGTGTTCGTACACGTCGCCCGCCAGCGGGTCGACCGCGCCCACCAGCCCGCTCTTGAGCTGCTGCGGTGTCCACTGTGGATGGCGCTGGGCGAGGATCGCCGCGCCCCCGGCGGCGTGTGGAGTCGCCATGGACGTGCCACTCGCGGACGTGTAGTGACCGTCGATCACCGTGCCCATGGCCGTGCCCTGCGCGCGGGCGGCGATGATGTCGACTCCGGGCGCGACCAACTCCGGCTTCGCGGCACGGGTGTTCATGACCGGCCCGCGGCTGGAAAACTCCGCCAGCCGGTCGTCGCGGTCCACGGCCCCGACGGTCAGGGCCTCCTTCGCCGCGGCCGGTCCGGTGATCCAGTCGTCGCCGGAGTTTCCGGCCGCGACCACGAACAGGGTGCCGTGCTTGGCCGTGAGCGCGTCGACCGCCTGCGACAGCGGATCGGTGCCGTCGCTCTCCTCCCAGCCGCCCAGACTCACGTTGACCACCTTCGCCCGCGCCGCGGCCCACTCCATGCCCGCGATGACCTGCGAGTCTGTGCCGGACCCGTCGTCGCCGAGCACCTTGGCCACCGCCAGTTTCGCGTCCGGCGCGACACCCTTGCGCCTGCCTGCCGACGCCGCACCTGTGCCCGCGATCGTGGCCGCGACGTGGGTGCCGTGGCCGTGGCGGTCCACGGCGTCGCCGTCCTTGACCGTGAAGTCGGCCCGCTCGACCACCTGACCGGCCAGGTCGGGGTGGCCGAAGTCGGCGCCCGTGTCCACCACGGCCACGGTCACGCCCCGGCCCGTGTAGCCGTCGGCCCACGCCTGCGGCGCGCCGACCTGGCTCAGGTTGGGGTCCAGGCGCTGGGTCGTCGCCACGCGGACCTTCCGGTCCAAGCGCACAAGTGGTGTCGCCCCCTTGATTCTCGGGAGGCTCTTGAGAAACTCGGGCCCGCTGGCCTTGGGCTGGCGCACGGCCACCGAGTCGATGCTCGACAGAGACACCCCGGCGCGGGCGCCCGCCTCGCGCCGCACGATCAGCGGCAGCTCCTTCGTGCGCGCGTCGTCGTAGCCTTCCCGGATCAGTGCCGTGACGTCGAACAGGGCCTCGTCGAGGACCGTCCCGAGCAGCGGCACGACCTCCTTGGGTATCACCCGCATACGCCCATCAGGCGTGCAACTGCGCAATTGCGTCCCGCTCGGCTTGGCCGGCTTCACCGACACCAGCGGGCAGCCCGACTGTCGCATCACGACAGTCACGACGTCGCCCGTCAGCAGCGTCACCACATGTCTTTGCCCCGTTGCCGGGCCCGTCGGCGCGACGGCCGCCACGGCCGCCGACTCCACCCCGGTCAGCGCGGCGGCCACCAGGACGAGAGCCAGAAACTTTCTCATCATGGAACACCAACGCGCGCCGCACCCGCCCCGGTTGCACCGGAACATCAAAAAGCCACCGGATTGCTCAGTGACGGTCAAACCTGCCTGCACGGATGTCAGCGAGAAACGCGATCCCCATGGTCGCCGTGACTCGGCCGGCGGCGGCCAGTTCAGTCACAGATCGAATGTCGTCACAGCGACGGCGATCGTTCATAATGCCACAGTGGACGCGAAGGGCTTCTTCCATTCGACGACGGCATTGATCACTGCGCTGGGGACGATGCTGGCGGCGCTCGTCGCCCTGGGCGTCTTCCTGCTCGGCGAGGGCGTCTTCAAGCCCACCGACGAGCGGGAAGCCGTCGGCGATGGCACGAAGCCGGGCGGCAAGATGCAATTCGAGGACAGGTTCGGCCGCCAGGGCACGGGCGGGATCGAGCTCGACGGTGAAAAGGGCATCGCGCGCAAGGCCACCTGGGAGGGCGACATCGTGTTCTACTCGGACACGGTCACCACCTATGACGGCCTCATCGTCGAATGGACCGAAGCGCCGACGCCCAGCCCGCAGCAGTGCGCGGAGCTGCTGCGGACCCACGGCGCGGCCAAGGGGCAGGACATCGAAGCGGGCAAGCGGTTCTGCGTGCGCAGCAGCGGTGGCCGCACGGCGTACCTCGCGATCATCAGCGACGCCACCGAATTCTACGTCGCGGTCTGGCCGAAGGCCTGAGCGACAAGACATACAGCATCGCAATCACTGATGCGAGCGCCACGCCCGTGAGAGCGAGATTGATCGGGTCGCCGGGGTGCGCGTGGCCCATCGAATGGCCCGACGGCGCGATTCCCACCCCGAAGCGGGTTACCCCCGCCAGCACGTGCCCGTCCGTGCGCACCAGGTGATACGCCACCAGGTATGTGCCCGGCGAGGTGATGCTCACCGGCACGGTGACCGTGTTTTCCTGCGTCAGGGTGGGGCCGGACGTGACCGGGACCCCGGCATCGGAAGCCACCGAGACGTGCGCCTCCCGAAAGCGACCGTCCGGGATGGACACCCGCACTTGCGCGGGCGGCTCGACGAGGGTCGAGCCGTCCGCGGGTTGTACCGTCACCGCGCCGGTGCTGCCACGCACGAACACACCGCCCGGTCGAGCTCCTCCACGGTCGGGCGCAGGTGCAGATACATGGCCACGACCATCGGCACGAACACGATCGTGTTGTAGAGCAGGTGCAACTCCACCCGCGGCACGATCAGCTGGGCTACGCTGGTCGGCACGGCCTTGCCGAAGAACATCGTGCCGGTCTGCGCCTGAACGAACAGCAGCAGGTGCTCCACGTGGTGCCAGAACTGGATCACCAGCGCCGCCGTCCACCACCCGCGGCTGCGCCCGATGAACCCCCTGCGCAACGCGAACAGGCCGATCAGCATCACCAGCGCATACCCGTAGTGCAGCCACTCCGATGTGACCAGCCACGGGAAGAACTGCCCGAGCACGCCCCGCGAGGCCGGGGCCGGCCGCCCGAGCACGTAGATCTGGAACGCCTGGGCCAGGTGTTCCGCCCAGTGCGCGAGCACGATCACCATGAACACGTTGAGCCAGGTGCGATGCTTCACCGTCATGCATGTTTCTACGTGGCAGGTCGTCGGCTTGGATTCTTTTGAACCCGTTCCCGCGGGGGTACGTGGCACGAATTGACTGTCGTCATCACCCGCGAAGGGATTTTCGCATGCCTATAAACCGACGCCAGGCATTGACCAGTGTCGCGGCCGCTGCTGCCGGTTCGGTGCTGCTGCCGCCCACCCCGGCCCGAGCCGGTGATCTGTTCCCCACCGAGATCGCACTGCCCAACGGGTTCCGGCCCGAGGGGATCGCGATCGGTGAACTCCCGTTCGCCTACTTCGGCTCGCTGGCCGACGGCTCGATCTATCGCGCCAACCTCGCCACCGGCAACGGTGCCGTGCTGCCCGCGGGCGGGCCCGGTACTCCATCGGTGGGTCTCAAACTCGACGACCGCGGACGCCTTTTCGTCGCCGGCGGCAACGCCGGCAACGCCCGCGTGGTCAGCGCCCGCACCGGCGAGATCCTGGCCGGCTACACGTTCGCGGCGGCACCGCCGACGTTCGTCAACGACGTCGTGCTCACGCCGCGCGCCGCCTACTTCACCGACTCGATGAGCCCGTTGCTGTACGTGCTGCGCCTGGGCAGGCACGGCCGGCTCCCGGACGATTTCACCGCCGTGCCGCTCAGCGGTGATCTCGTGTACCAGCCCGGCTTCAACGTCAACGGCATTGTGCGCACGCCCGACGGCAGCGCGCTGATCGTCGTGCAGTCCAACACCGCCTCGCTGTTCCGGGTCAACCCGGCCACGGGCGAGGCCACGCTGGTCGATCTCGGCGGCGAACCGGTCACGGCGGGCGACGGCCTGCTCCTGCTGGGCCGCACGCTCTACGTCGTGCAAAATCAGCTCAACCGGGTGGCCGTCTTCCGCCTGTCGCTCGACGGCCGCAGCGGGCGGCTGGTCACCACCGCCACCGATCCACGCTTCGACATCCCCACGACGGTCGCCGCCTTCGGCCGCCGCCTGTACCTGCCGAACGCGCGCTTCAGCACGCCGCCGACCCCGGAAACTCCCTACACCGCGGTCGCCATCCCGAAGCCGTAAACCCTTGCGCCGCCTGCCCTGCGGGGCAGGCGGTCGCATAGGCTGCACCGTATGGCTGCTCGGGTTGCCGTGTTTGCGCTGGGTGGGACGATCGCGATGACGCGCGCGGCGGGTGGGGGTGCGACGCCGACACTGTCCGGGGAGAAACTGTTGGCGGCGGTGCCGGGGCTCGCCGAAACAGGGATCGGTGTCGAGGTCGTGAACTTCCGGCAACTGCCGGGTGCGGCGCTCGGATTCGACGATGTGATCGCGCTGTGCAGGGCCATCGCCGACCAGGCGGGTGCGGCCGCGGCCGACGGGTTCGTGGTCACGCAGGGTACCGACACGATTGAAGAAACGGCCTATCTGCTGCATCTTTGGCACGGCGACGACCGGCCGGTGGTGGTGACCGGGGCGATGCGCAATCCGTCATTGGCGGGCGCCGATGGGGCGGCCAACCTGCTCGCAGCGATCGTGACGGCGGCGAGTCCGGCGGCGGCCGGGCGGGGTGCGCTGGTGGTTTTCGCCGACGAGATCCATGCCGGGTCCATGGTGCGCAAGACGCACGCGACGAGCGTGGCGACGTTTCGATCACCCAACGGTGGACCGCTCGGGCACGTGATCGAGGGGCAGGCCCGGTTTCTCGCCCAGATGCCGAATCGGCTTCGGATTCCGTTGCCCACCAAGGAAATTCCCAGCATAGGCGTATACTCGGTGGCGTTCGGCGACGATGGCGGGCTGCTGGACGCTTTCGCGCAAAGTGTGGACGGTCTGGTGGTCGCGGCCATGGGCGCCGGGCACGTGCCGGAGACCATGGTTGGCCGGTTGGCGGAGCTTGCCTCCGCGATGCCGGTGGTGCTCGCGTCGCGGACGGGAGCCGGGTCGATCCTGCGCGAGACCTATGGCTTTCCCGGCTCCGAGCGATACTTGATCGCGCGCGGGCTGCTGCCGGCCGGATTCCTCGATCCGTTCAAGGCGCGGCTGCTGTTGGCGGCAGCGCTTGCGGCCGGTGCCGATCGCGACCAGATCGCGGCGGCGGTGGCCGTGGCTGCGGGCTATGCCGGGCCGCAGGCCTGGCCTTTTTCCTGATTTTCGCGCCTCGCGGCGGCGGAAACGGGCCGGCCTACGTGCGCGGCCCGGTGACTGTCATCGGCAGGGACATCTACGGACTTGACGCGGACAACGACGGCATCGGCTGCGAGCGTTGATTCCAGCGTCCAATCTGGAGGGTGCGGAGCCTCGCGAGTGCCGGGGTGCATAAAGATCGGCGGTTCATGGAGATCGCCTGAATATTTTGCGCCCCGATAACCAACGCATCGATGATTGACGCTAGTATGCGCGGCATGCGCGAACCAGGACGCCAGCGGGAAACCCGGATCCTCGACGCACCCTTCTACCGGGGCGCAAGACATCTCGTTGTCGCACTCGGCATCATCTATGCCCTGAGCACTCTGCTGCCGTTCGGCGACAACCGGCCGGTGTTCCTGGATACCTGGTTCTATTCGGTCGTGCTGGTTTGCACAATGCTACTTGCATTGATGCGCCCGATGCTGGTGAGCCGCCAGCGCGCGGCATGGCTGTGCATCGGCCTGGCCATCACCTCGTGGTCCGTGGGCGACATCTATTGGTCCGTGGCCTTCTCGGAGACACCGGCCGAAGAAATCCCGGTGCCCTCCCTCGCCGACATTTTTTATATCGGGATGTACCCACTCGCGTACGCCGGTTTCATCCTGCTCGCGCGCGCGGCCGTGACCCGCCTGCCCGCGTCCGTCTGGCTCGACGGGGTCGTGACATCGCTCGCCGCGGGCGCCGTGTTCTGCGCGTCGGTCCTCGCCGACGTGTTGTCCATGGCGTCGGGAGAGGCGTTCGCGGAAACGATGACGAACCTGTCCTACCCGATCGGTGACCTCGTGCTCATCGTGATCAGCGTGGGGGCGCTGACCATGGTGCGCTGGCGCTCCGACCCGATCTGGTGGCTGCTCGGGCTCGGCGCGGCCTTCTTCGCCGTCGCCGATACGGCCTACTTGTTCGGTATCTCGAACGGGTCCTATGTAGACGGTGGCTGGCTCGACGGCGTGTGGATGCTCGGCCTGACGTTCATGGCCCTGGCCGGATCGCTGAACCGGCGTCGGCCGGCGGCCGAGGTGCGCGGCTTCATGGCTCTGCTGGTGCCGATCCTGTTCTCGCTCTCGGCGCTGGTGGTGCTGATCTACGGCACGTTCGAGAAGATGCACCCGGTCACGATCGTGCTTGCGAGCGGGTGCCTGGTCGCGGCGGGCGTGCGCACCGCGCTGACGTTCGAGCAGACGCGGGAGTTGGTGCGCACACAGATCAAGGCGCAGACAGATGAGATCAGTGGGCTCGGCAACCGGCGCGTGTTGGATGTGCAGCTGCCGCATCTGATGCGCTCGCTCACGTCCGGGTCACCGTTGGTGCTCACGATCATCAGCGTGGACCACGTGTCGGAGATCAACAGTGTGCTCGGTTACACGGCCGGCGACACGATCCTGCACACCGTCGGCGCGCGGCTGCGCCAGCGCCTGGCCGAAGACGTGATCTCGGCGCGGCTCGGCGGGGTCGAGATCGCCATCCTGCGCGTGATCAGCCGGGCCGACTGGGCCGCCGTCGATCGGGACACCCGCGCGCTGCTCAAAAAGATTTCAGAACCCATTCCCATTGGAGGGGTACCGGTCGAGGTCGAGCTGAGCGCGGGGGTGGCCATCGCGCCGGAGCATGCCAACGCCCCCGCAGATCTCATCAAGTGCGCCCAGGACGCGTTGCGCACGGCCAAAACCAATCGGTCCGAAGTGGAGTTTTACGACCCGTCGCTGGCGGACATGGGACTCATCCCCGATCTGCTGCAGGCCGTCGGCAAGGATGAGCTTGTCACGTGGTACCAACCGAAATTGGATCCGCAGAGCGGCCGGCCCCTTGCGCTGGAAGGCATCCTGCGCTGGCACCACCCGGCTCGGGGGATCATCGAGGCCGACGTCATCCACCAGCTCGGCAGCCGGGTCGGGCTCACCCGTCACCTGTCGCGCTCGCTGCTGGAGTCGGCGGTGTACCGGTGCGCGGCGTGGCGGCGGCAGGGCGTCGACCTCGGTGTGTCGGTCGATCTGACGGCCGCCGACGTGCTGGACGCCCGCCTGCCCTACGATCTCGCGAAAATCATCAACAAGCACGGCGTGCCGCCCTCGTTGGTCACACTGGAGATCACCGAGGACGTGCTGCACATCAACCCGCGCCTGACGGCCAACGCGCTCAGCCAGTTCCGGCACTTCGGCATGCGGCTCGCACTGGACCACTATGGACGGTCGGCGTCCTCGCTGAATCGGTTGCGCGCCATGCCGATCGATGAGCTAAAACTGGACCCGGCATTCGTGCGGCCGATCCTCAACAGCCCACAGGACGCGGCCGTAGTCCGGCTCACCATCGAGCTTGCCGCATCGCTCGGCGTGGCCACCGTCATCGACGGCGTGGACACAGCCGCTCTTTTCCATGCGGTGTCGGGGCTTGGCTGCGCCGCCGTGCAGGGCCCGGCCATATGCTCGCCCATGACGGGCGACGCGCTGGCCGAATGGCTCGCCCGGCTGGTTCCCGCCGGAGCACGCTGAGCACAGCATCAGCCGCAGGCCCAGCATGTCGCGGCGCCCGGCTGCGTGCCGGGCTCGTCCATCTGCCGACTAGCCGGTGAGGTATCCGCCGGAGGCGTCGATGTCGGTCCCCACGACCGGGGTGGCATCGTCCGAGGCGAGCCACATCACCACGCGGGCGATCTCATCAGGGTGCACGATGCGTTTAATCGGGTACGCCTGGGCGATCTGCTCGTATGTCATGCCGAACCCGGCCGCGGCTCGTTGCAGCATTGGCGTGTCAACGGCGCCGGGTGCCAGCGCGTTGACGCGGATGTTGCGGCCGGCGTATTCCAGCGCCGCAACCTTTGTCAGCGATGCGACGGCGTGCTTGCTGGCGTTGTAGGGCGCGATGGTGGCGAAGCCGACTTCCGAGGAGATCGAGGCGGTGTTGACGATGATGCCGCCCCCCTGCCGCAGCATGTGCGGTATTTCGTATTTCATCGCGAGGAAGACGCCCGCGGCATTGGTACGCCAGACGTCGTCGAAAACGTCAAGCGACTGCTCATGCAACGGCGCGGGGCGGGGCGTCTCCACCCCCGCGTTGTTGAAAGCGATATCGACGCGCCCGTAGCGGCGGACGCACGCATCGACGAACGCGGCCACCTCAGGCGCCAGCCGCACATCAGCCCGCATGAATGTGGCCTCGCCGCCGAAGCTTCGAATCTCACGCTCATTGCGCTGACCCAGCGAGGCTCGGCGGCCGCAGAAAAACACGCTGGCACCTTCACGGGCCATCGCGTAGGCGGTGGCCTTGCCGATGCCAGAGGTGGCGCCGGTAATCAACACGACCTTGCCGGCGAACCGGCCGTTCGGGTTCGCCGGCCCGGCGCCCGGTCCTGGTGGGTTCTGGGTGTTCGCCGCAGCAGGCCCAGCGGCCAGCCCGGCCATCGAGATGCCAGCCGCGCCTGCGATAAGCACGTTGCGCCGCAACACACCCCTGATTGCTTCAGACATTGCTTCCTCCGGTGAATCCGTGGTGGCTGCCAGCTTCGCCCGCTCGGTGTTCCACCGTCCAATATCGGTTGCGATAACCGTTTGTTATCACCGACGACACCGCAGCCCACGCCATCGCTGCCACCGCCGATACCGCGCACCCTCCGCGACGTCGAGCCTTTTGCGCCGAAATGGCGACGCGCCGCCATGCGCCGTTTGCCGGCCATCATGCAGTACCACTCCGCGGGGCAGTGGATCGATTACTTCACCGGCGGGATCCACATTGGACTTCGGGTTGTGGAACGGGAGGCCCCGCCCGACGAGATACCGGTGTATAAAAGGGTGTGACTGAACGCACCGCCACCCTGCTCAACCCGCAAGAGGGCGAGCCGACCGTGCACGACAGCCACATCGGCGGGCCCCTGCTCTGGCCCGCCGATGATCCTTGGCCGGCGTGCGAGCACCCGCACATGGTCCACCACGAGACCCTGCTCCCGTCGCGCGACATCTCGTTCGGCAAGCTGCGCAAGCAGTTCTACTTCTTCACCGGCACGAGCAGCAAGCCCGACGGCACCTACGCGGTGCACTACGAGCCGACCGAGCACGAGCCCAACCCACTGGTCAGCATCGCCCAGCTCTATGCGCGCGACATCCCCGACCTCGTCTGTCCACCCGGGACGGACATGCTGCAGGTGCTGTGGTGCCCCAACGAACACGAGCTCGACGACGGCTGGTCCCCGTTCGTCGTGCTGCGCTGGCGCGATTCGGCGTCGGTGATGGAGGTGCTCGAAGACCCGCCCAGCCCGCACGCGGTCGACGAAGACTGGTCCCTCATGCCGAAGCCGTGCGCACTTCACCCGACCCGGACCACCGACCGGGCGTGGGCCGACGGGGAAGACAACGAGGGCCGGATCGCGCCCGGCTGGAAGGTCGGCGGATACGCCAAGTGGGGCGTCACCGACGAGCTGCCCACCGACTGCGATGGCTGCGGCGGGCCCACCGAGCTGTTGATCACCATCGACTCGGAGGAGTCGGACGAGACCGACATCGAGGTCGGCCGCTACGGGGCCCTGCGCCTGTTCGTCTGCCGCCGATGCGAGGGGATGCCCTTCCGGTTCGACATCCAGTAGGCGACCGTTCTTACCTGGGAAAGGGCTTGATCCTTGTCACGTCCTGAGGCGTGGGAGGCGCTTGCTCGCCGCAAAGCGTGACAAGGATCAAGCCCAACTCCTGGCGTGACGATCAACCCACGGCAGAGCTCGCCCGGCCGTATCGTTCGGCCAGCGTGCGCAGGTGCTCGACCAGCTCCGGGGCGTCGACGATGGTGAAGTCCGCGCCGAGCATGCCTAGCCACAGCGCCATCGATTCGGGGTTGTCCGAACCGGCTTCGAACATGCAGCTATTCTCATCGATGGCCGAGACCGTGCCCGCGAACGAGACCTTCTCGGCGATCTGTGCGGCGGGCGCGTGCACGATGACACGGGCCCGGTAGCGCCACGTGGCCGTGCCCACTCCGCGCGAGACATATGAAGCCAGGTCGTCCGCGGGCAACGGCCGGGGCGCGAACCGCGGGCCGGTCGGGGTGCGCAGTGCGATCCGGTCGACCCGAAACGTGCGCCAGTCTCCCCGCGACATGTCGTATGCCACCAAATACCACCGGCGGCCCCAGTTGACCAGACTGTACGGCTCCACCTCGCGCCGATCCTGAGCCCCGTCATGGGTTTGGTAGTCGAACCGGATGCGCTCGTGGTCGCGGCACGCCGCCGTGATCGTGGACAGCGCCTCGGCCGACACCTGCGGGCCGGCCGCCAGCGGCACCGACACCGTGTAGGTCTGCAGCGCGTTGAGCCGCCGCCTCAGCCGACTCGGCAACACCTGCTCCAGTTTGGCCAAGGCTCGCAGTGAGGTCTCCTCGATGCCGGTCACCGATCCGGCGGCCGCGCTGCGCAGGCCCACCGCCACGGCCACCGCCTCCTCGTCGTCGAGCAGAAGCGGGGGCATGACCGCGCCCGCGCCCAACCGATAGCCACCGATGTTGCCGCGCGTGGCATGCACCGGATAGCCGAGCTGGCGCAGCCGGTCGATGTCTTGCCGGACCGTGCGCGTGCTGACCTCGAGCCGCTCGGCGAGCTCGTTGCCGGTCCACTCGCGCGGCGTCTGCAGAAGTGACAGCAGACGCAGCAGTCGTGCAGATGTCTCCAACATGTTTTCTAATATCCCCGCCCATTAGGAGCGATCTCTTCCTAATACGCCTCTAGCCTAATTCCCATGACGACAAAGACCAAGCAGTGGCTGGGATTCTTCGCCATCCTGGCGGCAACGCTCATGAACATCCTCGACTCGACCATCGTCAACGTCGCCGCGCCGGCGATCAGCCTCGACCTCGGCGCGGGCGAGTCCGACCTCCAGTGGATCGCAGCGGCCTATACCCTCGCTCTAGCGACCGGCCTGCTGACCGGAGGGCGGCTCGGAGACATGTTCGGGCGGCGGCGCATCCTGCTGATCGGCATCGTCGGATTCGTCGCGGCCTCCATGGCGTGCGCGATGGCGTGGTCTCCCGAATCACTGATCGCGGCGCGAGTCGTCCAAGGGCTGTTCGGGGCCGTGATGATTCCCCAAGCCTTCGGCCTGATCCGCGATCTGTTCCCGCCGCAGGAGATAGGCAAGGCGTTCGCCGTGTTCGGCCCGGTCATCGGGCTGTCGACGATCCTCGGACCGGTGGTCGCGGGGCTGCTCGTGCAGGCCGATGTGCTCGGGACGGGATGGCGCATGGTGTTCGGCATCAATCTGCCGCTCGGTCTTTTCGCCCTCCTCGTGGGCATGCGCACGCTGCCGCGCACCAGCGCGACCAGCCCCGGCCGGCTCGACGTCATCGGCGCGCTGTTCGCCGGTACTGGAATGGTATTGGTCATTTTCCCCTTGATTCAGGGCCGCGAGCTAGGCTGGCCGATCTGGACCTGGGGCGTCCTGGCCGCCGCGGTGCTCATTCTCTTCTTCTTCATCCGGTACCAGTTGAGCCGCAAGCGTTCCGGGCGGTCCACGATAGTCGAGCTGAGTGTCCTCTCGCGACGGTCATACACCTCGGGTGTCGCGTTCGTGCTGGTGTTCTTCGGCGGGATCGTCGGCTTCGGCCTCGCGGTCGGGCTGTATCTTCAGCTGGGCTTGGGCCAGAGCCCGATCCGGGCGAGCCTCACCATGACCTCGTGGGCGATCGGCGCGTTCATCGGCTCGGCCTTCGCGGCCGCGATGATGGCCAAGCTCGGCCGGCGCATCCTCCACATTGGACTCGCGCTCATGGGCGTATCGTTGATTTGGCTCTACGAGGTGATCGGCAGTGGAAGCATGTTCCTGCCGCTGGTGGTCTACGGCACCGGGATGGGCATGGTTTTCGTGCCGGTGTTCGACATCATCATGGGCGAGGTCGCCGACCGGGAGATGGGCTCGGCCGCCAGCCTGCTGGAGTCCGTCCAGCAATTGGGCGCCTCGCTCGGCATCGCCGTGCTCGGCACCATCTACTTCGCGGTGTCCAAAGTAGACCTCCCACTGGCCGCCTCCAAACAGGTCACCCTCGCCTCCCTCGCGCTGACCGCGGCCGCCTTCGCCCTGGTGTTCCTGCTGCCCCAGAAGGCCCGCGCCGCCCACCCCCTCCCCGAGCCCGCCGCGGCCTGACCGGAGCGGTTCGCCGCACGTGCCCTCGCCCGACCCGGGCGGGGGCACCTCTTTTCTCGTTGGTCATGAACTCATGTCCATGTTGGACGGCG
>NZ_QJUG01000198.1 GCF_003426775.1 Allorhizocola rhizosphaerae | reverse complement strand
CGAGAGGAGGCCATGCGGACCCGGCTCGCCAGCCGCGGCCGGGGGGCGAGACGACCGCGGCCATGAGGCAGACGGCCTGGTGGGCGCGAGAGGAGGCCACGCGGACCCGGCTCGGCAGGCGGGCCGAGGCGAGACGACCGCGGCCATGAGGCACCGCGGCTGGCGGGCCGCCGTGAGCCGGCCCGCTAGAGCACGTGCGCCCCTTCGGCAGGCGTTGCCACGAACCCGGCTGGCGGGTTGAACCCGTTGGCGGCAAAGGCCTTGTGGATCGCACCCTCCACTGTGGTCACGGCGTCGCGATCGACCAGCGCCAAGACGCACCCGCCGAACCCGCCGCCGGTCATGCGCGCGCCGTAGGCCCCGGCCTGCAGCGCGGTCTCCACGGCCACGTCCACCTCCGGCACAGTGATCTTGAAATCGTCCCGCATGGACGCGTGCGAGGCGGTCATGAGCGGCCCGATGTCGCGCACCCTTCCCGCCTTGAGGTGGGCGACGGTGTCGAGCACGCGCTGGTTCTCCGTGATGACGTGGCGCGCAAGCGGTACCAGATGGGGGTCTAAAAGCGACAGATCGGCAAGCGTCGCGTCCCTCAGCGCGGCCACCCCGATGCTCGCGGCGGCCTCCTCACAGGCGGCCCGGCGCATGCGGTATTCGCCGTCGACATGGGCGTGCGGGGCGCGGCTGTCCATCACGAGCATCGCCAGCCCCTCGCCCGTGAGGTCGAACGGGATCTGCTCGGTTTCGAGCGTGCGGCAATCGAGGAAGAGGGCGTGCCCGGCGCGGCACAATGTGGACGCGGACTGGTCCATGATGCCGCAGGGCATGCCCACGTAGTCGTTTTCGGCCCGCTGCGCGAGCGAGGGCCGTTGCGCCACAGGCACATCGAGCCCACCAAGCTCGGCAAGCGCGGTCAGCACAGCGCATTCGAGCGCTGCGCTCGACGAAAGACCCGCCCCCATGGGCACATCGGACTCGACCGTCAGGTCGGCGAACGGCACGTCAAATCCGGCCTCGCGCAGCACCCACACGACACCGGCGACATAGGCCGCCCACCCGACGACCTTATTGGACAGATCAAACAGGACGGTCTCGTCGCGGGACGTTACGCTCCAACGGCTTTCGGCGGTTTTTGCGGCCGTCACGGTCGTGCGATGCGGAAGTGCGAACGGCAGCACGAAGCCGTCGCAGTAGTCGGTGTGCTCGCCGATCAGGTTCACCCGGCCGGGGGCGACTGCCGTGACATTCATTTCTGCGCGAACCTCCACGCGTCGGCCACGATGTCGCGCAGGTCCGGCTTTGCCGGCACCCAGCCCAACTCCGTGCGCGCCTTTTCCGAAGAGGCGTAAAGCGCCGCGGGATCGCCCGACCGGCGCGGCGCGATCTCCACCGGGATCGGATGCCCGGTCACCTCGCGCACCGCGTCGACCACCTGCCGGTTGGAAAAGCCCGTGCCGTTGCCAAGGTTGTAGATCCGGTGCTGGCCCGGCACGAGCACGTCGAGCGCGAGCAGGTGCGCCTGCGCCAGGTCGGCGACGTGGATGTAGTCGCGGACGCACGTGCCATCGGACGTCGGATAGTCGTCGCCGAACAGCTGAAGCTTCTCCCGCTTGCCGAGCGCCACCTCAAGCGCGATCGGGATCAGATGCGTCTCGGGGTCGTGCCGCTCGCCGATCATCCCGCGCGAGTGGATCAGCGCGCCCGCCACGTTGAAGTAGCGCAGGCTCACCGCCGCCACGTCGTGCGCGTGCGCCTCGGAGGTGATCGCCATGTCGACCGCGAGCTTGGTCGCCCCGTAGGTGTTGACCGGCTTCGTCACGGCCTCCTCGGTCAGCGGCAGTTCGCTCGGATCGCCATAGGTCGCCGCCGTCGAAGAGAAGATTATTCTTGGTACCCGGGCGGCGCGCATGGCATCGAGCAACTTCAGCGACGCGACCAAGTTGTTGTCCCAGTGCCATTCCGGGTGCGCCATCGACTCGCCCGCCGCGATGAGGCCCGCGAAGTGCAGGACAGCGTCAAAGTCGGGCGTCAGCACGTCGGCGATGTCGTGGACGCGCGCCTGCACGAACTCCGCCTCGGCCGGCACCTGCGCCGCGTCGTTGCGGGACAGGTCGTCCACCACGACCACGCTGTGTCCGGCGTCGAGCAGGAGCCGGGTCACGACGCTACCCACGTAGCCCGCGCCACCGGTTACCAGAAGCTTCATGCGGCGAGCCTAACCCCTCACAACTTCCAACACAATCCGACAGTATCAAACACTCCTCCTTGGAGGAATTCATGATCCAGGAGGTAGGGCATCATTTATCCGTGGCTACGCCCCGACAACGCGAGCCTGGCCGCTTCGCGCGCACGCTGGCACCGGCGATCGTGCGCGCCGCGGACGGGCTCACCAGATGGACCAACCGCGTGCTGGGCGCCGACTCCACCACGGGGCGCGAGCGCATCACCGAGGACGAACTGCGCCGCCTGGTCGCCGTCAACACGACGCTCGACCCCGACGAACGGCTGATCATCGGCAAGGCGCTGGCCCGCTCGACCGCGATGGTGCGCGAGGTCATGGTCCCGCGGACCGAGGTGTGCTTCCTGCGCCGGACCATGACCGTGCGCGAGGCGGTCGAATACGCGCGCGCGGCCGGGCACACCCGCTTTCCCATCATCGACGCCGATGACGACGACGTAGTGGGCTTCGTGCACCTGCGCGACCTGCTGTGGGACGCTCAGCCCGACCGGGCGGTCGGCGAACTCGCGCGGGAGATCAAGCGCGTGCCGGCGAGCAAGCCCGTGCTGGCGGCGCTGTCGGAGATGCGGCGGGAGCGGCACACCATCGCCGTGGTGGCCGATGAATACGGCGGCACGGCCGGGATCGTCACGCTCGAAGACCTGATCGAGGAGTTGGTCGGTGAGATCCACGACGAATACGATGACACACCCACGGCCCTGCCGCACGAGCGGCCGTCCGAAGTGGACGGGCGGCTCAACCTTTCGGACTTCGCCGAGCGCACGGGAGTCGCGTTGCCCGATGGCCCATATGAGACGGTCGGCGGGTTCATCATGAGCGCGGTCGGGCGCCTGCCACGGGTCGGCGACGCCGTGACGGTGGACGTGTGCACGCTGATCGTGGCCGAGCTCGACGGCCGCCGGGTCGCGCGGGTGCGCGTCGTTCCCACGGAACTGGCATGACGCGACTGCCCAACTGGTCTCCCTATGCGGCGGCTGTGCTCGCGTTTGCCGCGGGGATGTGGCAGAAATGGCCGTGCCACAGCGCGGGCTGGCCCTACGATCGCGAGCTTATCTTCGGGCGGCTGTGCTACAGCGATTTTCCCGTGCTGTATGAGGGCCGCGGGTTGGCGCAGGGGCATTTTCCGTACTCGACGGAACGCTCTTTTGAATATCCGGTCCTGACCGGCTATCTGGCCGACATCACGGCGCGACTGTCCGGCACGCCTGCCGCTTACTATCTGCTCAACGCGTTCGTCATGCTGGCGTGCACGCTGGTCACGGTCTGGGCGACGGTCCGGCTCACCGGACGCACCGGCGCGGGTTTGATCGTCGGCCTGTCGCCGGTGCTCGCCGTCACCGGGACCATCAACTGGGACATGCTGCCGGTCATGTTCACCATGCTGGCGTTGCTGTTGTTCAAACGGGACCAGCAATGGCTGGCGGGTGTCGCGATTGGACTCGGCACGGCCGCGAAGCTTTACCCCGCACTGCTTTTGCTGGCGTTCCTGGTCGCGTCGCGTCGCCGCGGCTCGTCTCGCCTCGGCCCCCCGCCCGCCGCGGGCGAACGCAAGGCCCATTGGCCTCCTCTTGCTCTTGCGAGCCGCCCGGTGATTGCGGCGGGCCTCACCTGGGTCGTGGTCAATCTGCCGGTCGTCGTGTTGTTCCCGGACGGATGGCTGGAGTTCTTCCGGCTCAACCAATCCCGGCCCGCCGACTTCGGATCGGTCTACTATGCGCTGGAATTGTTGGGCATCAAGACGCCCTCGCTCAACGTGCTGGCCATGGTCGCATTAGGACTGTGCGTGCTCGCCATCCTGCTGTGGGCGCCGCGCGACCCGGTCGTGCTGAGCTTCCTGTTGGTGGCCGCATTCCTGGTGACCAATAAGGTGTACTCGCCGCAGTACGTGCTCTGGTTGCTCCCGTTGGCCGTCGCGGCGGGCGCACCACTGCTCAGTCTCGTGCTATGGCAGGCGGGCGAGCTGGCCTACTGGTGGTCGGTGTGGAAGCACCTGCACGGCTCGATCACGTATGACGGCTACGCGTTCTTCGTGTTCGCCCGCGTAGCCGTCACGCTTGTGCTGTGCGCGTCGGTCGTTATCGCGTTTCGGCACGAACGCGTCTTAGCGAGGTCGTCATGAGGATCGCGACGCCCGCCAGCAGCGCGGCTGCGATCGTCGCAACAGTGTTCAGGCTGGTGGTGAACGCCTCCGCTAGCACGAAGCCGCCCGACGGCACGATCCCACCCGACTCACTGCGATAGACCGCCGCGCCGATGGTGCCCAGGATCGCGATGCCCAAGGCGTAGCCCAACTCACCGCTCGTCTCGTTCATCGACGCCGCGGATCCGGCCTTCTCCGGCGGAGCCGATCCCAGGATGAAACCGGTCGTCAGGGTGACCAGCGGGCCCGCGCCCAGGCTGATGACGGCGAACGCGGTCGCGATGACGATCGGGGCGGCGGTCGCGCTGATCTGCGCGATGACGCTCATGCCCGCGACCGACACGGCCAGGCCGGCGCCGATCAAGTAGGGCGGGCGGATGCGGCGGGCGAGCAACGGCGACACCACGAAACTGATGGCCGACGCGACCGCGGCGGGCAGCATCCACAGGCCGGCCTCAAGCGGCGAGAGACCCTGCACGAGCTGCAGATATTGCGCGATGAACAGGGCTGCGGGAATAGGCCGCGGCCACGGAGGCGAGCCCGAACGCCGTCGCGCCGATCAGCAGCAGCCTGCGCCGGCCGATGCGGTCGCCGAGCGTGCCCATGGTGACCAGGAACCCGCTGAGCATGAAGCCGTAAATATCCATGATCCAAAGTTGCTCCGTGCCGTCCGCACCCAGGTCGGCGGCCACATGCGGCAGGGCAAGCAGCATGACGAACACGTCGATCGAAATCAGCAAGGTGGGCAGGGCCAGCACGCCCAACCCGATCCAGTTGGCTCTCATGCCCCTTGGTCGGAGCCCGTCCCCGGTTCTCGACATGAGCACACACTTCAGTTCACTGAAGTTCATCGGGGATCGATCGCCAAAGAGATCCGGCTCGTGGGATCCGTCAAATGGCCGGAGCGCGACAAGTTCGACGCCCGTGCCCCCACCGCGCGGCAGAAGCACCGCGCCCGGCTGACGGACGAGCCCGTGCCGCTGCTTGCCGTCAGCCGATCGGGTGTCTTCTGCCGCGGTCTGGACGTCGCCTTAAGCCTGCTGGAGCTCCTCTCGGCCTGGCGCCGCGACCCATCGACGCATTGATAGGGTGCGGCGCATGTCGTCGAGTCAGAGCAACACGTACTTGGAACGGGTTGTGGCACAGCAGGCCGCCCTGGAGGAGGACCTGCGTCCGAGCAAGGCGATGGCGCCCGCCCCGGCGCCACGCCGGTCGCGGGAATCCTCTCCGCGCGAGGAGAGCCCGTCTGTCGCCGTTCGGGTGACAGGCTTCGGGCGGTGGAAGAACGTGCTGGTGCCGCCGAACGCGTTCGTGGTGCACACGCGGCGCGGGCGGGAGAAGCCGGTCCACATTGGACTCGGGATCTCCTTCCGGTACAACCCATACACCGACTCATACCTGGTCGTGCCGGGCACCATGCAGACGATCCTGCTCAACGCGTTCTGCATCTGCCGGGAACTGCAGGGCGTCGTGGTCCAGGCCTACGTGCAGTGGATCGTCGCCGACATCGAGACCGCCTACCGCGGACTGGACTTCAGCGATCGCAACGATCCCATGCGGTTGGTCAACCTCCAGCTCAAGGAGCAGGCCGAGGCCGCGATCAAGGACAAGGTGGCCACGATGAGCGTGCGCGAAGTGCTCAGCGACAAGCAGCCCATCATCGAGGAGCTCACCTCACGCCTGCGCGCGGTCGCCGAGGGCAACCTCGGCCTGCGCATCGTCACCGTCCAGATCAAGGAGGCGGTGGTCAGCTCGACGACGCTGTGGGAAAACCTGCAAAAGCCCTATCGGGCCGAGCAGAACCAGATCGCGCGGCTGGCCGAGCTCACCACCGAGGAAGCCGTCTCGGCGCGGCAGGCGCAAAACGCGGCGGCCGCATTCGACCGCGACGCCAACGAAAAACTGCGGCGCGGTGAGCGGGAGCAGGAGGACGCGCGCAAACTCGCCGAGCAGCGCGACGCCACCAAGGTACACGCCATCCGGCTTGAGCAGGCGCGGCACGAGAAGGAGGTCGAGATCGGGCGGCTGCGGTTGGAGCTCGAACACACCCTGGAGCAGCTGAAGTTGGAGTACGAGCTGGCGACCGCCACGGCCCGCGCCGAAAACGAAAACTCCATCAAGCTGATGCAGATCGAACGCGGCCGCATGCGCCAGGACATCGACAACGGCCAGACCGAGACAGCCATCCAGGCCCGGCTCATCGCGACCCTCCCGGACATCGTCGCCAAGCTGCCCAAGCCCACCGAGCTGCGCTCCGTCAACCTCACCGGCACCGCCGACACCACATCCCTGGCCGGTGTGATCGCCTCGCTCACCGCGGCCTACAAGGCCCTTGCCGCGAAGGGCCCGGAAATCTGACCAACGGCGAGCTGGGCGATCGGCTCACCGCTGGCATTTTGCTCCACCTCGGCACCGAATCGGCGTCCCGAGGAGATCGGATTTACACGATGCCGTTTTCCTTGCTCTGGCAACACCGGACGCCGGGCTCAGGCAAACATCACGCGTGAGGTGCCGACGTTCATGAGGATGTCGGGCTTCTGCGCGAACTCGCCGTTGCCACTGTTCCAGTAGGCCTCGACATCCCCGTTGGCGTTGACCTTGACGAGCTCGTCACGCCCGTTGCCGTCGATGTCGGCGTAGATGCCCTCGCCGACGGGCTCATCTCGGCCGTCGCCGTCCAGATCGGCGAAAGTGCCGTCCTGCGGCTCGTCGCGCCGGTCGCCGTCGAGATCGGCGTGCGGCCGGTCCACCAGCTCGGTGCGCCCGTCGCCATCCAGATCGGCGAAGTGGACCTGATCCCGCCCGGTCGCGATCACCTCACCGGACTTGGCGAACTTGAAGTCGCCCTTGTTCAGGTAGACAGTAACCGTCCCGTCCGGCGACACGGTCACCAACTCGGCCATGGCATCGCCGTCCCACGACGATCCGCAGTTGCGGCTGACGATCTGCTCGGTCGCCCCGATGTCGCCCGCGTGCGGTGCGGCCGGCACCCCGCTGAACACCGCCCGCACGGCGACGTCTTGCTCCATCACCGTGTAGTGCAGGTGCGGCACATACTGCCGGTCGGGTATGCCGCTGTTGCCAACGTAGCCCATGTGCTGCCCCTGCTTGACCTCGGACCCGACGGGCAGGAACGAGGCGTCCATCAGGTGCAGGTAGTAGGTCTTCCACCCGCCCCCGTGGTCGAGGATGATGGTCCACCCGCTTTTCTCGCTCCACCAACCGGTGTATTCGAGCACGCCCGTGGCCGGCGCATGCAGCGGCTGCCCCTGCGTTTCCCCGCCGGCGTGGAACATGTCCAGGCTATTCGCATTGGGCCAATGCCCGGCATAGGTGGACACGCTCCAGACCTGTCCACATTGGAACGGCAGCTTGAAGTATGGAATGTCCTCCGCGATCACACGGCTTCAACGATCATGCCCGCGCCGACGGTGCGGTTGGTGTTCTCGTCGATGATGATGAACCCGCCGGTCGTGCGGTTGCGCCGGTATTCGTCCGCAAGCAGCGGCACCGTGGTCCGCAGCCGCACCCGCCCGATCTCGTTGAGCGCCAAGCCCGACGCCTGCTCGTCCCGGTGCAGCGAGTTGACGTCGAGCCGGTAGTGCAGTTGCCGCACGATCGCCCGCGCGTTGCGTGTCGTGTGCTTGATGGCGTATTTTCCGCCCACGCTCAACGGCTTGGTCTCGTCCATCCAGCAGACCAGCGCCTCGACGTCCTGCGCGATCGCGGGCGCGTTGTTGGGCCGGCAGATCATGTCGCCGCGCGAGATGTCGATCTCGTCTTCCAGCCGTACCGTGACCGACATCGGTGGGAACGCCTCCTGCACCGGCCCGTCGGCGGTCTCGATCGACGCGATCCGGGTGGTGAACCCGCTCGGCACCACCATCACCTCGTCGCCCGGCTTGAGCACGCCCGAGGCGACCTGCCCCGCGTAGCCCCGATAATCCGTCACGACCGTCGATTGTGGACGGACCACGAACTGCACCGGGAACCGCACATCCACCAGATTGCGGTCGGACGCGATGTGCACGTGCTCCAGGTGGTGCAGCAGCGAGGGTCCTTCGTACCACGGCATGTTGGCCGAGCGCGACACGATGTTGTCGCCCTTGAGCGCCGAGATCGGGATGATGGCCAGATCGGTGATCTCCAGCTTGGCCGCGAACGCGCTGAACTCTGCGACGATTTCGTTGTAGATGTCCTGCGACCAGTCCACCAGGTCCATCTTGTTGACGCACAGCACCAGGTGCGGCACGCGCAGCAACGAGCACAGGAACGCGTGCCGCCGCGACTGCTCCACGATCCCCTTGCGCGCATCGACCAACACCAACGCCAGGTCAGCCGTTGACGCGCCCGTGACCATATTGCGCGTGTACTGAATGTGCCCCGGCGTGTCCGCGATGATGAACTTGCGCTTGGGCGTGGCGAAATACCTGTACGCCACGTCGATCGTGATGCCCTGCTCCCGCTCCGCCCGCAGCCCATCGGTCAACAGCGCGAGGTTGGTGTATTCGTCGCCGCGCGCCGCGCTGACCGCCTCGACGGCCTCCAGCTGGTCAGTGAACAGCGACTTGGTGTCGTAGAGCAGGCGCCCGATCAGGGTCGACTTGCCGTCGTCGACGCTGCCCGCCGTGGCGAACCGTAGAAGATCTCCAGACATTTTAGAAGTACCCTTCCCGCTTGCGATCTTCCATGGCCGCCTCCGAAACCTTGTCGTCGCCGCGGGTCGCACCGCGCTCGGTGATCCTCGTGGAGGCCACCTCGTCGATCACCTTCGCGACCGTGTCGGCATCGGAACGGATCGCGGCGGTGCAGGTCGCGTCGCCCACGGTCCGGTAGCGCACCTGCTCGGTGAACACGGTCTCCCCCGCCTTGGCCGCGAGGAACTCGTTGACCGCGTAGAGCATGCCATCGCGCTCGACCACCTCACGGTCGTGCGCGAAGTAGATCGACGGCAGTGGAATGTCATCGCGCTCGATGTAATGCCAGATGTCCAGCTCGGTCCAGTTGGACAGGGGGAACACCCGGATCGACTCGCCCGGGTGGTGCCGGCCGTTGTAGAGCGACCACAGCTCGGGCCGCTGGTTTTTGGGGTCCCACTGGCCGAACTCGTCGCGGAAGGAGAACATGCGCTCCTTCGCCCGCGCCTTCTCCTCATCGCGCCGCGCCCCGCCGAACAGCGCGTCGAAGCGGTACTTCTCGACGGCATCCAAAAGAACGGGTGTCTGGATGCGGTTGCGCGACCCGCCGGCCGGCTCCGTGACCAGGCCGCGCTCCAACGCGTCCGGCACGCTCGCCACGATCAGCTGCAGCCCGAGCTCCTCGACCCGCCGGTTGCGATAGACGATGACCTCGGGAAAGTTGTGCCCGGTGTCCACGTGCATCACGGGGAACGGGATGCGCCCCGGATGGAACGCCTTCTCCGCCAGGCGCAGCATGACGATCGAATCCTTGCCGCCGGAGAACAGCATCACCGGCCGCTCCAGCTCCGCCACGACCTCCCGCATCACGAAAATGCTCTCGGCCTCGAGAGCATCCAGATGCGTGAAGCGATAGGAAGCAGCCGGGTTGGTCATCGCCAGAGCCTTTCCTAGTATTTTACTCGGGAATTTACGGTACCCATCTCACCCACCCGCATCAACCGTGCTGTGACAGGGCCGACAACAGCTTCTTTGCCAGGTCGGCCCGGCACACCAGCAGATCCGGGAGGCTCGGGTCGGCCCGGTTGTAGATCAACGCACTTCCATCGATCCGCGACGTGTGCAGACCCGTTGTCTGGGCGACTGCGACCGGCGCGGCCGAGTCCCATTCATATTGCCCGCCCGCGTGAATATATGCGTCAACCTGTCCAGTAATCACTGCGGCGATTTTTGCGCCCGCCGATCCCATCGGCACGAGCACCGCTGCGACCTGCTCGGCGAGCGCGGGCAGGAACGCCGGTGGCCGGGTGCGGCTGGTCGCGATCCTGAACTGCCCGCCGGACGCGACATCCGGGTGCAGCGACGGGTAAGCGGGCCTTGGGTCGGTCGCCAGCAGCTGCGGCGCAGCCGGAAGCGCGATCGCCCCGGCCGTGAGCGCCAGCGTCTTCTGGCTCCACAGCGCGACGTGCACGGCCCAGTCCGTCCGCCCCGGCTCGCCGAACTCGCGCGTGCCATCCAGCGGATCGACGATCCACACCCGCTCGTTGACCAGCCGGGCCGGGTCGTCGCGCACGCCCTCCTCCGAGAGCACGGCGTCGGCCGGCCGCCACCGGCTCAGCTCGGTGAGCAGCATGTCATGCGCCCGCTTGTCACCCGCCTCACGCAGGGCGTCCGGGTCGCCAAAGCCCATCTCCTCGCGCAGGCCCTGCAGCATCTCGCCCACGCTGCGCGCCAGCCAAGCGGCGAACGCGCCATCCGACGCCGGGGGCATCAATACGCCCCCGAACTACGCAGGACCGCCGTCACCGTGCGCAGCATGATGACCAGGTCCATGGACAATGACCAATTCTCGACATAGCGCAGATCCAACCGCACCGCTTCCTCCCAGGAAAGGTCCGACCGGCCAGACACCTGCCAGAGTCCGGTCATTCCAGGCTTGACCGCCAGCCTTCGACGGACGTCATCAGCATATGCGGCCACCTCCCCCGGCAGGGGCGGGCGCGGGCCCACGAGCGACATCTGTCCAGAAACGACATTGAAGAGCTGGGGCAATTCATCTATCGAGTACCGGCGCAGCCAACGCCCGGTCGGTGTGACGCGCGGATCGTCGCGCATCTTGAACAGCACGCAATCGTATTCGTTCAGGGGGATCAGCTCTTTGAGGCGGGCCTCCGCGTCGACGTGCATGGTGCGGAACTTGTAGATGGTGAACTCGCGCCCGTCGCGGCCGACCCGGGTCTGTTTGAAGAACACCGGACCGGGCGAACCCCGCTTGATCAGGACTGCGATGGCGATCAGCAGTGGGGCGAACAACAGGATGAGCAGGGACGCGGCCGCCCGGTCCGCGAGCTCCTTGACGATCCGGCTCCCGCCGGACAGACGCGGATGCTCCACGTGCAGCATGGGCAGACCGTCGACGGGGCGGATCGTGGTGCGGTCGCCCGCCACGTCGATCAGCGCGCTGGCCACTATCAGGTCGACCTCGTCCCGCTCCAGCTGCCAGGCCATGCGCCGCAGCGCGTGCCCGTCCAGCTCCGGGCAGCTCAACACGATCACGGTGTCGGCGCCCGCGTGGCTCACGGCGGTCGCGACATCGTCGAACGTGCCGTAGACGGGCAGCCCGACCAGCCCGTCGCTGCCGGCCGGAACGCACGCGCCGACGACTTCCAGCCCGTGGAACCGCTCGCGGCACAGTTGCCGGGTCAGCGCGATGATCGCCAGCTCGTGCCCGACCACGATCACCCGGCGCAGACATTCGCCGCGCTCGCGGCGCAGGTGAAGCCGGTGGCGCAGGAGGAATCGCGCGACCACCATCCCCGCCGTGGCGGCGGGCAGCGCGATGAGCACGTACGACCGCGCGGTCGGCAGTTCGAGGGCATACGAGACGATGGAGGCGGCGGCGATCAACCATAGACCTCCGCGAATCACCCGGTCATATTCCTGGGTACCGACAAAAAGGAACCGTTTGTCGTATGACCTCGTTGAGCCGACCGCGGCGACCAGCGCGATGGGAAGCAGAACAGACAACAGGAAATACATCCGGTTGTGAGGGGTCAGCGGCCCGCCGAAGCGGAACAGATAGGCCAGGGCCCCGGCCGCGGTGCCGACCACGAAATCGGCGGCCAGCAGCGTCCACAGGTAGCGCTGCTCCCAGCCCTTCCGGCGGTTGAGTTCCCGGACCGGGACGCCGATGTGCGTGCGGCCACGCGGCTGTGGCCGCACGGCCACCAGCCCGATCGGCGCCGGGCTGAACGGCGCCGGCCCGGCGGGAGTCGGCGCATAGTCCACGGATGACGGACGACGGTCTCGACTCGGGTAGGGCCGTGGCCGCTGCTGCATCCGTGATTCCTCGCTCCTGCTAAAGCAAGTCGCAGGGGCGGACCGCCGGCGAAGGCGCCGTCCCTCACGGGTTCAACGGCGCGTGCGGTGAAATGTCACGCAGTGTGATAGATCTGCTGAGCCGGGGCCAGGCCCTTCACCACCACGGCCTCCACGGCATCGGCGGCCCGATCGACCAGGAACTCCAGCTCCTTGCGCTCGGCGGAGGAAAAGTCGTTGAGCACGAAGTCGGCCGGATCCTGCCTGCCGGGCGGGCGGCCGATGCCGAACCGCACCCGCACATAGTCCTTTGTGGACAGTGAACCGGACATGGAGCGAAGCCCGTTGTGGCCGCCCTCGCCCCCGCCGAACTTCAACCGCAGCTGGCCGTAAGGGATGTCGAGCTCATCGTGCACGGCGACGATCTGCTCCGGCGGCACCTTGTAAAACTGGGCGAGCCCCACCACCGGGCCACCCGAAAGGTTCATGTAGCTCAACGGCTTGGCCAGCACGAGCCGGGGCGCGTCGGCGCCGAAACCCAGGCGCGCCTCGGCGACCTCGGCGAGCGCCTTGCGATGGCGGCCGAATGTGGCACCGACCCGCTTGGCCAGCAGGTCGACGACCATATATCCGACGTTGTGCCGGTTGCCGGCGTATCTCGGGCCCGGGTTGCCCAGCCCGACGATGAGCCAGGGCGCGTTGTCCACCAAAGTCCCCTCTCATCGCCGGACTGATTGACGGTCTGCCGGACCAATTTTAGGTGCCCGCGCACCCGGCGCGGCACCCGATATCGCATGCGACCCGCAACCTGGCGGCTCAGTCTTCGGGGGCAACCGCGACGGACCAGCCGTCACGGTCGCCCGCCTGTCCCGATCGCCAGCCTCGGACTTCTCGTCCCTCGGCGATCGCAGCAGGCTGACCATCGCGGTGAGCTGCCTGTCGCGGTTGCCCGTCGAAGCGGATCGCGGCTCCCAAGTCGAGGCGGTCAGCCCTCGGACTTTTCGCCCTCGGCGCCTTCCTCGGCCTCGCCCTCGGCACCTTCCTCGGCCGCCGCGGCGGTCTCACCCTCAAGCTGCTCGGCGGTCGGGGCGTGCGCCACGACCACCATGATGGTCTCGGGGTCGGTCGCCAACGTCACGCCGCGCGGCAGCTTGATCTCGCCGGCGGTCACGTGCGCGCCCGCGTCGAGGCCCTCGACCGACGCCTCCAGGTGCTCCGGCAGGTTCAGCGCCTCGGCCAGGATGGACACCCGGTCGTGGTCGACGGTCACCAGCGTGCCGCGCGCGGGCTCGCCGACGACCTGCACCGGAACATCGACGGTCACCATCTCGCCGCGCTTGACGATGATCAGATCGACGTGCTTGAAGGTGTCTTTGAGCACGTCGCGCTGGATCGCCTTGGGCAGCGCCAGCGTGGTGTGCCCATCGGAGACGGAGATGTCGAAGACGGTCGTCATGCCGCCGTGCCGCAGGGCCGCGGCGAACTCCTTGGCGGGCAGGGAAATGTGGCGGGGGGCCTCGCCGTGGCCGTAGATGACGGCGGGCACGAGGCCGGCCTTGCGGGCACGGCGGGCAAAGCCCTTGCCGAACTCGGTCCGCGGCTCGGCGGTGATCTTCACGCCTGTAGACATGAGAAAACTCCTGGCTCAATGATCGTTTGAAGGGCGGCCGACGATGAGCCAGAGCTCCGCGTCGATAACGGTGCTCGCGCACCCTCGCCGTGGCAACCGAGCCATAATACCTTGCGCGTGCCAAAGCGAACGCGCGGGCAGCTCGCCCCGGAAGGCGACGCCCTCCAAGCCCGATCCTGACCACTTCGTGGATCAGAGATCGTCAGGATCACGCCGCCGGCGAGCCGCGGTCCACCCGATCAGCTCAACCCGCCGAACAGGGTGGTGACCGAGCCGTCGTCGAACACCTCACGGATGGCACGGGCCAGCAGCGGGGCGATCGAAAGCACGGTCAGCTTGTCGAACTGCTTCTCCGGCGGCAGCGGCAGCGTGTTGGTCACGACCACCTCGCGGATCCGGCTGTTCTTCAGGCGCTCGGTGGCCGGATCGGAGTGCACGGCATGGGTCGCCGCCACGATCACGTCGGCCGCGTCCGAGTCGAACAGGATGTCGGCCGCCTTGGAGATCGTGCCCGCGGTATCGATCATGTCATCGACAATGATGCATGTGCGCCCGGCCACCTCACCGATCACTCGATTGGCCACCACCTGGTTGGGCGCGGTGATGTCGCGGGTCTTGTGGATGAACGCCAGCGGAGTCCCGCCCAGTTTGTCGGCCCATCGCTCGGCCACCCGCACCCGCCCGGAATCCGGCGCCACCACCGTGAGCGGGCGATCCCCGTAGGCGCCCTGCACGTATCCGGCCAGGATGTCCATCGCGAACAGGTGATCCACCGGGCCGTCGAAGAAGCCCTGGATCTGGGCGGTGTGCAGGTCCACGGTGAGGATGCGGTTGGCCCCGGCGGTCTTGAGCAGATCGGCGATCAGCCGCGCCGAGATGGGCTCGCGGCCCCGGTGCTTCTTGTCCTGCCGGGCATACGGATAAAACGGCAACACGACCGTGATGCGCTTGGCGGATCCACGCTTCGCTGCGTCGACCATCAGCAGCGTCTCCATGAACCACTTGTTCACGGGCTGCGTCATGGACTGGATGATGAACGCGTCGGCCCCTCGCACCGACTCGGTGTAGCGCACGAAGGTCTCGCCCCCGGCGAAGTCATATGCGGTCGTCGGTGTGACATCGACCCCGAGCACGTGCCCGATTTCCTCGGCCAGCTGAGGGTAGGCCCGGCCGGAGAAGAGCATGAGGCTCTTCCTGTTCTCCGCGACGATGCTGCCCATCGGTTTCCGCCTCTCACGCGATGGCTTGCGGTCAGTATCACCTTCGGGCCATCCTCTCCTGGCGCTTTCGTCACCAGGATTTAAGGCCAACCTCACGTGCGCTATCTCACTGTGGACACTCGCCTTGATGACGACCATGCCGGGGCGTTACCGTCAATGCTGTGCCGAGTGAAGAGAGCGTGGAGCAGCCGCCGGTGATCCAGCGGCGCATTCTGCTGCTCCTTGCGGCCGGCTTCACCATCTCGACCATAGCCAAACTGGTCTTCCTCAGCGAGCGCGCGGTCTACGAGCACATCGCCGCGCTCAAGAGCGCCACCGGCGCCAAGAACCAGTTCGCCCTCGGCGCCGAGGCCGCCAAGCGAGGCTGGTTGTGACCGCGCGGGCGCACCCTGCTCGTTGATCTTCGGTCGGCTTCACCTGCGGCGCGGCCACCAATGCCTGCCGCGGGACCGAGCCGCCGCCAACCCACGTGGAAACCTACGCCGGCTACGGCTGCTTACCGCGGCCCAAACCTCGCGCCCCTGGAAAGGTGTCCCACCCACGGCGCTCGTTGCCCTTCGGTCAACCCCGGCCGGTTGATCATGAAGTTAGCGTCACGACGCCCCGTCGAACAGGGACGTAAGTTCAGATCAACCGGAGGCGTGGCCGGGAGGGTGGGGTGGGGGGAGGGTGGGG
>NZ_QJUG01000197.1 GCF_003426775.1 Allorhizocola rhizosphaerae | reverse complement strand
CGTTGTGGGTGGGTGGGTGGGTGGGTGTTCGGCTGCCTCGGCCCACCGGCTGGGCGAGCGCGAGGGCGCGGATGCCTTCATCCAATAACTTGGAGCCAGACCCATTCGCGCAGCTTGCGGCGTTCTGCCTGTTCCCCGGTGAGGTTGGCGGTGGGCAGGACATGTTCGCCGATGGTGAGGTCGGTGTGGTGGCTGATCGCTTGGTGCATGGCTTCCAGGAGCTTTAGGGCAGGGGTGCCTTGGTCGGCGCGGATCTGGAGCCGTGCGAGGTTGAGGACGGCTCCGCCTCCGCATGGTGCACAGCTGAAGATGGCTAGCTGTGGACAGCCACGGGGCAGCTGAAACGCGCCATTGCGACAGCACCCGAGGATGGGCAGGCTGCTTCGACGCAGTAGCGCCTGGCCGAGCAGGACGCGATGAGCGATCAAGTTGGCGGCACGGCTACCTTGTAACGGGCAGCATGCGTCGAATTTGATGGCCTGCGAGGGCAACTCCACGCTTCGCTTCCCTGCGGATCGTCCCCTTGTCCGGATCGAGCAGTGACGGCGCGTTGTGGGCTTGGATTCCTAGATCAAATTCGAATGCGCAGGTGGTCTAGGTATTCGTCTTGCTGGTAGCCCGCCGCCTTGAGGAGCCGCGCGGCTTCGGTCAGTGTCACGAAGCGGCAGGTTACGGACTGACCGGTGTCCCATGCATCGGCGTCGCCGTGCATGGTGTGGGTCCAGCGGTCGCGAGGGTCGTCGGTCTGGATGTGGAAGTAGACGCTGATGCAAGGTTCGCCATTGGAGTAGCGGGTTTGTTGTACACCAACAGTTCCGACCACTCCGAGGGTACCAGCGACGCCGGTTTCCTCGATGGCTTCGCGGATGGCCGCGGTATCAGGGCGTTCGCCTGGGTCGACACCGCCTCCGGGCAGGTGCGTGCCGAGTGCGGGTTGGGCGTCGTAGTCGAACACCAGAACTTCGTGTCGCCCGCGCAAGTTGCGGGTGACGTACGAGGTGGCGCGGAGGCGCGCTGGGTTGGCGTGCATAACTCTATGGTCGTTCACGAGGCGGTGATGTTGCCTACCGCGCCGCCGTGTCGTCCCGCGCTGGTGCGAAGTAGTCGACCAGCATCTCGGATGTCCACCGGGCTTGGTAGACATCGCCGCGAGGGCCGAACTCGGCGAACCATGGCTTGATGTCGAGGATGGGGCTGCCGTCCACGGCGTCGAGGTCCTCGACGTGCAGATCTAAACCGTCGACCTTGAGCAGCCGGCAGCGGGACACACCGAGCCAGTTGAGGCGGCGCATGTTGCGGTGGCCGAAGATGCCGACCTCGGGCCAGTCAGGGTTGTCACGGGGACGGCGGGCGCCGAGGTTGAGGTCGGTCTTGTCGGTCAGGTGGAAGTGGAAGATCACTTCTAGGTGCGAGAAGTCTTCGAGCCCGGCAGTTGCAGCGGAGGTGAAGCGGTTGCTGTCGATGCGGATGATGGCTCGAGTGCCGCCCCAGTAGTCGTCGGTGGGTTCGACGCGCCCGCCGACGACGTAGGCGATCGGTTCGACTTCGATGGTGCGGTTGGTCATGCTTCCTCGATCCGTTCTGTGGCGGGCTTACGCGGCAGCCAGGTACGCAGCGGCGCGGGCATCGAGCGCGTTTGCGGCAGCGAAGCCGCGTCCGCGGAATGGTGATAAGGCCGAGCGCATATCGGCGACGGTCTGACGGGCTCGGGCGGAGCGGATGCCGTCCATGGCGTCGAGCGCGGTGTTCCACGTGGCACACGCCTCGTCGAGGTTGCCCTGCCGGGCTTGAACCGCGCCGAGGTAGCCAAGAGTGACGGCATGGGTGCGGGTGAAGGTAGCTGCCTTGCGGGTGCGGACGCTGCGACGCAGTTCGCGGGCGGCCCCGGTTAGGTCGTTGCTGTCGCGAAGCGCGCAGCCGGTCTCGTGGGCGAGGCTGGCTTCGCCGAAGAAGAACACGCGTGATGGTTCGTCGTCGCCTGGCTCAGCGCTGGCCAGATCGGTCTCGGCCTTGTTGAGTGCTGTCGCGGCGGCTCGGTCGTCGCCGGTCGCGGCGAGGCCGCGTGCGTGGACGACGCCGAGGAGGGCACGTTCGCGTGGACTGGCGAGCCGGTAGCGGTTGCCCTCGATGGATGCGGTTGCGAGCGACAGGCCGTGCTGGATGTGCCCGAGATCGATGGCTTGGTGCGCCATCGCGCGCAGCGTGTGGGCGGCCATCGCGGGGTCGTTGGCCTCGGCGGCGAGTTTGACGGATGCGGTGAAGTAGTGCAGAGCGGCGGCGTGTTCGGCGTTGTCGAAGGCCATCCAGCCGACGAGATATGCCAGTTCGCTTGCGGCGGAGAACATGTCGCGCCGTACCGCGTCGTCGGTGAAACTGCCGTGCAGGTATTGGGCGACGTCGGTGGTTAGGTATTGCACGACGGCAGATCGGGCGTGACCTCCGCCGCGTCGCTGATCGAGCCGGGAGAAGAAGACGACCATTTCGCGGACAGCATCGAGGTCGCCCCTTCCGACCGAACGGTTCGCCGACGAGGTGCGTGCCTTCGCGCGGTCTGCCATGTCAGTCCACCAGGTGGAGTCGGGCACGGCCAGCGCGGCGACCGAGTACGCAGCGGCCTCCAGCAGCGACCTTCGTCCTACATCCACGTTGACTCTCCCGAGATCGGCCAGCGCAGCCAGAGTATCCAGGTTCCAGTCAAGCGCGGGAAGCGCGTCCGTCGCGGCGCTCAGTCCAAGATCTTCAGGGCTGACGAGGCGTCCAAGACGCCGGGAGAACGCTTCTGCCAGCAGCGCAGGGGCGGAGCCAGAGGGGTGTGATCCGGCGACCCAGTGAGAAACGTGAGAACGGCTTACGGCGGCCAGCTCGCGGGCTCCGACCTCGGCGGCAACTCGCAACAGTGCAGCCGCCGCCTGTGCATGCGACCAACGCGCCTCGGCGATTGCCGCAGCTAGCTTGGTGTTCGGCTGACGTGCCTGTGCCACAACCACCCACCTGCCTATGGATCTTTCACCGCTTTCACCGCCTTGGCGGCCTTGACAGCGTACCGATCGACCGTCGTCCGTGGTTCCCTAAATTGCATCGGCGTAACTAAATGACTACGCGACGTGCGGGAACGCGGAGCGCCGTGAGGTCCTGCGCACACGGAGGGGTGAATCATGGCTGACCGGATGGCGGCGAAGGTGGATCTTGATGATCCACCGGTCGAGCCTCCATACGGCTGCCCGAAGCCGGCGCTGTGGCGGCTCGCACGAGAGAAGTTCGAGGCGCACCGCCCGAACGCCTCCGGAGGCTGCTCGACGTGTCCTGCGTGGCGGCGGTGCTCCGGGCTCCTGCTCGCTCGCGATGGCCTGGCCACGGCGATGGGCCAGAACGTGAAGGAGAGTCCGTACTGGCTGGCGTTTGCCGACTTGATGAGGTCTCCCAAGCATTCGGCCGCCCTGCGTCGAACGGACGAGCGGTGACGGTGATACGAGCGGTCGTGCCGGCCGCCGCGTTGACGAGTCCAGCCGCCGCACACCGAGTAATCGCCGAGCATCTGCGATCCGACGTAGGCGGCCGGTGCCTCGCATGCGGCGACCTGGAACCCTGCCGTCAACGCAACACCGCCCACGCTGCGCTGTTCGGGCACGACCGACAGCTTCCCCGCCGCCGCCCTCTGGAACTGATCGGGGCCAGCGGCGACTTTGCCGCTAGCGCCGCCACACCGTTCCAGGCGTTTGGAACATCCGTCTGACCAGCAACGAGCCAGCGAAGCAGAGCCGCAGCCGCAATTGTGAGGAGTTGTCGTCAGCGATGGGTCACCCACCACGCGAGTTGACGCCGTATGCGTCCGCGCTGCACTTCTTCGGCGCGGAACTTCGCCACCACCGTCAGCGCGCCGGTCTCTCGCAGAACCGACTCGCGGAGCGCGTGTTTCTGTCGGCGACCCTGGTGGGCAAGGTCGAGATGGCGCAACGGTTCCCGACGCTTGACCTAGCCGGACGCTGCGACGACGTTCTCGATACCGACGGGATTCTGACAAGGTTGTATCCGCTCGTAGCCGCCGAACGGAGCCAGCCGACTGCGGAGGCAACGACCGGGCTGCGCCAACAAGAGGCAGTTGCCGTGCTGCGCCTGCTCGCGGCAATCACCGGCTTGGCCCCGCTGGCGCAGGCACAGGACACGGCGGGCCTGGTCACACAGATCGACCAAGTGTTGATGACGGCCGACGTGAACCGGCATCCACGCTCGGCCGCCCGGAGGACGCCATGAGCGAAGCCCGGCGCCGGACGCCCAACGAGCTACTACGCCGAGCGCGGCTTCGCCGCCTATCGCCCTCCGGGTCGGGGCGGCCGATGTCGCGCCAGGACCTCGCCGACCTCCTCAATGAACACCTTGCCCGACACGGCCCCCGTCGACCGGCCCTGGACTCCTCCTACATCGGCAAACTTGAGCGTGGCGAACATCGATGGCCGCAACAGCCGTACCGTGAAGCCTTCCGCGCCGTCCTCGGCGCGCGCAGTGACGCCGATCTGGGCTTCTTCGTCATCCGAGGCGAGGCACAGTCCGCGACCCCTTCGGCATCGGCCAACGGCACGCGAGTGCCGACAATGACCGAGCGCCGTGCCCGCACGTTGTGGCTTGCCCCGCTGATCGTCACGCAAGCCTCGCCAGTGTCCGCGTCAGGGGTGGTGGTCGCGAATTCCCCGCATGACGGGGAGTTGCGGCCGGGTGAACCGGAACGGCCGCCGGGGTCGTTCCCGCTCACGCCATCCAGCACAGTGAATGCAGCAACGAACTGATCCATAGACGGCCCGGGGCGGGCGCGACATGAGTCTCCGCCCGCCTCGGTGCACAACCTGATCAAGGAGGCAGGCATGGACACCCGAGGCGTCCTCGCCGAGGTCGGCTGGGAAGGGCTGGAAGCCCTGTCTGGCCAGATCGAGACGATGCTCCGCCAGTCGGCAACCACGCACGGCATGGGACGGGCACTGCGCGCGCTCAGGCGAGAGATCGAGCTGTTCCGCGCCCACCAGGCGGGCCGCGAGGACGTCACAACCCCGATTGCGGCGCGTCGCGTGCAGATCGGCGGCGGAGCGCGGCTGCTGCCCGGCTTCGTCAATATCGACATCATGCCGCCTGCGGACGTGATCTACGACGTGCGCGAGGGCCTGCCGATCGTGGACGGCGAAACCGAGTTCATCTTCGCCGAGCACTTCCTGGAGCACATCGACTACCCGACCTCGGTCAAGAAGGTTGTCGCCGAGTGCTACCGGATCTTGAAGCAGAACGGACAGCTCGTCCTCGGCGTCCCCGACGCCGGGATGGTCATCGACGCGTACGTGGACAGCGATCCCGGCATCCGCGAGCGCATGATGCGAGACTGGTACGCAAACAGGGACGATCAGGCACACTTCAACACGTATCTTGATCTCGTGAACTACCTGTTCCGCGATCAGGACGACAGCGACCGGTACACGCCGCACCTGTGGGCGTATGACCTGGACAAGTTGGTGTCTTTGTGTGCCGAAGCGGGGTTCCGTAAGGTCGAGCCTTGGCCCCACGATCCGACGATCGCCAACCCCGATCGCGCGTGGGGCTCGGTGTACACCGTGGCGTACAAGTAACAAGGAAAGGCAGTGTCGTGACCACTCTGGAACGGACCCTCGTCGTGCTCAAGCCCGACGCGGTGGCCCGAGGGCTCGTCGGCCGGCTGGTTCAGCGGTTCGAGGATGCCGGGCTGAAGATCGTCGGAGTCAAGATGGCCCAGCTCGACGACGAGATGACCCGCAAGCACTACTTCGACCTCGAAGAGCGGTTCGGCACGGCGATTTACGAGGCCAACGCCCGAGCGATCCAGCGTGGCCCCGTGATCGCGATGGTCCTCGAAGGCGTCGAGGCCGTGGCCAACGTACGCCGCCTGGTCGGTGGCACCTACCCCAACGAGGCGCCGCCCGGCACCATCCGCGGCGACTTCGCCCACCACTCGAAGGCGTACGCGATGAGCCAGGACAAGGGTGTAGCCAACCTGGTCCATGCCTCCGGCAACGTCGACGAGGCAAAGTACGAGGTAGAGCTCTGGTTCGGAGCCGACGAGCAGTTCGACTACCACACCCTCGCAGAAACCTTCACGTTCTAGAAGATCGACAGGACACGCCGATGACGACGATGCCCCCGATCCAGCTCCTGCTGGACGAATACGAGCAGGCCAAAGCATCCGGGCATGACCGGGTGCTCGCCGAGACCGCCTATGCGCTGGCCATCCGCACCCGCGAGGACGGCCAGTTCGAGAAGGCGCAGGAGTACGCCCGTGAAGCATTGGCCGCCGCCGAGCGGCTGCCGTCGAGCACCCTCGATGATGTCGCCTCCACGCGCCAGGAAGTCGGTGGGGTGCCGCTGCCTGAGCTGTTCCACGACGGCGTGATCCGCTCCCGGCTCGAAGGTCTGCTCAACGAGTACATCCCCTAACCCGCTTCGGCCGCCTGCGCCGGGAAGGACCCGACGATGACCCTGGAAATCGAGTACCGCGCGCAGTTGACCGAAGCCGAGTTCGCCACGCTGGCCAAGCTGCTCGGCCAGCGTGGCGACGACCTCGGGCAGGACGACAAGCACATCTGGTTCTACGTGCTGCCCGACAAGCTGCTGAAAGTCGTTCACAACATCTCGCACGACACCGGCAAGATCGTCGTGAAGACCAGCCGGATCGGCTCCGGCGCGGCGTTCCCGGAGACCGAGCTACCGATCGCCGCCGCCGACGTACCGACCGCCGTCCGGCTGTTCGACGCGCTCGGCTACACCCCGCACATGCACGACGCCCACAACGAGCGGCATAACTGGCGCTACCGGGGCGTGGAGATCGCGATGAAGTGGAGCCAGGCGTGGGGCCACCACGCCGAGTTCGAGGTCGTCCTACCTGACGACGCCGGCCCCGAGGAAGTCTCTCAAGGCCAGGCCATGATTGCCTCGGTCGCTGCCGAGCTAGGCGTGCGGCTGATGACCGAAGAGGAACTGGCCGAGTTCACCCGCCAGTTCGAAGCCCGCCAGGCCGCCGCGTCCGCTCACTAGAACGACGCCGCACTACCTCTAGGCGACTTCTTCCTATAACCGCAGTTCACGACCGTGCCAACCGGGGAGGATAGGCATGGCTGACTACAACGCGCCCTTTTTCGGGAACGTCGAGGCACCGTTGGTGGCCTTGGCAGAGCAGCGCCGCCTGCCTCGCCACCAGCGCATGGACCCTGCCACGTTGCGCTGGATCGCCGATAACCGGCCCGCTGGCTGGCCCGATGCTCCGATCGGCCACCCACCGATGACTGCCGCTCGCTACGCGCTGATTCCGCGAGGCTGGTACGCGCTACCACGGGTCGCCGATTCCATCCACGGGCTGCGCCACGGAGCGCGGGTCGCCATCCTTGCCGCGCACATCGCCCGGCTCATGGACCTGCCGGTGCGCGAGACGCTGGAGGCGGTGATCGCCGGGGCGCTGCACGACTGTCGCCGCTTGCATGACCAGGATGATCCCGGCCACGGCGCGCGGGCGGCTCGCTGGTTCGCCGAGCGGCACACCAACGTCATGGCGCACCTGCTGCCTCCTGCCCGCGACACCCGCGCCGTAGTGATCGCCGCCGCCATGGAGCTGCACGACGTGGATTATCCGACCTTCACCGACTGGCAGCGGGAACGCTACGAGGTCGCCCCGATGGTGTGCGACATCGTCAAGACCGCCGACGCCCTGGACCGTTACCGGCTACCCAAGCTCAAGTGGTGGCCCAACCACGACTTCCTACGGCTCATCCCTCCGCCGTGGCTGCACCGCTACGCCTTCGACCTGATGCTCACCACCGAGCGGCGCCACCTCGAAGGCATGAGCAGTGAGCGCGCCGTGATGACCGTGCTGGCCAAGGAGACCCTGTGATGGACTTCCCCGACTCGTACCGGCTGTGGGCCGACTCCCACGTGTTCTACCAGCCGGGTCCTCGCCGCGTTGGCGACGGGGACTTCATGGCGGCTAAGCTCGCCGCGTGGGACCACCGGATGTTCCACGACACGCCGAATGGGTCGCTATTGACTGGCAACTCGCTGTTCGACCTGCTGCGCAGCGGACAGAAGGTGCCGCTGCTGCACGTCACCCACGCCCTTGACCAGATCATCGACCGTGGCGTGCTCTATCCCAGCGGCGGCTGTCTGGTCGGCAGTGTGTACTGCACGCCGCTGACCCGCGACGGCGACGCCTACCGGATGCACAACCTCGGCTCGTATGTACTCACCAGGGAGGCGGTGCTGGCCGAGGAGAACGGTCACGCGCTCAACCGGCCGACACCGCTGATCATCGAGGTCGAGCTGCCCCGCAGCGCCTACCGAGGCGTCGTCGGCGTGGACTACCTGCGCCTCGGCGAGATCCACCTGCACATCTACCAGCACCTGGAGTACCTGCTGGCCCGCGACGAGCGCCACCGCCTGCGCGACACCATCATCGGACGCGTGCGCAACGCCATGCCCTTCCTCGGAGCGTGCGTGACCCGGTGCGTGCAGGAGGTCGCCACCGATCCAAGGATGTTCCTCGACTGGCTGTCAGACACCGTCGATCACCTGCCGATCCTGGGATACCTGTACTTCGAGGCACTCAGCGAATACCTGATGCTGCACTCGACCGGCGACCGCGCCGGCCACGCAAAGGCCCACGGAGAATTCGACAACTGGCTATATAAGCAGCTGCTGTTCGACACCTTCCCCGGCATGGCAGGCAAGTTCGACCTGGCCCGCTTCCAGCCCACCACCACAGGACTCGCCGCCAAGCTCGCCACCATTGACCCCACCATCGACATGGGCCACCTCGCCGAATACCTGGCCGACCGGCTGGCGCTGCTCGTGTGCGCCCGGCTGCTGCACCCGGCCATGTACACCGCCGACTGGACACGGCTGCGCTGGGAGTTCGACGAGCTACGCCCGTTCGTCGCGCCACTGCTCGGCCACCTGATTCACCGCGAGCTACGCACCTTCGGCCGCTACCCCGACTTCTACTTCTACTTTGATCAGTACAAGGCCCTGCAAGCGTGGAACTACTGGAACCACATGGACATCGTGTTGCCGTTCAACGCCACCATGCCCAAAGGCGAGATCGGCGTGAACCCCGCCTACCCGGCCTTGCGCACCACCGTGCACCGCGCCGAGCTGACCGGCGCCGGAACCCTTGTCCCGGCCGAGCGGCTCGACGTCACCATCGCGCCGAGGCTGATCGACCTGCGCTACACGCTCATGCGCGCCCGGCCCGACACCCTGACTGCCGCGAGGTAACCATGACCCTCACCGACCTCGGCCCGGCCGCGAACGCCACCACGTTCATCGGCATCATCGGCCCGCCCGCCAGCGGCAAGAGCACCCTGGCCACAAGCCTGTCCAGGGCACTCGACGCGCCGATCATCCGGCCGCGCGACGCGATCCGTGCCGTCGTCGCGGACGAGCCGCAATTACATGAGCTGTTCGTTCCTATCAACGAACTCGGCTGGGTCTCCGACGGGGCGCTCGGCCTGGCCGTACGCGCCGCCGTCGCCCGCATCCCGGCCCCGTGCCGCGCCGTCCTGCTGGAGAACCTGCCCGGTGACACCTTCCAGGTCGCTGACATCCACATGGCCGTGCGGCAACGAGGCGGCCGGTTCGTCGTGCTGCACCTTGACAGCGCCAACGAAGTCCTCATCGCCCGAGGTACCAGGCGCCGCGTCTGCCAGACGTGCGAGGCAGATAGCACCGCCGACCCTCACGAGCCCGCCCAGCCCAGCACCATTGACCCGAGGATGTGCGGGCGATGCGGCAGCCCGTTATCGGTTCGGCCCGACGACGAAGATGGAGTGCTGCGCGAGCGCACCGTACGCCATCGCCACTACGCTCGCGGCGTGCTGCGAATGGTGACCGCACTCGGCATCCCGCTGATCGGAATCGACGCTGCCGCAACGCCTTCGGCCGTTCACGCCGCCGCATTCGACGCCGTGACGCTACTGGCGACCCCCGCCCACCACGGCGGTTAACCGGGTTCCGCGATATAGATCAAACCCGTAGTGTGTAACGGACGTACTACCGTCCGGGGGATTGATCACCATGGCCAGGACAGCGCGGGCGCTACGCGAAGACGCCATGCGCCTACGCGAGTCCGGCTGGACGTTCGCCGCCATCGCCAAAGACTGGGCCATCCGCCACGGCCTCAACCCCCGTGTCACGATGCGGCTCGCCCACGGGCTCACCCAAGCCGAAGTCGCCAACCGCTGGAACGACCTATGGCCCGACCCCGTTCCCAAGACCGCCAAGCACATCTCCTACTGGGAAATCTGGCCCGAACCCGGAGGTCGCGCCCCCTCCCTCGACACTCTCAACCGGCTGGCGCTGATCTACCAGTGCAGCGCCGGTGACCTGCTCGGCGGCGAGGACCACACCTACCTCGACCCAGCCGCTCGATCCGTACTCTCCACCCCGGTCTCTGCGCAGACCGGGGCAGGCACGGTGCAAGTTCTCACCGTCGCCATCGCCGTCGTCCGCGACAGTGCACAAGTGCTGCTCGTCTGCCGCCGCGACGAAGCCGGAGGCTCGTGGCAGTTCCCCGCCGGCGTCGTCAAGCCCGGAGCCGACCCCGCGGCCGTGGCCGTCGCCGAGACCCTAGCCGAAACCGGAGTCCACTGCCGCATTGTCGCCCACCTCGGACGGCGGCTCCACCCAGTCACCCAGGTCATGTGCGAGTACTTTCTCTGCGAGTACCTGACCGGAACACCTGACAACCGCGACCCCGTGGAGAACCTGACCGTCACCTGGGTCGACGAGGCTAAGCTGACCAAGTTCATACCGGCCGAAGCGATCTTCCCGCCGGTGATGCAGGCACTGGCGGAGGCGGCATGAGTCTGGATCGACCCGCCATCGTCGCGGCGATCATCGTGCACGCAGGACGCACCCTCCTCGTTCGCCGCCGCCAACGCGAAGGCAGCCTGTCCTGGCAGTTCCCCGCAGGCGAACGCGAACCAGGCGAGACACCCTTCGACACCGCCGTCCGCGAGACGGCCGAAGAAGTCGGCCTGCCCATCACGCCGATAGTCCTGATCGGCGAACGCCAGCACCCGGCCACCGGCCGACACATGTTCTACGTCGGCTGCGAAGCTGCCACCGACAGCGCAAGTCTGGTGGACGCAGACGAACTCGCCGAACTGGCCTGGTGCGACGACCGCGACGTAACTGCGAAGATCCCCAGCGGGCTGTACGAGCCGGTCGCCGACTACCTGCGTACCCGGCTGACCCGCCCGTAGGGGCCTCTCCGACGAAATGCCGATGCTTCGTCAGAACCTGGGGTAGCTCCCCGAACTGGTAGCACGCATTATCACCCGGGTGCCCCAGGCAGCTCTGCGTTCTTTAGCTCCGTGTGATGGCTCGTACACACCGCGGGGGATCTGAGGGCGGCTGCACGCCGAGCGATCGGTTGTTTCGTATTTCGTCTGCCATCTGAAGTGACAAGGCGCTGACTGCGGTGGCGGGATCATGCCCCGCCACCGCATCATCGTTGCTACTTGCTGGCATTCCCGTCCGGCTTAGCGCTGTTGCGCCCGTCGAGGATGCGTACGGTGGTGCTCAGCTTGATCGGGGCGTCTTCGGGTCCGCGTAGGAACGGGTGGATGTATACCAGGCGGCGTAGCGCTCGGCCTTTGCCGTATGCCTGGTTGCGCCAGTGGCCGGTGACCCACACGCGGCTGGTGTAGGTACGCCCCGTGCCGGTCGTCGTGGCGGCGGTGCCGATGTCGTCCCGGTGGGTGTGGGCGCGGATGCGCACGATGCGTACGTCGGGCAGTGGCCGCTTGGTGCGGGCGTACCGCTTGCGGACGGCCTTGTCGGCTTCGGCGGGTACGGTCTCGGCGGCTTTCTGAGCGATCAGCAGCCAGGTGGCCAGCAGGATCGCGCAGCCGGGATGGTGCGCGTCGTCGACGAGTTGCTCGTGACGGAGATCGAAGGCGCGCATGGGTGCGAGCCAGCCAACCTCGTCGCGCAGGTGCTGCATCGCTGTGTCGTCGAGGCCGGTGCCGATGGCGCGGTAGACGACGGCGTGGATCGCGTCCGCTCTGGTTGTCCAGGACACGGCCGTGATCTGACGGGCGGTGGCTGACCGGGACCAGACGAGCAGCCCGTCGTCGCCTGGTGCGAGGTCTTTGCTGGCGGTGACCGCCGGCATCTGCGAGGCGGCGTGTTCGGCCAGCTCGGTGAAGCTGTTGTCGATCCAGTAGAGCCGGGCTCGGTCCAGGCTGTCGGCGAGCTGGTGCCGTTGGGTGATGTGCAGGGTGGCGGGTAGCTCGTCGGGGCCGCGGTAGAACTGGGTGAGCCGGTCGCGGATCTTCGGCAGGTCGCGTGGGCTGAGCTTGATGTCCGGCCATGCGGTGGTGGTGATCAGGGTACGGCCGGGCTGGCGCTGGCCGAGGAACGCTTGGTGGAGTTTGGTGGTTTCGGCGTGCGCGAACGGGATGTCGTGCACGCGCATGCGCCGCACCGCGCGGTCGACCACGCGGTGTGCCTTTCCGGCGTCGAGGTCTGCCATGCACGCAACGCACGCAGCCCAGGTCTCTCCCATGTCCTGCAACAGGTTCGTTTCGCTGCCCGTCGCGAGCACCTTCACGCCGCCACCGCGTAGCGTCCACATCGGATGGTCGTCGCCGCAGAAGTCACAGGTGCGGTGCACGGTGTCGAGCTGGGTGACGGGAACGGGTTTCGGCGCGTGACCGACGTCGCCCAGGCTCAGCGGGTGGATGTAGTCGCCGTCGAGGACGTTGAGCGGGGCCAGGCAGGTGGCGCAGGCCATCTCGATGCGCGGGCCGGTCATGCTGTCACGCCCCGGCCCTGCTGGCGCAGGTCGCGAAGGCGCGGCCCGCGACGCTGCTGGTTGGCGGGCATGGTCATGCCGGGCTCATAGACGGTGTACCGGTTTCCTCCTGCGTGTTTGGCGTGGTACATGGCGATGTCGGCCCGGCGCAAGGCAACGTCGTGCAGCGGATCGGCTGTTTCGGCGATGGTCACGCCGATGCTCGCGGTGACGGTCACCGTGAAGGGGGTGTGGCCGGTGGTCAGCTGGACCGGCTGGGCGATGGTGGTCAGGAACAGGTCGGCGGTCCGGCTGTGGTTCTGGTCGCGGACGGGCAGCAGGACCGCGAACTCGTCGCCGGAGAGGCGGGCGGCGGTCCCGCCGAGCATGGTGGCGGTGTCGGTGATCCGGTCGCCGGTCTCGACCAGGAGGTCGTCGCCGGTGTCGTGGCCGTGGGTGTCGTTGACGGGTTTGAAGTTGTCGAGGTCGATGAGCATGACGACGACGGGCTGCGGGGAGCTGGCCAGGGCGGCGTGGAAGCCGACCCGGTTGAGCATGCCGGTCAGCGGGTCGTGGCTGAGCAACCAGGCGGCGTCGGCCAGCTCGGCGCGCAGGCGGCGGATGAGAGGCCGGGCGGTGAGCCAGCCCAGGAGGAACGCCAGCGCTGGGCTAGCGATCATGATCAGGTGTTGGGACACTGGACCCTCCAATGCGAATTGGAGAACCCGGGACGCATTCGTTGTCTAGGCGTGGCGTCCCGGGTCCTGAATACGACGAGGCCCGCCTTATGGCGGGCCGCTTTTGTGTTTCCGGCGCCTATCGGTGGCGCAGGTTGTGGTAGCGAGTGGGGGACTCCGCTCAGTCGGGGACGACTTGGGCTATGGAGCCGTCGATGCTCCAGGTCGCACCCACACGGGCGGGGAATCGCCCGGCGGTGCCTTTGTCCCACCCGTAGGCCGGCTGCCGTGGAGCGTCGGTGCGGTCACGGCGGCCGAGCAGCCGCGTGGCGTCACGCGGTGTGCCTGCCGGGCGGTGCTCGTAGTTTTCCGACAGCAGGTTGACGTACTCGACGTGCGAGGCGTACGGCACGTACACGCCGCCCTGGATGGTGCCGCCGAGCCGTTCGCAGCAGGCGACTGAGACCGGGTACCAGCCGTCGATAGCGACGGTGGCGATATGGCCACAGTCCAGGGACAGGTCGAACACGCACAGCCGGTGCAGCTGGGTATCTTCGGGCTGCGGTTGCTGGCCGGTCATCGTGGCCTGCGCTGGTCGTGGAGGTGCTGGTAGACCTTCTCGGCGGTCAGCGGCTGCCCGTGGACGTTGGCCGGTGACGTGATGTGCCTCCAGCCGTCGGGGTCGCACGCCAGCCACCAGTCGTCCTGGTCGGTGCTGATCTCGATCACGTCGCCGACAGACAGGGAGCGTAAGCCCAGCAGCCGGTAGACGCACGCCAACAGGAAGTCGGCTTCGCCTTCGGGCATGGTGCGGTTGTTCTCCAGCATGTCGAGGTCGGCGTTGAAGATATGCCATGCCCAGCTGGCGAGCATCAGGGGCGCGGCGTCGTCGAGATCGCACCAGTGCGAGACGGTGGCGGTCAGCTGGTGTCCGTCCTCGTAGGGCATGAACCGCGACTCGTCGTTGTGATAGATCGTGATCTGATACAGGGTCATCGGGATGGTCTCCGTTTCTGTTGCTAGGACAGGGGTTGCGGGCCGACCTCGGTGAGGCGGCCATGGCTGTACTCGTATCGGGTGGCCCAGATCCACGGCGCGGGCCGGAACTGCACCGTGGGGGCGTAGCCGGGTTCGTGCAGCAGCTCGACGCGGCAGCCGGTGGTGACGGCGAGGATGACCGGATCGGCCTTTTCCATCTGCGTGAATCCGGGTGCGGCGGTCTGCTCGGTGTGGCCACGCCGTTGATGCCGTTCGAGGGCCAGGTACGGGCACAGCCGTAGGGACCATTGGGCGCATTCGAGGTGCGTCAGCGCGTCGGTGTAGCGGCGCTGGCGGAAGCCGCCGGGGCCGCCGACGAACGCGATCTGCGGCTCGTGTGGCTGGCCGCAGGCCGAGCACAGGCTCCGGCGTACGCAGTCGAGCACCCGCGTGCCGTTGATCAGGGAGAAGTCGATGCTGCCGTCGTTGTGCTCGCTGACGTACGGGATGGGCAGTCCGCGGCGGGTGTCGAAGGGCCGGGCGGCCAGCCGCGGCGGTAGCTCGTGGCGGTTCATGGCTTTCCGCCTTCCGCCCCGGCGCCGGTGGTGCCCACGGGCCGTACGCGCAGGATCTGCTCGGGCAGCAGCATCGCGGCGAGCATCTTGGTGTGCGGGTGGGTGTAGAGGTGGTAGCCGCTGACCCAGACGAGCTGCCATGCCTCGGCGGTGGCGCCCGCCCGCGCGCCGGTCGGATCGCCCTGGAAGGCGATGCCGAGGTCGGCCAGCTGCCCGGCGAGGGACGCGGCGCGGTAGTGCTGCATCCGCCCGGCGATCATGGGACAGGCCGTTGCGGCGTAGGCAGAACAGACCGGGTGCATTCCGGGCTCGTGGCTGGTCAGCGCCCGCAGGTCACTGTCGCGTAGCGCGAAGACGATCCGGTCCTCCAGAGGCGTGCCGCAGGTCTGGCAGAGCCGGTCGGTCATGGCCTGGTTGTGCCGGTCGAGGTCGACTGCCCCGAAGCGGTAGCGGCCGTCCGGGGTGCGGCCGGTGGTCCACGGAACGACCAGACCGCCCAGCGTTGGCCGTCCGGCCAGCCGCAACGGGATGTTGGGAATCGGCGTGGTCATGCGGTCACCGCCGTGGCGGTGCTGCCGGAAGCGGCGACCAGGATGGTGTGCATGCGCCGGATCGCGCGCCGTTCCAGGCAGCGGACCGCTTCGACGCTGCGCCCCATCAGCCGGGCGGCGGCGTCGCGGGGGTAGCCGTCGAGGTAGCGCAGCTGGATGGCGCGGCGCTGGTCCGGGGTGAGCCGGGCCATGGCGTGCACGAAGGTGACTCGGCCGGGCCGGCGCTGCGGCTCGGCGAAGCCGGTCGAGGCGGTGGCGTGGCGGCGGGCGTGCTCGTGCAGGGTGTAGGCGGCGCGGGTGTAGCGGCG
>NZ_QJUG01000196.1 GCF_003426775.1 Allorhizocola rhizosphaerae | reverse complement strand
ACCGGCGCGGGCGACCTTGCAGCGGGAGTCGCCTCGTTCCTGCGCACGCTCGCCACGCCGGCCCCGCAGCCCAAGGGCGACGCCGCCTGGCGGGCCGCCACCACCGAGCCGGGCGGCGACGCGACCCCCGCCGGGCACAACGGCGTGTCCCCTAGAAAGGCCGCGCCGAAGAAAGCCGCGCCGAAGCAGGCGGGCCCGAGGCCGGCGGACGCGGCAGGCAACGGGGCGCAGCCCAAAAAGGTGGTCAAGAAGGTCGTGAAGAAGGCGGTCAAGAAGGCAGCCCCCAGGGTCGAGGAAGGGTGACGGCGTGTCGCTGACGATCGGTGTGGACATCGGGGGCACGAAGGTGCTCGGAGGCGTCGTCGACCCGTCCGGGAAGGTCATCGAGACCTGCCGGCGACCGACGCCCGCCGACGATGTGGCCGCGACCCGTGACGTCATCGTCGAAGTGGTCAACGAGCTGGCCGCCAAGCATGAGGTCGAGGCGGTCGGCATCGGCGCGGCCGGCTGGATCGACGCCACGCGCTCGACCGTCCTGTTCGCGCCCAACCTGGCGTGGCGCGACGAGCCCCTGCGCGACTATGTGCAGGCGGGCGTCAAGGTGCCGGTCGTGGTGGAAAACGACGCCAACGTCGCGGCGTGGGCCGAGTTTCGCTATGGTGCGGCCGAGGACGCGGACGACTCGATGGTCATGTTCACCGTGGGCACGGGCATCGGCGGCGGGATCGTCCTGGGTGGACAGTTGCTGCGGGGCGCGCACGGCGTGGCCGCCGAGAACGGGCACATGCTTGCCGTGCCGGACGGGCAGCTGTGCGGGTGTGGCCGGCTGGGCTGTCTGGAGCAGTACGCGAGCGGCAACGCGCTCGTGCGCTACGCGCGGGCCGGGGCCGTGGCCATGCCCGAACGGGCGAAGCTGTTGCTGGAGCCCGCCGGGGGAGAGCCCGACGCTATCACCGGGCTGATGGTGACCGACGCGGCGCGGGCCGGCGACGAGGTCGCCGTCGAGGCGTTCGCGCAGATCGGCAGCTGGCTCGGCAAGGGCCTGGCCGACATCGTGCAGCTGCTCGACCCGCAGGTGGTCGTGGTCGGCGGGGGTGTCATCGACGCGGGCGAGCTGCTGATGGGCCCGACCCGACTGTCCTATCAGGAGGCTCTCGCGCAGCGCGCCCGGCTGCAGCACGCCGAACTGCGCCCGGCCCTGCTCGGCAACAACGCGGGCGTGATCGGAGCGGCGGACCTCGCGCGCACGTGAGCCCACGGATGTGGCGACGTTGCCTACACGCGGCGGCGTTTCGCCCGTCCGGGTGGTGCGGCGCCCGGAAACCACAGGCTGAGAGCGGCCGTCCTGGCGGCGGCGAACATGAGATGAATGAGTGGGCTCGCACGGGGGACGTGGCTTTACCCGGTACCAGAGGAAAAATAGCTTTTTTCTATGAGTACCGGAACGCCTGGCGCAGCGATAGGAATCCCTGAGCCCAGCCCACAACCCCCGCCCACGGCAGCGCCGCCGGTCCCGCAGGAACTGCTGGCCACGGCGAAGGAGGGGCTGGCAGCGCGGGAGCAGCAACCCAAGCGGGTCATCGTGATCGGCGGGGGCATGGCCGGGCTGGTGGCCGCGTTCGAGCTCGACCGGCAGGGCCACGAGCCGGTGGTGCTGGAGGCGCAAAACCGCGTCGGCGGAAGGGTTTATACGATGCGCGAGTTCGCGCCGGGCCTCTACGCGGAGGCGGGCGCGATGCGCATCCCCAAGGTGCACACGCTCACCCTCGAATATTGCAAGCTTTTCGGGCTGCGTATGCGCCCGTTCGTGATGAACAACAACCGGACGCTGCTGCACCTCGCCGGTCGCACGACCACCTTCGAGCAGGCCGACCTGCAACCGCAGGAGCTGCCGTTCGAGCTCGCCGAGCACGAGCGCGGCAAGACGTGGACCCAACTGTGGGACGAGTCGACACGCGACATTCGCGAGCTGCACGAGCGGTCGGGACAGGCGGGCTGGGATCAGATCATGCGTCAGTACGACCAGTATTCGCTGCGCGAGTTCCTGCAGTCCAAGGGCTGGTCCGAGGGCGCGATCGAGATGTACGCGGTCCTCAGCTTTCGCGAGCAGAACATGAACACCGCCGTGGTCGAGCAGTTCTTCGAGATCATCGGGCGGGCCTTTGAAGAGATGCAATTCATTGATGGGGGTACGGATTTACTCGCGCAGTCGTTCTACCGGCGCATCGAGGGACGGGTGCGGTTCGGGGCCGTCGTGCACGCGATCGAGCAGGACGAGCACGGGGTGACCGTGCACTATCGCAATCGCGGCGGGCACTATCAGGTGCACGGCGACTACGCGATCTGCACGCTGCCGTTCCCCGTGCTGAGCAACGTCGAGGTGACGCCCGCGCTGTCGCGCCAGAAGCGCCAGGCCATCCGGGAGCTGCGGTACAACGCGTCCACGAAGATCCTGTTCCAGGTGCGGCGGCGGTTCTGGGAGCAGGCGCCCTACCACATCGTGGGCGGGACGACGGCCACCGATCTGCCGATCCGGCGCATCGTCTATCCGTCCACTGTGGACTACGACACCGAGCGGGGTGTGTTGCTCGCCAGCTACACGTGGGGGCAGGACGCGCTTCGGTGGGGCTCGATGTCTGAGTCCGACCGGATCGAGCAGGCGCTGGAGGACGTGGCGAAGATCCACCCAGAGATCGTGGACGAGTTCGAGGTGGGCGCCTCGCATGCATGGTTCAACGACCCGTTCGCCGGGGGTGCTTTCGCGCAGTTCGAGCCGGGCCAGGTGACGCGGATGCAGGAGCACATCGTGGCGCCCGAGGGCCGGATCTGGTTCGCGGGCGAGCACTGCTCGCTGTACCACGCCTGGATTCAGGGAGCACTGGAGTCCGGCATCCGCGCAGCCCGCGAAATCCACGAAACCCCCACCCGGGTCCTCACCCCTTCCGGTTGATCATGAACTCACGTCCCTGTTCGACGAAGTGGGCGCGGTGGTGGGGGAAGGTGAGGTCGGCGGTGAGGGGGAGGTGGTCGCTGGATTGCACGGCCAAGGGCGTGTCGGCTACGAAGCAAGAATCGACGGTGATGCGGGGGTCGATGAGGAGCGCGTCGATGCGCCTGTCCGGTGAGCGGGCGGGGAAGGTGGGCGAGGAGCCCGGATCGGTCCGGCCGGACGCGAGCATCTGCCACGCGGGCCCGTCGGGGGTCTCGTTGAGGTCGGCGCCGAGGATTACGGGGTCGTGGAAGGAGTCCAGCGCGCGGAGCAACAGTGTCGCCTGCGCCTCCCGCTCTCTGTCGTGAGTGGACAGATGTGAACCGGAAACGACGAACGGGTCCGTACCGGGCACCGTGCAGCGGGCGAACGCCGCGCCGCGCATGTGCCTGCCCGGGGTCAGCGGGTAGCGGAGATGCCATGTGCTTTCGACCCGTACCCGCAATGTCGTCAAGATTAAGTTGCCTAAAGCGGGCAGGCCCCCGGCCGCGTAGTAGAGCCCGAACGAGTGGGCGAGCCGAGCGCACCTGGTGCGCCACCGCCACCGGCGCGGCGCCTCCTGGATGATCGCGATGTCGGGCTCCAGCTCCCGCATGAGCAAAGCCAGGGCACCAACGTCGTCGCGCAGCGAGTGCACGTTGTACGTGACGACACGAAGACCGATCCCCACGCCTATCGAGACTAGTGCCAGCAACGCCGCCACCACTGGACAATCCGGGCCAGGATCACCGAAGATGCCCAGGTGACTACATCGGGCTACAGCGACGGCTACGGTGATACCGGGCAGGCGACGGCGTGGCGGGACGGGCGGCCGGTGTATGACCGGGGCGACACGGTCTGCGTGATCGGGGCCGGGCCCAGCGGCCTGACGGCGATCAAGAATCTGAAGGAGGCCGGGTTCGGCGTCGACTGCTACGAGCGCGAGACGAGCGTCGGCGGCGGCTGGAACTACCGGCACGACCGCAGCCCGGTCTACGCGAGCACCCACCTGATCTCGTCGAAGCCGTTCACGCAGTTTCCCGATTTTCCGATGCCCGACGACTGGCCCGACTATCCGAAGCACACCCAGCTGCTGCAGTACTTCGAGCACTACGCCGACCATTTCGAGCTGCGCCCGCACATCTGGTTCGGCACCGAGGTGGTCAAGGTGGAGCCGACCGACCACGGCCGGTGGGACGTGACGACCCGCAGCACGGGCGGCTACGGCGGCGAGCGGATCCACCGCTACGCGGCCGTGGTGATCGCCAACGGGCACAACTGGTTTCCGCGCATGCCCGCCTATGACGGGCTCGACGGATACAAGGGCGAGCTGATCCACTCATCGTCCTATAAGGACGCCGCACAGCTGCGCGGTCGCAAGGTGCTCGTGGTTGGGGCGGGCAACACCGGCTGCGACATCGCGGTGGAGGCGGCGCAGCAGGCCAACCGGTGCTGGCACTCGACCCGGCGCGGATATTGGTACAGCCCGAAGTACGCGCTCGGCCGGCCCACCGATCAGGTCAACGACACGCTGCTGTGGCTGAGGCTGCCGCTGCGCCTGCGGCAGAGCCTCGCGGCACGCACGATCCGCTCGACGGTCGGCGACCTCGCGCGCTTCGGCCTGCCCCAGCCGGATCACAAGGTGTATGAGTCGCACCCGATCGTCAACAGCCTGCTGGTGTACTACCTCGGGCACGGTGCGATCCAACCGGTACCGGATATCAAGCAATTTCATCGAACTTCCGTGGAGCTGACCGACGGGCGGGAGATCGAGCCCGATCTCGTCGTCATGGCGACCGGATACCAACCCAGTTTCGAGTTCATCGATCCCGAGTTGCTGGGCATGACCGCCGACGGCAAGCCCCGCCTGGCCATGCACGCCTTCCCCAAGCGGCTGCCCACGCTCATGGTGGCGGGCCTGCTGCAGCCGGACTCGGGCGTGTTCCCGTTGGTGCACTGGCAGGTGGTCACGTTCGCGCGGCTGCTGCGCCTGCGCGACACGGCACCGGCCAAGGCGGCCGCCGTGTTCCGTCAGCTCGACTCCGAAGCGGACAAGCGCTGGACCGACGCCAAGGTGCGTGGCACGGCGCGGCACTGGTTCGAGGTCAGTCACATCAGCTATCTCAAGGGCATCGAACGCCTGCTGCAGGAGGCAACAGCGTGATAAAGGTGTTGCGGCAGAAGGAGTGGGCGTTCCCCGTCCCGGCGGCCAAGCGTGAGGTGTTGCGAGCGACGCCCGAGCTCGACGAGGGCAAGCCGCCCGTGTTGTTCGTGCCCGGGTTCGGCCATGGCGCATGGGTTTACCACGAGCACTGGCTGGAGCATGCGGCCGATCGTGGCTTCCCTGCCTATGCCATGAGCTTGCGCGACAACAAAGACGCGACGTTGCGTGCCTACGCCCACGACGTGGCACAGGTCGCGGCCAGCCTGCCCAAGCGCGCGGTTATCGTGGCCCATGGCGCGGGCGCTTTGGCTGCGGCCCATGCGCTGGCGCGCTATCCGGCACGGGCTGCCGTGCTTATGGCTCCCGTGTTCGGCGGCGTCGGGACGGCCCTTCGAAACCCCTTCATCTGCCTGCCCGCGCTCTTCGGCGGCCGGCTGCGGCTTCCCGCGTCCCAGCTTTTTTCCAGGGAGGTACCAGCCAGCGTCGCCCGCGGTTACGCCAAGCGCCTCGGCCGTGCCTCAAGCAAGGCGCAGTGGCAGCTGTTGCGCGGCCGCGCGCCCGAAGACCCGGTCGGCGATCCGCCAGTGCTCGTGGTCGGCAGCCCCGACGACCGGATCGTGCCAGACTCGGCCGTGCGCAAGGTGGCCCGGCGCTACGGAGGCGCGCCGCTTCTGTTCCCGGGCATGGGCCACGATCTGATGCTCGATGCCCGTTGGCGCGAACCGATCGACGCGATCCTCGATTGGCTGGACAAATCGTGAGTGCAACCTTCACCCCCGCTCGGGCGTCGTCCTTCATGTGCATCGACGACAACTATTCGGCGTATGTCTAGCCGCTCTAGCCACAGCGGCGTGCGACGCCGCAACTAAGGAGTCCGCGCAGACCCCCGGTCTGCTCCCGCGCGGCACCACCGTCACGAAGGTCAAGGCCACCCGGCAGACCCTCACCAACCGGGTGAGCTTGACCGGCAAGGTGACGCTCAACCCGGTCTTCGGTCTGGAGGCCCCGGCCGACGGGCAGGTCCGCTACGTCGACGTGACGCCACCGACCACGACCCCGACCAAGCCGACGCGGGTCGCGGCGGTCGTGGCCAAGGGCAACAAGCGGCACAACATCGACGTGCCCGCCGGTGCGGTCTTCCTCAACCGGCTGGCCGACGACCGGTCGACCGTGACCGCGGGCACGCCCATCGTCTCGGCCAAGCACGTCGGCTACGGCATCGTGGCCGACATCGACGGTGCGCAGGCCTATAAGATCGCGGGCTCGATCGGTTCGGTGCAGGCGCAGATCCAGGGCGGTCCCGGCCCGTTCGCGTGCAGCGTGCTCGGCACGATCAACGCGCTGCCGCAACAGGACCAGCAACAGCAGCAGCAAAACGACCAGCAGGCGGCCACGGGCATGAAGCTGGTGTGCATCCCGCCCACCGGGGTCAAGATGATCAATGGTGCGGGTGCCACGCTGGAGGTGGTCACCGAGACCGCAGCCAACGCGCTGGTGCTCCCGGTGGAGGCGGTGGCGGGCACCCAGGGAAAGGGTCAGGTCGACATCGTGCTGCCCGACGGCACGCGCCAGACGCGCGAGGTCGTGCTCGGGCTCACCGACGGTCGCGTGATCGAAATCAAGTCGGGCCTGACCGGTGATGAAGACGTCGCCGTCCCCGGGCCCAACCTGAACGTGCCGCCGCAGGGGCCGGGCGGCCCGATCCCGGCGGACAAGTTCCCGGTCCCCGTGAGGTCCAAGTGATCCCGCTGGTGCGCCTGAGCGGAATCACCAAATCGTTGCAGGGCAACCAGATCCTGACCGGGGTGGACCTGACCGTCCACAGTGGAGAGGCCATCGCCGTGCTCGGCCGCTCCGGCTCCGGCAAGAGCACGCTGCTGAGCCTGATCGGGCTGTTCGACCGGCCCGACGGCGGCAGCTACCTGCTGGGCGAGCGCAACATCACGCGCCTGCCAGAGCGCAGGGCGGCCGCCCTGCGCAGCGCCGAGTTCGGGTTCGTTTTCCAGCGCTTCTTCCTGCTCAAGCACCTGACGGCGGCGCAAAACGTGGCCATGGCGTTGGTCAACGGGCAGGGCTGGCTGCCGCGCCGCAAGCGCAGGGCGAAGGTGATGGCCGCCCTGGACCGGGTCGGCATCGCGCATCTGGCCAAACACCGGCCGCCCCGGCTGTCCGGCGGCGAACAGCAGCGGGTCGCGATCGCGCGGGCGCTGGTGCGCGAACCGCGCATGCTGCTGGCCGACGAGCCGACCGGCGCGCTGGACACCGAGACCGGCAACCTCGTGATCGACGTGTTGCACGAGGCGACCAAGGAGGGATGCGGGCTGGTGCTCGTGACACACGACTGGGAGCACGCCAACCGGATGGACCGCGTGTTGCGCCTGTCCGAGGGTCAACTGGGGGAGGCGCGGTGATCCGGCTGAAGGGGCGCCTGCGGTCGGCGCTCATCATTGGGCTGCAAGGGATCCGGGCACGCAAGCTGCGCACGTTGCTGTCCATCATGAGCCTGTTCCTCGGCGTGCTCGCGGTGGTCGTCGTGCAGGCCGCGTCCGAGACCGCCCGGCGGGCCGCGCTCGGCGAAACCGAGCTGACCATGGGCAAGGACGGCACCCTGCAGATGTACGTGCCGACGGAGGGCAAGGCGCTGGAGACCGCGCTCGACACGGTCAAGGACAGGCCCGACGTGGTCGCGACCACCGACATGTCGGCCATCATCGGCGAGCCCAAGGTGACGCCGATCAATCGGGGTGGCATGCCGTTCGCGGCGGTCGCCGAGGGCCAGGGCGGGCCGAGGCTTACCAGACCCGACGGCGGCGAGTTCATCTGCGGCCCACGGGGCTGTTATCCGATCGGGCAAAAGGAGTCGTCGCTGCCGGAGACCCCTGGGCAGGCCATCGAACTGCGGCTGAGCGCGATGACCGGCGATGTGCGGCAGTTCAAGCCGTTCCGCCAGCAGAGCGGGCAGTGGCTGGACTTCGCCTCGGCGGCGTCGCTCGCGCCCCGGATCGTGCTCAACAAGGAGGCGGCCAAGTTCTTCGGCACGTATGCGGTACCGGCTGAAATGAGAATCTCGGGTGCGACCGCCAACATGACCCCACAGATCCTCGGGGTGGTCGATGACGGGATCGGCGAACCGCGGGCCTATGTGCGCATGGACGAGCTGCAAAACTGGCTGCCCGCCGAGCAGTTGCGGCAGGGAGGGACGGGACTGCAACTGCTGATGGAGCCGCACGCCACCGACGTCATGCAGATCCTCAAAACCCGCTTGGCGGCAAGCGGACTCGAGTTCGCGCAGCAACTGCGCGCCGAGCCGGTCGACTCGCGCGAGCGCGTGGCCGACCAGCTGGCGCTGATCCGCTGGGTGTTCCTCGGCATGGCCGGGCTGGTGCTGCTGATCGGCGTGGCCGGGATCCTCAACGTGGGCCTCGCCACGGTCGGCGAGCGGGTCGAGGAGTTCGCGCTGCGCCGGGCCGTCGGCACGTCGCGTTCCCTGCTGGCCGGGATCGTCCTGGCCGAAACCCTGCTGACCGGGCTGCTGACCGCGGGCGCGGCCATCGGCACGGGCATGCTGGCACTCAACTACGTGGGTCGATATCTGGGCAAGGTGCACCCGGTGCTGGCCACGACGGAGTTCCCGTGGCAGGCAGGCGTCGCGGGAGTCGTCGCGGGCCTGATCGCCGGGCTGCTCGGCGGGCTCATCCCGGCGCTGCGGGCCGCACGCATCCCGATCGCGACCGTCATGCGCGCTTGAATTCTTTGCGCGTGCAAAGCAACGCGGGCGGGCTCGCCTGAAGGCGGCATCTTCCCTCCCCATCTTGAAGGCAAGGACCGGCTTCTCCGAATCGCGATGTGGCGGCCGAAGGCCCACATCTCCGAGCCGGAATTGCCCGAGCACCTTCAAGATCGGGCAGGCCGGATGCCGCCGCGAGCCCGCGGTTTTACACGACGGCGCCGTCGTCGCTGGGCGGGTCGTCATCGGGCCCGCCCGGCCGCAGCCGCATGATGAGCGCGGCCGCGCCACCGAACACCAGGCACAGCCCGAGCACCATGCTCACCCCGCCGGCGACCGGCAGCAGCGTGCGGTCCATGAACAGCACAAACCCGGCCACGATGGCGAGCACGGAGAACACCGCGGCGAACGGGACGCGCGGCAGGGGCGGCGGCGGCGGCGGGACGTATTTGTCGTCGGGCCCGTCAGGCAGGCCGGCCCCGAACGTGTCCAAGCCGTCGAGCAGCGTCGGCTCGTTCAGCACCGGACCCGTGGCAGGCCAGAGCGGCCCCTGCTGCGGTTGCGCCGGCGGGGGCTGCTTACCGTCTTCGTCGTCGTCCGGCCAGCTGGGCACGGCGTCGAACCCAGCGACAATCTTCGCGAACTCTGCGTCGATGTGGTCGGCCGGCTGCTGATCTTCCCTCTCAGGGCCTGGCACCGGTCCAGTCTGACACGCGAAACGGGCGTGCGGCAGTAGGCTGACCAACGTCCCTACTACCCCGGGGTGGCTCTTAGTGATCTACTGGCTGCTCAAGTACATCTTCCTGGGTCCATGGCTGCGGCTGATCTTCCGCCCACAGATCGAGGGGCTGCGTCACGTCCCCTCCCGCGGTCCCGCGATCCTGGCCGGCAACCATCTGTCGTTTTCGGACTCGATCTTCATGCCGCTGGTGGTGCGGCGCCGGGTCACCTTTGTGGCCAAGGCGGAATACTTCACCGGCAAGGGCATCAAGGGCTGGCTGACAAAACAATTTTTCCTTAGTACCGGGTGCATCCCCGTGGATCGCACCGGAGGCGACGCCGCCAAGGCCGCGCTCGACACCCTGCTGCGGGTGCTGCGCGAGGGCGATCTGGCCGGCATCTACCCCGAGGGCACGCGCTCGCCCGACGGCCGGCTCTACCGCGGCAAGACCGGTGTCGCCCGGCTCGCGCTCGAAAGCGGCGCGCCCGTGATCCCGGTGGCCATGCTCAACTCGGACATCATCCAGCCGACCGGCAAGCTGATCCCGAAGGTGATGCGAGTCAAGATCCGCTTCGGCAGGCCGATGGACTTCTCGCGCTACGCCGACCGGCTCGGCGACCGCCTGGTCGAGCGGGCCATCACCGACGAGATCATGTACGAGCTGATGGAGCTGTCCGGCCGCGAGTACGTCGACGTCTACGCGCAGAAAATCAAGGAGCAGACAACAGCCACGCCGCATTATTCACCCGTGCAAACTCCCGCAATTGGTTGAGCTCGGCGTCGGGCAGATGCCCGGCCCGCGCGGCCCACGCCCACGACAGCGCCTGGTCGCTCTTGTCACCGATCCGGCCGAAGATGTCGGCGGCCGTGAGATGGTCACCGTCGACCGTGGCGATGGCCGCCTCGACCCAGACCGTGCGCCGGGGAGCGAGCTCGAACATGCCCTGGATCTGTCGCTGGGCCTCGCCGCCCACCAGGTGCGCGGCGTGGCCCGCGGCCACCGCCCACTCGCAGAACGGCAACGAGATCGCCGCCCGGAAGTCGGCGTCCAATTCGGACAGCAGCTCGGCCGCCTCCCGCATGCGGTCCTGCAGTGCGCGATAGAGCGCGATGTTGGCCACGGCGCTGCGCAGCGGGCGGTGGAACCCGCTGTGCCGCGCGGAGTTCAGCAGGCTCATCACCGCGTCGTCGTTGGGCTCCTCACCGCGGATCACCTGTAGCCACGCGGTGGTGAGCACGGCGTTGGGATCCCACTGCGCACTGGGCAGGCGCATGGTCTTGTTGGTCTCGGAGATCTGGCGCCGCCAGTCGCCGGAGAAGTATGCCAGGTCGGCGCCGCTGTCCGGAGTCGCGATCACATTGGCGTTGCCGTTGAGCGTCTGGCACTCGTCGAGCAGCTGGGCGTAGCGGGCGAGGTCACCGTCTTCCATCATGGCCCACGCGAGGTTGAGCATGGCCCGCCGGCTGCTGCTCAGCCGTTGCTCGCGGCAGTGCTTGGTGATCGCCGCGAGCTCGGTCAGGCCGCCGGGGGCTCCCGCCAGGAAGCGCGCGGCCGCCGAGGTGATCCGGGCGTCGGCGTTGACCTCCGCGAGCGCGAGCCGCCCGGCGATGTCGGCGGCCGCCTCGGCCGCGGCGATCGCGGGCGGCGTCTCATAGTTGACCATGTGCACCCGGGCCAGCTCCAGCAGCGCCTCGGCCTGTTCGATGCTCTCGGGCAGCGACTCGTAACGGTTCACCGCCTGATCGAGATATGACAGCGCGGTGGCCCGGTCCGCCCGCGCCCACGCCGCCGTGCCCAGCAGGGTCAGGGCCCGCGCCTCGGCGCTGTGGTCGCCGGCCTGCATCAGCTGCTCGGCCAGCGCCTCAAGCTTGGCCATGCCCCCGTCGGCGAGGAAGGTGTCACCGTCGCGGCGCAGCGCGAGCTCCGCGGCGAGCAGGTCGAGCACCGGATCGTCGTCGAGCTTGAGCCCGATCGCGCGATCCACCGCGATGATCGCCGCATCGATCGCGCCCAGCGCGTAGGCCCGGCGGGCCGCCCGGTGCAGCGCCGCCCGCGCCGCCGGAGCGTATGGCATCGAGTCCAGCCCGATGGTGCGGCTGATCTCGTGCGCCGCCCAGCGGTGGTTGGCGATGACCTCGGCCAGGTCGTTGGTGCGATCGTCCACAAGCGACTCCAGCCAGTCGGCCGCGTGCGAGTGGTGGGTGACCCGTTGCGCCCGGGGGAGTCGCTGATAGCAGACGTCGCGCACGAGCACGTGCCGGAAGCCGTACTCCACCTGGCCCGCCATTGCCGAGACGGGCACCTCGCTGACCAGATCGCGCTGTTGCAGCCGCTGCAGCGAGCGGTTCACCATGTCGACCGTCATGCCCAGCACGGCCGCGATCGCGCCGGGCCAGAAGTGGATGCCGACCACGGCCGCGGCCTGCAGCACCGCGCGATCGGTCTGGTCGAGCAGATCGATGCGGTTGGAGATGACCGCCTGCACGGTCAGCGGCATCTGCGCACGGTCGGGATCGCTGAGCGTCCACGTGAGGCCGACCTGGCGCAGCTCGCCCTTTTCCATAAGCATGCGCACGAACTCGTGCGCGTAGAGCGGATTGCCGCCGGCCAGCTCGACCAGCGGCTTGATGCTGTCCTCGGCGAACACCGCCTGCCCGGCCATCAGCTCGTAGAGCGTGGTGATGTGCTCGTCGGGCATGGGCCCCAGCGACATCGACACGGCGCCGGTGACCGCGCTCGTCCAATCCGGACGGCGCTCGCGCAGCTCCGGCCGCGCGGTCGCGATGATCAGCAGCGGCAGCCCCTTGCCCAGGCTGCCGAGCATCTCCACCAGCTGCAGCATCTTCTGGTCGGCCCAGTGCATGTCCTCGAACACCAGCACGGTCGGGCCGGCCGACGCCATGGCGATCAGGAACCGCCGCCAGGCCTGCTCGTGCTCCTCCGGCTTGAGCCCGGTGGTCGGCAGGCCCACCAGCGGGCCCAGCGCCTCGGTCAGCCGCGCGGCCTCACGCGGCGTCGTGATCGCCTGCAGCGCGTTGTCCAGTCTGGACCGGACCGTCGGCTGGTCGTCAGTGTCGAGGATGCCCAACTCCGCCTTGACGATCTCGGCCAGGGCCGCGTAGGTCACATTCTCACCGAACGGCGGGCAGTGGCCGATGCGCCACTTCACCTTGCCGTCGTGCCGGCGGCGCGCGTGGCGGGCGAGCTCGCGCAGCAGCCGGCTCTTGCCGATGCCCGCCGGTCCGAAGATCGTGATGAGCTGGGTCCTGTTGTCATGGATGGTACGGTTCAGGGCCGTGGTGAGCAGGCCGCGCTCGTGCTCGCGATCCACCATCGGGGTCGACTCGTCGCGATGGCGTCGGTGCAGGCGCGCCGACACCGCCAGGAACAGCCGTTTGGGCGTGCTGCGGCCGCGCAGGGTCAGCGAGGGCTGCTCCACATATTCGACCTCGTGCTGCGTCGCGTTGGCCGTGACATCGCACACCAGCACGCCCCCCTCGGGCGCGACGGTCTGCATCCGCGAGGCGGTGATCACGACGTCGCCGGAGGCCATCGCCTGCCCGCCATCGCGCATCGCGGCCAGGTCGACCAGGGCCTCGCCCGTGGCGATCCCCACGCGGAACGTGGCGAACTGGCCCAGCCGGCCGTGGCTGAGCACGCGCTGCGCCTCAAGGCCCGCCCGCACGGCCCGCAGCGCGTCGTCCTCGGTCGCGATCGGCGCACCGAAGACGGCCATCACCGCGTCGCCGATGTATTTCTCCAGAATCCCGCCGTACTGGTGGATCACCTCGCGCACGGTGAGGAAGTACTCCCTTTGCACGGTCCGGACCTGTTCCGGGTCGGCCAGCTCGGAAAACGAGGTGAACCCGGCCATGTCGATGAACAGCACGCTGATCCGCCGGCGGTCCTCGTTGTTCACCACGACCGGTGCGGAGCCGACCTGCTGCCCGCATGACGTGCAGAAGGCGGCGTCAAGCGTGAGCGACCGTCCACAGTGGAGACAGCTCTGCGTCAACGCGGAACCACAGCCGCCACAGAACCTGTCGTCTGGCCCGGCCACACGTGCGCATTTCGTGCAGGTAGGGTTGCTCACATCTCCACCAGGTCGTCTGGGGATTCAGTATCTCCTACCGGGGCTCATCCGGGTACATCGGCCGTGTTGCTGTAGCGAAGCCGACAAGGGACTTTCCCTACAGGGCCACCCGGCTAGAGTTTCGTGGCACGGATCGCCATTGGACCATGGAGGCGCGTGCGATGTTGGTACGGCTGGCAACCGCCTGGATCGACCCGGCGGGTGGGGTTCACGGCGCCGGTGAACATATCGACGTCGATGCGATCACTTTGGCTGAACTAGAAGAACAGGGGATTGTGGAGACAATGACCGAGCCCACCAAAGAGAAAGACCCTTACCAGGGGCCGACCGGCGTCGAGCCGCAGACGTCCGACTACCAGGGACCGACCGGCTCCGAGCCCGACGACGACGGCGACTACCAGGGCCCGACCGACGACACCACCGGCGGCGGCGGCAATTGAGCTGAATCTTCAGCAGCGGTTAGGGCCGGACCACTTCGTGGCCGGCCCTAACCGCGCTCTGTTGCCGCAGCGGTTGGGCCCGGATCGCTCCGCGCCCGGCCCCAACCGCGCCAAGAGCACGGCTTCGCCTGAAGGAACCAAACCCGCGGGGGTGACGCGGGCCGCGCCCGGCTTCGACCGCGCAAGAGCACGGCTTCGCCTGAAGGAACCAAACCCGCAGGGGTGACGCGGGGGGTCGCGCGGGCGATTAGCGGTCGGTCATGCCGGCGCGGCGGCGTAGCGCGGGCACGTCCATCACCACGATGCGCCGGCCCTCGGTGCGCAGCCAGCCGCGGCTGGCGAACGAGCCGATGGCCTGGTTGACGCTTTGCCGCGAGCCGCCGGCCATCTCCGCGAGCTGGCTCTGGTTCAGCTCAATCGTGATCATCGGAGCCTGGCTCTCGCCCGCGAGCCGCACCAGGGTCTTGGCCACCCGGCCGGGCAGGTCGAGGAACACGTGGTCGGCGTTTTGCTCGGTCAGGCGCCGGATCAGCGAGCCGAGCGAGCGCATGACCGCGTCGAGGATTCGCGGGTTGGAGTGGATCAGTTCCATGAACGCGCCGCGCGACAGCGACAGGGCCGAGCAGTCCTCCAGCGCCTCGGCGGACAGCGACCTGGCCGAACCGTCCAACAGCGACACCTCGCCGAGCACCTCCGGCGGGCGCATCACGCTGAGCACGGCCCGCTCACCAGTGGGCGAGGTGCGGAAGACCGCGACCGACCCTCGCTTCAGGACGATCAAGGATTCACCCGGATCGTTCTCGACAAATAGCAGCTGCCCCTTGCGGAATTGGCGTGGCACGGCCGCCGCGATCACCCGCTGCCTGATCTCGGGTTCGAGCCCCGCGAACAAATCCACACCGGTCAGAGCGTCTGCCGGCTCTGGATTGCGTATCTCCACCGCCATCCCTTTCGTGCATTGATTCCCCACACGCCAGTCAGATCATTGCTTGACCTGGTAGTCGGCGTCTACCCCAAGCGCTTATGCGATCGCGCGACCGCCGACACATCGTACGGGTGCCGTGCTGACGGCCGTCGTGCCATAATCCGCGCGTGCTGGCTGACGATACGGTCCGCGCGGCAGTTCGCACCCCTTGGGAGCGTCGGCCGGACGGATGCACTCGCCTGGCCGGAGGGATGAATCCGCCCGCCTTTGCGCCGCCCCCGGCCGCGCGCTCACCTAGCGAAGGCACGGCCACACGAACAGCGACGGCAGGTGGCGGTCGGGTCGGGTGCCGGCCGGCGGTCGGGCCTCGTTGCCCCGGCCGATCAGCATAACGCGGCCGCCAGCCGGCGCACGGCACGCCATGTTCACGATAAATTCACCCATCCGGGCGTCACCGCGCTGTTCGCTCCTCGACGGACCGCCTGAGGTGATCCAAAACCAGTGGATCTATTTTTCCGGGTACCAGACGCTCCTCCAGGTTTTCCACCCCGGCCCAGTCGGCCAGGGCATCGTCCAAATCGGACTCTACCCGAAGCAGCGCCCGCACCTCATCGGCGAGTTCGCCCTCCAGTGGCAGCAGCGTCGCCGGGTCGGCCCTGTCAAACAGCAGCGAGTGCACGTCGAGCAGCCGGGCCAGCTCGCCGCACGGGTCGGTGTGGTCGTCCACGCGCAGATCGACCGCGACGTCGCTCGTGCCGCCGTAACCCTTGCCGGGCTCGACCACGAGCACGGCCGCGCTCTGCCGCCCGCGCCGGTCGCCGCCCGCCTCGTCGCCGGCGCGCAGCGCCGCGAGCAGCCG
>NZ_QJUG01000195.1 GCF_003426775.1 Allorhizocola rhizosphaerae | reverse complement strand
GCCCGCCGCCCGGGTGTGGGCCCCGGGCGGCGGTGGGAAACGGCGGCGCCGTCCACGCCCAGCCAACCGGGCATCGGCCGGCCGAAGCGGCGCACGCCGTTTCGTCTTGGCGCGGCGGCGCGGCCGCTTGCCAACCGCGCCGCCGCCGGGGGTAACGCCTTTTTCGGGATCGGGTCAGATCAGATCTTCCCGGTGCCCGCCCCGCTCATGACGATTGACTTGACCGAGCTGTTGGCGTCAACCGTGTAGCTGTAGGGGATGCCCGCGACGCTGCCCGAGTTGCGGGAGGCCGGGGTCCCCGAGTTCACGAGATAGTTGTTGAGCAGCTTGACGTTGCCCTGAGGCGACGAGCCCGTCTGGGTGACGACCGTGTTGCTCACGTTCTCGAAGTAGTTGCGCTCGACGTAGACGCCCGCGTTGCACGTGGACGCGACACCGTACCCGCCGTTGCCGCGGTAGTAGTTGTTGAACACGTGCACCGGGTTGCCGAAGCGCACCCGGGGGTTGCGCTGGTTGCTGCCGTCGAAGTAGTTGTGGTGGTACGTGACGCGCAGCTTGCCGATGTCCTCGCCGCCATTGCCATCGTCGTGGCCGAGCAGAGCGGTCTTGTCGTGGTTGAAGAAGCGGTTCCACGACACGGTGGCGCAGTCCGACGCGCGCTTGATGTCGACGGCGCCGTCATATCCGCTGCTGAAGTTGTTGTGGTCGATCCATACCCGGGTCGAGTACTGCACGTTGATGGCATCGTCGCCCCAGTTGCGGAAGTTGATGTTCCGGACGATGACATTGCTGACGTTGGCGATGTTGAGCCCGCCGCCGGTGATCGTGGCGGTGCTGCCGACGCCTATGATCGTCTTGTTGGCGGCCACCCTCTGCATGCCGGACAGGGCGATGGTGCCCGATACCCGAATCACCCGGGAGCCGCTGGCCTGCATGTTGCTGATCAGCGCCGAGGCGGTGGTGACCGTGACGGGGCTGGCGCTGCCGCCGCCGCTCGTGCCGCCGCACTGGGTCGCCCAACCCTCCAGGTTGAAGGTTGCGGCGGACGCGTTGGAGCCGTAGCCGAGCACGGCGGTGAGGACCGTGAAGGCGGTGGCTACCGCGAGTCGTTTCATTTGTGGGACCTCCAGGACTTTGGGACGCGTTGGAAAAGTCCAGGAAAGCGCTTTCCGTTCTCGCAAAGTACCGGGCACGTTTCAAGTATGTCAATGCCTTCCCCTTGACTTATTTCGTTTAGTCGTCAAACTATCGGTCATGACTGTGACCCGACGTACCCTCCTGGCAGCGGGAGCCGCCGTTGGCGCGTTATCCGCTACCGGCGCCCAGGCCGGCCAGCCGCGTTATAGGTGGCGCAACGCAGAGATGGTCGGCGGCGGTTTCGTCCCCGGCATCGTCTTCAACCCGTCCGAACCCGGGCTCGTTTACGCGCGCACCGACATCGGCGGTGCGTATCGGCTGGACAAACGCTCGCAAAAGTGGATCCCCCTGCTCGACTGGGTCGGCTGGGACCAATGGGGCTGGACCGGCGTGGCGAGCCTGGCCACGGACCCGCGCGACCCCGACCGGCTGTATCTCGCGGTCGGCACCTACACCAACGACTGGGACCCCAACAACGGGGCCATCCTTCGCTCGCGCGACCGCGGGCGCACGTTCAAGGCCGCGCCGCTGCCGTTCAAGCTGGGCGGCAACATGCCCGGCCGGGGCATGGGCGAGCGCCTCGCGGTCAACCCCTACCGCAATAGCATCGTCTACTTTGGTGCGCCGAGCGGGCAGGGGCTGTGGCGTAGCCGCGACTTCGGCGCCTCATGGTCCAAGGTGGAGTCCTTTCCCAACCCGGGCACGTTCCGGCCCGACCCCAACGACACGAGCGGATACAACAGCGATCTGATCGGCGTGGTGTGGGTGGTGTTCGGCGCGCGCAACGTTATCTATGTGGGCGTGGCCGACAAGGACAACCCGCTCTACCGCAGCACGGATGGCGGCGCCACGTGGGCGCCCGTGCCGGGCACGCCCAAGGGCTTCCTGCCGCACAAGGGTGTCATCGGCAACGGATTCCTCTACCTGGCAACCAGCGACACGGCCGGGCCCTATGACGGTGGCAACGGCGAGGTGTGGAAGCTCGATCTGGCAACGGATTCATGGACCAACATCACGCCAGCGGCGGGTGCCGGGTGGGGTTACTCCGGGCTCACAATCGACCGGCAGCGGCCCGGGACGCTCATGGTCGCCACACAGATCTCCTGGTGGCCCGATGTCGTCTTCTTCCGAAGCACCGACAACGGCGCGACGTGGACCCGCGCGTGGGACATCCCCGCGTGGCCCGACCGCGTCAACCGCTACGACATCGACATCTCGGAATCGCCGTGGCTCACCTGGAACGAGACGAAGGCGCTGCCCGAGCAGTCGCCGAAGCTCGGCTGGATGACCGAGTCCATGGAGATCGACCCATTCAATTCAGATCGTCTCTTGTACGGTACGGGAGCGACGATTTACGGCACGGACAACCTCACCGCCTGGGACCGCGGCGAGACCGTCCACATTGCCGTCAAGGCGCGAGGGCTGGAGGAGACGGCGATCCTCGACCTGATCAGCCCACCCACCGGAGCACACCTGCTGTCGGCGGTCGGCGACATCGGTGGCTTCCGGCACGCCGACTTCACCGCGCCGGGCAAGATGCTCGACACCCCGACGTTCGGCTCGGGCAAGAGCCTCGACTACGCCGGGCAAGCGCCCGAAGTCATCGTGCGTGTGGGTAATCCGGTCGGCTCGTGGACACGGTTCGGCATCTCGCGCGATAGTGGTGTCACGTGGACGGCGGCCGCGACACAGCCCGACGGCATCACGGGCGGCGGGCAGGTCGCGGTGAGCGCGGACGGGGCCGTGTCGTTGTGGGCGCCGGAGGGCGCGGCCGTGCACCGGTCCACAGACGACGGTGCGACGTGGACCGCCGTTGCCGGGCTGCCCGCGGGGTCCGTGATCGAGGCGGATCAGGTGCGGGCCAACGTGTTCTACGGGCACGCTGCCGGATACTTCTACGTGAGCACGGATTCGGGCGCGTCGTTCACGGCCACGGCTTCGCTGGTGGTCGATGGCGATGTGCGCTTCAAGGCCGTGCCCGGGGTCGCGGGCGACATCTGGCTGTCCGCGGGCAAGACCGGTATGTTCCGCTCGACCGATGGCGGTGCGACGTTCGCCCGCCACGCGGGGCTCGACGAGGCCGACAACGTAGGCTTCGGCAAGCCCGCGCCGGGGCGCACCTATCCGGCCGTGTTCACCAGCGCGAAGGTCGCGGGCAAGCGCGGCATCTTCCGTTCCGATGACGGCGGGCACCGTTGGGTCCGCATCAACGACGACAGGCATCAGTGGGCGTGGACGGGCGCCGCGATCAGCGGTGACCCAAGGGTCTACGGCCGCGTCTACATCGCGACCAACGGCCGTGGCCTGATCGTGGGCGACCTGTCATAAGCCCGTGGTGGGCGGGTGCCCGGCCCGCCCACCACGCTCAGCCTCCCATTCGCGTCGATCACGAACTCCACTACAGCCTGTGGGTGCAGTGAGGCACCGGCCTACAGTCTCGCCTCACCGGCCACGCACGTGACCGTGCCACCGCCCACCCAGATGCGACCGTCTTCGCCCTGCATGATGTGGACCCGTCCGGCCCGGCCGAGCGCGGTGCCCTGCCTGGCGACGTAGGGCGCGGTGGCTCGGCCGGTGCCGATGAGCCATTGCGCCAGTGAGGCGTTGAGGCTGCCCGTCACCGGATCCTCGACGGTGGCCCCGTCCTTGGGGAAGAACGCCCGCACCTCGAACGCCTCCGGCGAACCCGCCGGGTGCGGCCCGACCACGCCGATGTCGAGGTCGACCGGGCCTGGGCGCAGCGCGAGCACGGCATCCGCGTCGGCGAGCATCACCGCGACCCAACCCGGGCCGTTGTCGGCCCATTGCGCATCCTGAATGTCATGAGGATCGACGCGCAGCGCGCCGGCTAGCTTGGCCACGAGGTCCGCGTCCACCGGGCCCGAGCGGATCAGTGGGGGAGCGGCGAAGGCAAACCCCGCGTCCGTCCGTCTTATGTGGACCAGCCCCGCGCCGCACTCCTGCACGATGACGCCATCCGGCGAAGCGGGCAACCCGCCGGACAGGAGCCAAGCGTGGCACGAGCCCAACGTCGGGTGCCCGGCAAACGGAAGCTCCATCGTCGGCGTGAAGATGCGCACCCGATAATCCGCGCCATCGGTCGAAGGCGGCAGCAGGAACGTGGTCTCCGACAGGTTGGTCCAGTGGGCGAAGCGCTGCATCTGCTCCGTGCTCAGGCCCGAACCATCGCTCACCACCGCCACCGGGTTGCCGCGATAGGGCTCGTCAGTGAAAACATCAACCTGACAAAAAGATCGCCACATAGTTCGCAACTTACTCCATCGATGTGACGTGTACGAGTGTATGAGAAAACACGGGATAGTGGCGTGTGCCCTGATTCTGGTGCTCACGTCCTCGGCGAGCCCAGCGCGGGGGGCCGTTCCACCGCAGAAGACGATCGCGGGCCGCGACTCTGCGATCAAGACGGTGACCCTGGTGACCGGTGACCGGGTGGTGCTCCAGCCGCTGGACGGTCCGGATCGGATAGTCGCCGTGCGGCCCGGCAAGGGCAGGCAGGGCGCGCAGTTCGCGCAGCGCGTGGAGCACGGCGACACCTATGTGATCCCGGCCGACGCGGCCACGCTGGTGGCCTCGGGCCGGGTGGACAGCCGGCTGTTCAACGTCTCGAAACTGGTGGAGCTGGGCTACGACGACAGCAAGAGCAGGACCGTCCCGCTGATGGTGACCGGGCAGACCGCCGGCCTGAAGGCGCGGTCCTTGCGCAGCGTCGGGGCCAGTGCGATCGAGGTGTCCAAAGCGGACACCTCCGCGTTCTGGGCCAACGCCAAGAACGGCGGCAAGCTCTGGCTGGACGGCCCGGTCCGCGCCACGCTCGACCGCAGCGCCGCGCAGGTGGGCGCGCCCGCCGCGTGGCAGGCCGGGTACAAGGGCCAGGGCGCGGTGGTCGCGGTGCTCGACACAGGCATCGACACCAAGCATCCTGACCTTGCCGACGCCGTGCTCGGCGAGCAGGACTTCACGGGTTCCGAATCCGGCCCGACCGACCGGTTCGGCCACGGTACCCACGTGGCGGGCATCATCACCGGGAGCGGATCCGAATACATCGGCGTCGCCCCGGATGCCAAGCTGCTCAACGGCAAGGTGCTCGACGACTTCGGCGGCGGCCGCGAGTCGTGGATCATCGCGGGCATGGAGTGGGCGGCCGCGCAGGGCGTCGATGTCATCAACATGAGCCTCGGCTCAAGCCTGCCGAGCGACGGCACCTCGCCCATGGATCTGGCCGTCAACCGCCTCACCGCCGAGACCGGTGTGCTGTTCGTGGTGGCGGCCGGCAACTCCGGTCCGTCCGCTCGCAGCATCGGCAGCCCGGCCGCGGCCGACGCCGCGCTCACGGTCGGCGCCGTGGACCGGCAGGACGGGCTGGCCGAGTTTTCCAGCCGCGGGCCGCGCTGGTCCAACCCGGCCATCAAGCCCGACATCACCGCGCCGGGCGTGGACATCGTCTCGGCCTACGCCGACGGCGCACTGCTTGGCGAGTACTACGCGATCGTGGACGGAAGATATCTGCAACTTTCCGGTACCTCGATGGCCACGCCGCACGTGGCGGCTGCAGCAGCGATCCTCGCCGCGAGGCACACCGGCTGGGATGCCGACAAGCTGAAGCCGGCGTTGATGAGCACGGCCACACCGAACCCCAACCTCACCCCCTACGAGCAGGGCGCGGGCCGGCTCGACCTCGCCCGTGCCGTAACCCAGCCGCTGCACGCCTCTCCCGGCAGCCTGAGCAACGGCATAGCGCGCTGGCCACACCACGATGACGTGCCGATCGTGCGTGACGTCACCTACCACAACGCTGGCCCGGAGCCGATCACGCTCGACGTCACGGTGAGCGTGCCCAACGCGCCGGCGGGGATGTTCACCGTGGACCAGCCGCGCGTGACGGTTCCCGCGGGCGGCACGGCCGTCGTGAAGGTCACGACCGACACGCGCGTGCCGGCCGCGGACACCACCTACACCGGATCCGTCAACGCCACCGGCAACGGGCAGGCCTCGATCCGTACCCCCATAACAGTCACTCGGGAGGTGGAAAGCTATGACGTCACACTGAATCTCATCGACCGAAATGGACAGTCTACATCGGACTACTTCATCCGGTTTGTTCACATCGCGGTCCAGGAGGCAGTCGTGCCCTATGACGCGTCGGGCCGGGTGGTCGCGCGCGTGCCCAAGGGCAAGCACTATTTCGAGACGTCGATCACCACGCGCAACGAGAACAGCCCGTACGGGCGGGACTTCACGGTCATCGTCGAACCGGAGCTCGACGTCTCCCGCGATCTGGAGCTGACGCTGGACGCCCGGCAGGGACGGCCGACCGGGGTCGCGCTGGACCGCCCGGAGGCGAAGTCCGGCGATTCGCTCGTCCAGTTCGCCCGCGAGACGCTGTGGGGGCCCACCGGGGTTGGCTACCTTGGGTTCGGGTTCGACCACTTCTTCGTGCGCCCGTCGGACACGGCGGCCACGGTCGGCACGTTCACCTACCGGATCGGTGCGCAGCTCGCCCGGCCTGATGGCAACGGCGGCTTCGTCGACAGCCCTTACCTGTACCACGTGGTCTCGTCAGTGGACGGCCGAGTGCCCACCGAGCTGGTCCGACGCATCCGCGACAGCGAGCTGGCACGGGTCGAGACGCGCATCGCGGCGGCCGACCCCGAGGAGCGTGCGGCCAAGGACTGGATGGTCGACGTGGCCACGCCGGGATCGCTGACCGAGTTCTACACGCCGGGACTGCCGTGGCACCCCTCGGTGGTCCTCAACTTCAACCCGGAGACGTTCGAGTTCGACGGCGTGCTCTCGTCTGGGCCCGTGGTGTACGAGAAGGCGCACCGGCCGAAGGTCGAGCGCTGGAACGTCGGCGTGTTCGGCCCGGCCTTCCCCGATGGCGGGCCGGACGAGCCGCTCGTGGCGCGATACGGCGACGTGATGGACGTGTATCTGCCGATGCACGCCGATCAGCCGCTCAACCACCAGGGCGACACGCGGCGCGGCACGACCCGGATGACGTTGCACCGCAACGGTGAACTGGTCGGTGAGGCGCCCGAATACTGGGCCGACTTCGCGGTGCCCGCGGAGCCGGCGCGATACCGGCTGGAGGCGACGACCAAGCGTCCCGCCACACTGTCCACAACGGTCGGTGGGGTGTGGACATTCGCCTCCGCGCAGGTGCCTGGCGAGGAACCGAAACCGTTGCCGCTCATGGCGGTGCGGTATGCGCCGCAGCTCGACGACCACAATCGCGCGCCGGGCGGGCGATTGTTCGCGTTCCCCGTTTCCGTGCAACAGCAACGGGGTTCCGACCACGGGAGCCTGCGCAGCCTGCGGGTCGACCTGTCCTATGACGACGGTCAGACCTGGCGTCGCGCGCTCGTCGTGGGGACCGGCCTGAAGCGGCACGTCATCCTCGTCCATCCGGGCGGCGCGGGCTTCGTCTCGCTGCGCGCGGTAGCGGAGGACTCGAAGGGCAACATGGTCGAGCAGACGATCATCAGGGCATACGGCCTTTCCTCATAGATCCTCTAGCGGCCCCGGTACAGAATGTAGTATACATGCTATGGTCTGTACCGGGACTCATACAGGGGAGGGCGGCGAGTGGGCCAAACCGTCATCGAGGTGCGCGATCTGCGCATGCGCTACGGCTCCGTGGACGTGTTGCACGGGGTCAACTTCACGGCCCGGCGGGGCGAGGTGCTCGCCCTGCTCGGGCCCAACGGGGCGGGCAAGACGACGACCATCGAGATTCTTGAGGGCTTCCGGATCCGCTCGGCGGGTCAGGTCGGCGTGCTCGGGGTCGACCCCGCCCACGGTGACGAGGCTTGGCGCGCCAAGCTGGGGGTGGTGCTTCAGTCGTGGCGCGACCACGGCCGCTGGCGCGTGCGCGAACTGCTGGGCCACCTCGGCCGCTACTACGCGCCATATTCGACCGCCGAGCGGGCGCGCCCGTTCGGTACCGACGAATTGATTGAAACGGTGGGTCTGGGGGACCACGCCGACAAGAAGGTCAGCCGGTTGTCTGGCGGCCAGCGGCGCCGCCTCGACGTGGCGATCGGCCTGGTGGGCCGGCCCGAGGTGCTCTTCCTTGACGAGCCGACCGCCGGGTTCGACCCGCACGCCCGGCGCGAGTTCCACGACCTGGTGCACCGTCTGTCCGATCTGGAAGACATGACGATCCTGCTCACGACGCACGATCTCGACGAGGCCGAGAAGCTGGCCGACCGGATCGTGATCCTCGCGGGCGGGCGCATCATCGCCGACGGCTCGGCCGACGCGCTGGGCCGGGAGGTCGCGGGCCGCTCCGAGGTGCGCTGGACCCGCGAGGGCGCACGCTACACGCATGCCACCGATGACGCGACGGCGTTCGTGCGCGAGCTCTTCAAGCAATACGGGGAAGGCGTCGCCGAGTTGGAAGTGCGCCGCAACTCGTTGGAGGACACATACATCGCGCTGGTGCAAAAGCACGAGAGCGGCCGAGTCGAACAGGAGGCACCCACGCCATGATGCCCACGCTTTATGCCGCGCGCCTGGGGCTCAGCCGCGGCCTGGCCGAGTTCCGGCAGTCGATGGCCAGCTGGGACCAGGCGTTCAACATCGTCGCGGCGATCGCCTTCACCACCGTGCTGGTCTTCCAGCGCGACTCGCGGGTCGAAGACTCGACCGTGTCGCTGGCCGGGGCCACACTGCCCAGCATGCTCGGCATGATGGTGGCATTGGGCGGCCTGATCGGCGTGGCCTCGGTGCTGGCGGTCCACCGGGAGGACGGCACGCTGCTTCGCGCCAAGGCCGTGCCGCACGGCATGACCGGCTACGTCGTGGGCAGGCTCGTCCAGACCAGCCTGGACACGGCCGTCACGCTGGCGATCATCCTGATCCCGGGGCTGTTCGTGGTCGCGGAGCTGCGCCAGGCCGGGCTAGGCGGCTGGCTGAACTTCCTGTGGGTGGTGGTGCTCGGGCTGCTGGCCACGCTGCCGTGGGGCGCGGTCGCCGGCGCGGTCGCCAAGCCGCAGGCCGTGTTCGGGCTCCTGCTCCTGCCGTCGATGGGCCTGATCGCGATATCGGGGATTTTCTATCCAATCTATGCGATGCCGGGCTGGGTGCAAGGCATCGCTCAGATCTTCCCGATCTATTGGCTTGGATTGGGTACCCGCGCGGCTCTCCTGCCGGACGGCGCCGCCGTAGCCGAGATCGGCCAGTCCTGGCGCCACCTGGAAACGCTTGGTGTGCTTGGCGTGTGGGCAATCGTCGGGCTCGCGGTGGCACCGGCCGTCCTGCGACGCATGGCGCGGCGCGAGTCCGGCTCGGCCATGGAGGAACGCCGGCAACAGGCTTTGCAGCGGGTGGCATGAGCGAGGTCGTCTACAACAGGATCGCGATGCTGCGCGCCGAGCGGGGCGTGTCGCGGCGGCAGCTGTCCGAGGCTCTGGGCATCCACTACCAAACCGTCGGCTACCTGGAGCGGGGCGAATACAGCCCGAGTCTTTATCTGGCCCTGCGCATCGCCGAATACTTCGACGTGCCCATGGAGGTGGTTTTCTCCACCAAGCCGTTTCCGCGGCTGGGGAGCACTTGAGCGAGCCGTCTAGCATGTCTGCCATGTTGGAGGCCAGGAAGAGCAGCGTGCTCAGTGGACACTACGAGATCGTCATGGACGGCAAGCCCATCACCAAGTGGCAAACGTCCATGTGGCGCACGGGCGGCACGTTCGACCTCGATGGTCACCGATACGAGGTGCGGTCCAATGCCTGGGGCACGCGATTCACCCTCACCCGCGATGACGCGACCATGGCGACCGCCGAGCGGGTCGGCCGTAGGCGCTGGTCCGTCGACGCGGGTGGCCACGTGCACGAGTTCCAGGGCAGGTCCATGTGGCGCTCGGAAGAATCGTTGCTCAAGGCCGGCCGCCCGGTCGGCTACATCAAGCGCCTGAGCATCTGGCGCAGCAACGCCGTCGCCGACCTTCCCGGCCTGCCCGTGCCGGTCCAAATCTTCGCCCTGGCCGTGACCCTCGCCAAATGGGACAACGCCGCCTCCTCCGGCTGAGCTCGCAATCGAGCCCGGCCTCTTCGCTGATTCAACGAGTGCGTCTGGCCAGCGGCTATCTGGCGATCTTGATCTTTACTTGCGAGTCGGTGACGCTCTCGACCGAGACGTTAAGGCCGTTGGCCTCGGTGGCGGGCTGGCCGACGGTCAGGGTGAGCTGCTCACCGGCGACCTCTATGGTGACCTTGTCGCCCTCGGCGCCCACGAGCTTGGCCTCGACGCCGAGCACGGAAGCGCTGGCGTCGACACCTCGGTCGAACGTGACGGTGCACTGGTCGAGGCCGCAATCGACGTTGCTGCCCTCGCCGCCGCACGCGGTCAGGAGCACGGACGTGAAGATGGTGGCAAGTATGATTCGGGCTTTCACACACCCCAGGGTATACCGCGCCCACCACGGTCCAATGTGGACAAGAGCGATTCTTAGGGGATTCTCACCGATGGCACACATGCCCCGGCTCTCGATCATGGGGGAGTGGTTCTCAAGCAACTCGCCCTGTTGGGCCTGGTCCTTTCCGGTGTGATGACGGTGGCGGGGCACTTCGGCGCCGATCCCGGCCTGTCCCCGTGGGCGCACACGATCAGTGACTTCGCCGCGTCCGACCGTGGCGGGTTGGTGGAGTCCGCGATGGGGTTGGCTGCCGTGTCCACGGCGGCGTTGCTGCCATACGTGAGGCGGGCCGTCGCGGGGCTGCTCGCCATCTGGGCCACCGGGTTGCTCGTGGCAGCAGCCGTCCCGACCGATCCGGTCGGGCAGGTCCTGAGCACCGCGGGTTACCTGCACCGTTACGCCTCGGTGGCCGCGTTCGCCGCGCTGCTTGGTGCGGGCGTGCTCCTGGCGCGAGAGGCCCGCTCGCGCGCGACCGGCTGGATGACCGTGCTCGGCGGGCTGAGCGCGGCGGCGATGGTCGTCTCGACCTTCCTGCTCGACCGGGTCGCCATCGGGCTCACCGAGCGCGTACTCGCCGCGGCCGGTATTGCCGTGCTGATCCAGGTCGCGCTGCGCCACGTCGCGTCTCGCCAGGTGGTCGCACCTGCGACCGCCTGACCTGGTCGGCGGCGCCTCGGGGCGGGAGTGCGGTGGTCTCCCCCGATCGGGCCTCGGGGCCTCGACTTCGACCCGGCGGGAACGCGATGTGCGGGTCGAAGGTGGCGACCCGGGTTCGGCTTCACCTAGGCGAAGTCGATCACTCTGCGGGATGTCGTGGTCGGGGATCTGGAAAACCTGACCGCCGATTTGGGGCAAGCCCGCGAGTCACGGACCCTGTATGCGGCACAGTGACGGCAATGCCTAGGCTGAAACCTTCATCGGTCGCGTCCCGCGCATAGGTTTTCGGTCACCTTGTTGAGCAGGCGGGCCAGCTCGCGAACCTCCGCATCGGACAGCCCGGCGGTGGCGACCCGGTCGGCCTCGGCGATGGCATGCTCGACCTTGTCGCGCAGGGCATCGCCGGAGGTGGTGGTGCCCACGACGTTGGCCCGCTTGTCGGTCTCGGACGGGCAGCGCGAGATCAGGCCGTTGCGTTCCAGGCGTTGGAGCGTTTTGGTCACGGTCGATGGGTCGAGGTCGAGCGCTTCGGCCAGCTGGGCCTGGCTCTGCGGGCCTCGCTGCCACAGGAGTTGGAGCAGGTTTTCCTGCCCGGGATAGACGCCCGCCTCGGTGAGCAGCGACGCGACCAGCATGGCCTCGGCCTTGGCGGCACGGCGCAGGGCGCACGCCACCCTCGTGCCATAGATGTCATCAAACCCGGCCGGGCGCGCCTCCTCGTGCGTGTCGTGGTCGCGTGGTGTGGCTTGCGTCACTTGTCGCTCGTCTCTCCTGCTCTTGCAATCGTTGGCCAGCCAAGCATAACTTATGTTGGTCGGCCAATAATTGGTCGGCAAACATTATGCACGTCGCATTCCAAGGGAGTGAGCAGGAGATGCTGTTCGAGAGCCTGAAGGTCGGGCCGCTAGAGCTGCCCAACCGAGCCCTGATGGCGCCGATGACCCGAAGCAGGGCGGGGAGCGGGGGAGTGCCCGGCTCGCAGGCCGGGCTCTATTACGCGCAGCGGGCCGAGGCCGGGCTGATCGTGACCGAGGGTGTGCAGCCGAGCGCGATCGGCCAGGGATATATGGACACGCCCGGCCTGCACACTGCGGCCCAGGTCGAGGGCTGGCGGGAGGTGACGGGCGCGGTCCACGCGGCGGGTGGCCGCATCTTCGCGCAGCTGCTGCACACCGGGCGGGTCAGTCACCCGGACAACAATGGGGGACTCGACTCCCTGGCGCCGTCCGCGGTACCAACTAAGGAAAAGATTTATACGAGGACCGGTCTGGCAGATATTCCGGTACCACGTGAGATGTCCACAAAGGACGTTGAGCAGACCGTTTCGGACTTCGTGCAGGCGGCGCGCAACGCCGTGGAGGCGGGCTTCGACGGCGTGGAGCTGCACGGCGCCAACGGCTATCTGATCCATCAATTCCTGGCGGCGAACACCAACCGGCGCAACGATTCCTACGGTGGATCAGTGGCCGGGCGGCTGCGGTTCGCGGTCGAGGTCGCCGAGGCGGTCAGCGCCGCGATTGGCGCCGAGCGGGTCGGATTCCGGATGTCGCCGGAAAATCCGTACAACGAGATCGAGGAGCCCGACGCGGCAACGGTTTATCCGGCACTCGTCGACGCGCTGCCCGAGTCGCTGGCCTATGTGCATCTGATCGCCTCGCCGGATCTGGACCTGAACCTGGAGTTGAGGAAGCGGTGGGCGGGGGTTCTGGTGGTGAACGCGACACACGAGCAGCCGGTGCATCAGGAGACCATCGACGCGTGGTTTGGGCGCGGTGCTGATGCGCTGTCGTTCGGGCGGGCCTGGCTTGCCAACCCGGACCTGTTGCGGCGCTTGACAATTGGAGCACCGCTCAACGATCCCGACCCGGCCACGTTCTTCGGCGGCGACCACCGGGGATATGTGGACTACCCTGTGCTGACCGACTCGACGACGGCCAGCTGACTCTCCAATTCGGACTGTATGGCGGGGTGGGCGAGCTCCCACGCGTACAGGCTAATCTCGACCGGGCGGCGGTGCGGCCACACAACGTCAGCGGCCGCCGCCGCCGCGGCCGAGTCGAAGCCGCGCCAGCCGGTCCAGCAGGCAAACTCCAAGCAGCCGTGCAGGTGGCATTCGGCCGTGTAGAAGACGGCCATCGCCGTATGATCGTCGTGCTTGCCGCGCCACTGGGGGCTAAGGTAAAACCGGCCCACGCCGACCGCGACATCGTCGGCGGAGTCGCGCTTGATCGCCTGGAGCAAGCCGGTCAGCTCGGGTTTCGGGTGCTGCTCGCGGGAGAGTGTGCGCTCGGCCACTGAGAGCGCAAAATGCGTGCGCGCTTCGTGCGACGCCTCCTCCAGCATGCGCCGCACGGTCGCCCGCACGTCGACAAAATGCTTCGCGCCCAGCTCGTCGAGCTCGGCCCTGGCCACCTCCGCCCGGATCGTATCGTTCATCCTCTCTCCGCCCTACTCCACGCCTCGCCCGGTTTCGCGTTGCCCGGTTTCGTCTCGCCCGGTTTCGTCTCGCTCGGCTTCCCTTTGCCCGGGTCCGCTTGCCCCGGCTTCCTCTCGCCCGGTTTCGTCTCGCCCGGTTTCCTCGTGCCTGGGTTCGCGTTGCCCAGCTTCGCTTTGTTCGGCCAGGCGGTCGAGGGTCGTATGCTTCGTCGGCTCGGTCTCCCGGTCCGGCTTCGCCTGCTCATCCGGCTTGGCCTGCTCATGCGCCTTATGCTCGGCGTCTGCCGCCCCCGCCTGCCGCGCCGCGAGCTCCTCAAGCCCGGTCACCGGTGTCTCGTCCTCGACGGCCTCGGCAACCGCGTCGGTCTCCTCGATCGGTTTGATCGCGTCGCCCTCGCGCGCGCCCAGCTCCCGCTCGGCCCGCCGCCACCGCTCGTAGCCCGTTTCCGGCTCGGTCATCCTGGCTGGATACCCAAAATCGCCCATCGAGAACCAGCCCATACGCGTGCGGGACGCAACCCCCGCGCCGATTGCCCCAGGGCCTTCAGGGCCGGGCGTGGGCTGGGTCCGGGTCTGTATTGCGGCCATGGGGACTAAGGCCCGGTTGGCCTGCGGCGGGGTTGGCAGTTTGAGGCGCTCCTCGCGGTACCGATGGTTTCGATGAGCCGTGCGCAGTGCCAGGCCCGGTCGGTCAGGTGCATCGCCGATGACAACCCAGTCTGGCTCATCCTGCACTCGCATCATGCCAAGAAGTTCTTCATAGAACGCGGCGAGCGCCGCGGGATCGGGGCAGTCGATCACGATGCCGTGCAGTCGTCCAATCATGCCCGCGATGCTCGCACAGGGGTGCGACAAATTTCGAGCGGGTCCACATTGGACGGCCCAACCGGCGAACGGATACGAAAATGTCGGCGGGGGCTGTTAGCGTGCGGCACGCATCAGAAATACGGCTTGGGCTGTGCGGGCCGGCGTGAACGGATGGGGGATGGCATGGATGAGGCAAATGAGAAGGAAGCGCTCTTGATGTTCCTGAGAGCACAGCGAGCCAGTGTCTTGGCGATCGTCGACGGGCTTGACCCCGCCGCGCTCACGACACCGGTGCAGCCCTTCGGGTGGTCACCGTTGGGCATGATCGAGCACCTTGGTTATGCCGAACGGCACTGGCTTCAGGAGCTTGCCACCGGTTCTGCGGAGCCGCTGCCGTGGCCCGATGACGATCATCTCCCGCTGAACACGCCACGGGCACCCGGGACGGTTTTTGCGTTCTATCGTGCGCAGTGCGAGCTTTCCGATGCCACCATCGCCTCGCTGCCGCTGTCGGCACCGCCGCATGCGCGTCATCCGCCCCCGCTCGGGGACGAGGTGACCGACCTGCGCCGCATCATCCTGCACATGATCGAGGAGACCGCTCGTCACGCCGGCCACCTGGACATCATCCGCGAACTGCTCGATGGGAAGACCGGGTTGGGGCCCCGCTAAGCAGGTCGCCAATAGCCCTGTCCGGAACGTCGACAACCGTGGCCAGGTCACGGCCGGGATGGCCGCCGAAGTTACGGACAACGCTTCTGAGCAGGTGCTTAGGGGTTGGGTCGCGGTTTGAGTTGCATTCGGGGTGAGGTGGTGCGTCTGAAGCCGAGCTCGTGGTAGAGCGGCTCGCCTTCGGTTGAAGCGGCCAAGTCGATGCGAGTGACACCGTGGTCGGCGAACCAGGCGAGGAGAGCCTGCATGCAGGCACGGGAAAAGCCTTGCCGGCGTTGGTCTTCGTCGGTGACGACGTTGAAGACGTACCCTACGGTGCCGCTGGGGTTATCGGGCCCACCGAGACGGGTCTCGATGACGCCCACGGCGCAGGCGGCCAGGCCGGTGTTACCGGGCCGGTCGACGACGAAGGCGGCCATCGTGGGGTCGTGATCGGACAGACGTTTGTGGAGTGTCTCGACAGCCATGGTCCGCCAGGCGCCTGGGGTGCTGGGATCGCCGCCGTGTATGGAGGCCAGCATGACGCCGCGCAAGCGGACGAGCTCGCTGGCGTCGCTGGGAAGGGCTTGGCGCGCTGTGATGCTGGGCATGGGTCCTCTCGAAAGAGCGAGCGGTGTGTGCTTGGACAGAGGGTTGGACTGTGGAGCGGGCGGCTGCGCGTGGATGGGCTTTGCAGTGCCGGTGCGTTGGGTTGAGGGTGGTGCTTGTGTGCTTGGGGGAGATGGCGTGGCGCGTGTGTGTGGGGTGGGTTGGCGGATGGGGGTGGTGGGTTGAGGGTGGTGCTTGTGTGCCTG
>NZ_QJUG01000194.1 GCF_003426775.1 Allorhizocola rhizosphaerae | reverse complement strand
GGCTGCCACTGATCGCCGTCACCGGCCGCGAACGGGTCGCCGTCGCGCCAGGCCGCACGCACCGCCTCGACCGCCCGTTTGCCCGGCCATCGCCGGCCCGACTGCACGGCGGCCAGCACCGCGCCGGCCCGCACGGCCGGCGGGTTATCCGGACCAAGCGCCTGGTTTACCAGATCGGTTTTGCGGTCCAGCGCGGCGGCTGCCATCACCACAGCCGCGCGAACCCGCGGATCGGTCTCCACGGCCCAGCGTTGCAGCAGGGCGGGCTGGATGTCGGCCGCCCGCGACGGGCAGCCGCTCACCGCATAGGCGGCGGCATACCGCGCCCACGCGTCGGCGTCGGCCAGCAGCGGCAGCATCCGGTCCACCTGGGCCGCGATGGTGGCGCCCACTTCGGTGTGAATCGGGTCATGGTCCAGATCGGACACTCTGGCAAGGTCGCCAAGCAGCTCGACGAGGTAGCCACGCACCGCGCCAGCGGTGCTTTGCAACAGCTCGGCCAGGAACCGCGCGGCGGGCACGGTCGACGAGTAGATCGTGCCCTGATGCAGGATCTCCCAGCGCAGCTCGTGCAGAGCGTCCAATGCGGACTGTTCGTCACCCGAGGCGATGGTGCGCAGCAACTCCGGTAGCTCGCGGTCGGTAACGCCCGCGGTGTCCAGCCGTGTCCACGGCACCAGTTCAAGCCCTTCCAGCACGCCAACAGACACTACACACCCGGGTGGTCGCCGGTGCACAGGTCCGCCGCGAGCCTGGCGTAGGCCGGCTGATCTGGGGCCACCACCGCCGACCACAGCCCGGCTAGGCGCTGGCGTGCCTCGACGCAGTAGACATCGGCCGCGTCGGGCGGCGCACCGGCCAAGGTCACCGCCATGGTGAACAGCTCGCCCATGATGCGCCCGAGCGCGCCCAGGCGATGCTGGTCTTCCACATTGGACACAAACCGCAGGGCCATCGCCAACCGATCGGCGTGCGCGGCAGCGGCGCGCAGGTGCTCCCGGTTTCGGGCGGTCAACGCGTCGGCATTGCCCACCAGGCCACGTGGTTTGGTGTCGGCGACCGTGGCCAGAGCGGTCTCGGCGGCCCACACATCGAGTGCGAAGTCGACGCCCCCGGTCACCCGCAATATCCGCCCATCGCGCAGCAGCCGCTCGACCGGCCAGGCGGGAGCACCGCGGCGGCGCTTGCTTCGCGGTGTCTCCAGGCCTTCCGCGGCAAACAGCGACATGGTCCGGTCCAGCACTCGCCAGCACGCCAGCGAGGTGGCGTTCTTCGCGGCTTTGCGGTCGAGGAAGCGGTCGGTGAGGTTGGCGGCGTCGTCGCCGAGCATGCACCACTCGACCACGGCGCGGATCGCGGCGGTGTCCGCGACGCTGCGGGCGATCAGATCGCTGACGGCGCGGTATCCGACCAGCGGCCGTCCGTCGACGATGCGGCGCTTGGCCACCTCCCGTTGCATCTGCAGGGCCTGTTCGGCCAATGCGAGAGACGCGGCGGCCACGAGATAGGTGCGGCCGCGGGCGCTCACGGGCTCCAGCAACGGGGCCTCGCGCCATGTGGCCTCCTGCGGCACATGGCGCAGGGCCGGCACTCGTACACCATCAAAACGCAACGAACCCAAGGGCATTCCGTGAAAGCCGATGAGCTCCAGGGTCGTTTCGACGGTGAAACCGGCGGACGTTGTCTCGACAACGAACAGGCCGGCAAGGCCCTCGGGAAGGAGCGCCGAGACGATGAGCTCGTCGGCGATCGCGCCGTTGGAGATGTATATCTTGCGGCCGTTGAGTTCCCAGCCGCCTTCGACCGGCGTCGCGGTGGTCGAAGGCAGCGTGTTGGCCGCGCCTGACGGTTCCGTGTCCGCCCAGCCGGAGACGGCGCCGCCGCGCAGCCGCGCCACGACAAGGTCGCGCAGTGCCCCCGGTGGCAGGGTCGGCAGGAGCGCGGGCAACCCGATTCCGTTGTGGGTGGCCAAAATGAAGCCTGCCACCGGGCAGACCCGCATCGCCGCGACCATCGCCTGCAAGGTGTCCCAGTCCGACAGGCCCGACCCGCCGTCGGCCGGCGCCAGCTGAAGCCGAAGCAGGTCACTGCGGCGCAGTTCGTCGAGGAAGACCGCCGGCAGCACCCCCGTCTCATCGAGCGCGTCCGGGTCGACATGAGCGAGGAGTTTGCCGACGGCGTCGAGGGGCGCGGCGGCGGGCGGCTGCGGAAACGGCTGCAGCAGATCCCAACGCAACCGTCCGGCCCACATTTCAGTTATCAAACCGCTCATCTGGTACCCCGCAGGGCCTGCTCGATCAGCCGCAGCACAGCGGCGCGTTCCTGACGGAGGTAAAAGTGACCGCCCGGCAGCACATGCAGCTCGAACCGTGCCGTCGTGTGGACACGCCAGTCGGCCAACGGGTCGACACCGCCGTCATCGTCGCTGCCGCCCAACACGGTGATCGGGACCGGCAGCGGGGGATGGGCCGCCGGTTGGTATGTCTCGACGATCGTCAGGTCCGCCCTATACGCGGTCAGCAGGTCCGCCACGAATTCGGGATCGTCGCGCAGTTCCGCGGGCAGATCGGGATGCCCGGAAAGCGCCAGCTCCAGCAGTTCGGCGTCGGGCAGGGCCCGCACAGTCTGCCGCTGCCGCGGCAAATGCGGTGCCTGATATGCCGAAACGATCAGATGGACCGGCCCACCACCCCGGCCGAGTAGCTCCCGCGCCAGCTCGTAGGCGACCAGTGCGCCGAGGCTGTGCCCGAACAACGCGTATGGCGCGCGCAGCGGCAACTCCGCGGCAAGCGCCGACACCAGCTGACCCATGTCGGTGTAGGGCTTCTCGTCCAGCCGGGTCCCGCGGCCGGGCAATTGCACGCCGTGCACCTCGACACCGGGCAAATCATCCGCCCAGCGCAGGTATTCGCCGGGCGACCCACCGCTGTGCGGGAAGCAGTAGAGCCGGATCCCCGCCATCGGCTGCGGACGTCGGCACAGCAACCACGGATCAGTGTTCATCGGCGCTGACCTTCGCCAGATCGGCGGTCTCGTCAAGGACGGGAACCTCGCGCAGCGTCCGGATCGGGGAGAGCACCAACGGCAGGCAGGCCAGCATCGAGCCGACTCCCGCGATGACCAGCGTGGGCCGAAGCCCGATCCAGTCACCGAGCACGCCACCGAGCACGGTGCCGATCGGCAGGGTGCCCCAGATCAGGAAGCGCATGGTGGCGTTCATCCGTCCCTGCAACCGTTCCGGAGTCACCGCTTGGCGCAGGCTTATCTGGTTGATGTTGTAGACGGCGATGGCGAACCCGCACAGGCACAGGGCACCGCCGATGACCGCGATCGCCGTGGCCGGGGTGGCCAGCGGCAGCATGAGCACCGCCAGTCCCGGCACGACGGATGACAGGGCGATCGCCGGGCCGACGCCGATCCGGCGCACCAAGGCGCTGTTGACGACCGCGCCCACGAGCGCACCCACGTTGGCGATGGCCAGTGCGATGCCGAGCGCCGCGGGGGTCATGTCCAAGTCCCGCACCGCGAAGAGCACCAGCACCGCGGCCACCATGCCGAACAGATCGAACAGGTTTCCCACCCCGGTGGTGACGGCGATCGGGCGCAGCAGCGGATGGCGCAGCACGAACCGGAGCCCGACCCGGATCTCGCTGACCAGACTGGCCTCGGCCGCCGCGCGCTCCGGCGCGGGCTCGCGATGGCGGATCAGCAGCAGCGACACGGCCGAGCACAGGTAACTGACCGCGTCGACCAATATCGCCACGGGCGCGGTGAGAATCTGCACCAGGCCGCCGGCCACCGCGGGCCCGGCCAGCTGCGCACCGGAGTAGGAGATCTCCAGCTTGGCGTTGCCGTCGCTGAGCTGGTTGCGGTCCACAATGGACGGCAGGTAGGACTGCTGTGCGATGTCGAAGAACACCGTGAGCACGCCGACGGCGAAGGTGATCGGATAGAGGATCTCGATGCTGAGCAGATCGATCCACCACAGCACCGGCACGAGCAACAGGATCGCGGCCCGGCCCAGGTCGGTCAGGATGAGCACCGGACGCCGGCGCATCCGGTCCACCCACACCCCGGCCGGCAGCCCGACCAGCAGAAAGGGCAGGTAACCGAAGGCGGTCAGCAGACCGACCTCGAACGCGGACGCGTCCAGCAGCAGCACCGCGGCCAGCGGCAGGGCCAGGATCGTCACCTGGGAGCCCAGCATGCTGATCGACTGCGCGGTCCACAACTTCATGAAGTCGCCGTGACGCCACAGGTTCATGAGTTCACCGCCCGGCGTGCGCTCAGCGGCCGCATGTCCGTCCACACCCGACTCACGTAGGCCAGGCATTCCGCCTTTGAGCCCTCGGGCCCGGCCACGACCCACCCGCGCGGGGGCGGGGAATCGGCCGGCCACAGCGAATACTGCGACTCGTGATTGCGGACCGGACGGTACTGCCGGTCGGAATCGTCTTCAAACATCACGGTGCTCCTTGACCAGACTGGTGACGACGCCGGCGAGACCGGCGACGGTGGGGGATTTGAAGATGGTGCGGACGCTGAGCGGGACGCGATAGGTGTTGCGGATCCAGGCCGCCAGTTGCGCCGCGATGAGGGAGTCGCCGCCGAGGCGCAGGAAGTTGTGGTGCAATCCGACCCGCTCGACGCCGAGGATGTGTTCGAAGCGCCCGGCGATCTGCCGTTCGATCTCGGTGCGCGGCGGTTCGTACTCGTCTCCCGGTTCCTCGTCGAGCCCTTGGTCCATCGGCTCGATGCGGATCGGTATGGCCGGATCGGGGTCGACGTGGAAACGCATGCGCTGAAAGGGATAGCCCGGCAGCGGGACTCGCCGGCGCCGTTCCCCGTCGTGCAGGCGCGCCCAGTCGGGTTCGTGGCCGGCCACCCACAGCCTTCCGGCCGTCTCCAGCAGGTGCGCCGGCTCGGGGGTCGGGTCGGCCACGTGCGGCAGGCTTGCCACGCACGTGTGCCGCGGGCCGTGCGCGGGGTGGCGCGCGGCGAGCGTGGTCAGGGTCCGCCCCGGTCCCACCTCCAGCACCGTCGCGTCGCCATCGCCGAGCGCGACCTCGATGGCCGCCGCGAAGCGGACGGTGCCGCGCAGGTGATCCGCCCAGTACGCCGGATCGACGGCCCGCTCCGGCGGAAGCAACCCGCCGGTGTGATCGGAGATCATCGGCAGGGCCGGCGGGTTGAGCCGCAGCGCGGCCACCGCGGCGTGGAAGTCGGACCACACGGCGTCGACCAGGGTGGAGTGCGCGGCGGCGGAGATGTGCAGGCGGCGCACTTCCACATCCCGGGCGCCGAGCAGCTTTTCCAACCGGTCCACCGCGTCGATCGGCCCGGATATGACGCACTGGTCGGGGGCGTTGACCGCCGCGACGGCCAGATCGTCGCCGAGCAGGTCGAGCAGTTCGGCCTCGGGCAGCGGCACGGCCACCATGGCGCCGGGCGGCAGGCCCTCGAAGATGCGGCCGCGCAAGGCGACCAGCGCCACCGCGTCGGGCAGATCGAACACGCCGGCGACGCAGGCTGCCGCGTAGGCGCCGAGGCTGTGCCCCACCACAGCATCGGGCCGGATGCCCCAGTGGTGCCACAGGCCGGCCAGCGCGTACTCGACGGTGAACACGCAGGCCTGGGCCACCGGCATCCGATCGATCAGTTCCTCGGCATCCGGGTCGTGTCCAAAGAGGACCTCGCGAAGGTCCAGGCGGAGGTGGCGGGCGAACAGCGCGGCGCACTCGTCCACCCGGGCGGCATAGGCGGGCTCATGTTGGTACAGCTGCCTTGTCAGGCCCGGGTGCTGGCCGCCCTGGCCGGGGAAGGCGAAGACCATCGGGCCGGGGCTCGCGGGCGCCCGCCCGCCCAACAGGTCACCCGCCAATGCCTCGGTCAGCGATGCGCCGGTGGCGACCACCGCGAAGCGGCGATGGGTGTGGTGCCGCCGTCCCGACTGCATCGTCCATGCGACGTCGGCCACCGGTTCGGTGACCGCGGCCAGATCCGCGATGGCACGGGACAGGGCCGACGGGGTCCGGGCAGTGATCGGGACGAGATGCCAGTGGCGCCGAGCCGTCGAGGGTTCTGTCGCCGGCGCCTCTTCGAGCACCACGTGGGCGTTGGTGCCACCGATGCCCAGCGAGCTGACACCTGCCCGGCGCGGCCCCGCCGAGGACCAGTCGCGCAGGGTGGTGACGACCTCGAATCCGCCGAAGTCGACCGCTGGATCGGCCGCCGTGAAGTGGAGGCTGGGCGGCAGTTGCCTGTGGCGCAACGCCTGCACGGTCTTGATGAAACCGGCCACGCCCGCGGCGGCGTCGACGTGGCCGATGTTGGTCTTCACCGAGCCGAGGTAGGTGTGCCCGGCCCCCGGCCCGAACGCCTCGATCAGCGCGGCGACCTCGATCGGGTCGCCCAGTGGCGTGCCGGTACCGTGCGCCTCCACATAGGACACCGAGGCCGCGTCGGCCTCGGCAAGCGCCAGCGCGGTGGTGATCGCGCCGACCTGCCCGCTGATGCTGGGTGCGGAGTAGCCGATTTTGTCGTTGCCGTCGTTGTTGATGGCCGAACCTCGCACCACCGCATGGATGGTGTCGCCGTCGGCCAGCGCGTCGTCGAGCCGCTTCAGCACGACGAGGCCGACTCCGTCCCCGCCGACCGTGCCGGTGGCGTGGGCGTCGAAGGCACGGCAGTGGCCGTCGGCGGCAAGGATGCCGTCGGCGCTGTATTCGCCCGCGTACGTCGGCACGTGCGCGGTGACCCCGCCCGCCAGCGCCACATCGCACTCCCCGGCCAGCAGCGCCTGCCCGGCCAGATGGATCGCGACGAGCGACGTCGAACAGGCGGTCTGCACCGTCACGGCCGGTCCGGTGAGGCCGAGCTTGTACGACACCCGGGTGGTGAGGAAGTCCATGCCGGTGCCCAACCGCAGTGCGAAGTCGCCGACGCCGTCGAGCTCGTGGCGATGGGCGGCCAGATATTGCGAGTACGCGGTGTGGCTGCTGCCGGCGTAGACGCCGATGGGGACGGTCGTGCGGGCAGGGTCGTAGCCGGCGTGTTCCAAGGCGTGCCAGGCGCACTCCAGCAGCAGCCGATGCTGCGGGTCGAGCAGCAACGCGTCCCGCGGGGCGAAGCCGAAGAAGTCCGCGTCGAAGCAATCGGCGTCGGCCAGGATGCCGCATGCCGTGACGGGGCCGCCGGGCTCGCTGGGCAGATGTGTGATCGATTCGATGCCGTCGGCGAGGTTGCGCCAGAACTCGTCCACATTGGACGCTCCCGGGAAGCGGCCGGCCATGCCGATGACGGCCACGTGCGAGGTGCTCATCGTGTTCCCCGCAACGCGCGCAGGCGCTCCAGCCGGTTGCGGCCCTCCTCGTCCGGCGTGGTGCGCTCGACCGGGGCCCGCGAGCCGTCGAGGTGCGCGGCCAGTGCCGCGATGGTGGGGTACTGGAAAAGCATCACCATCGGCAGTTCCGGCGCCAGCTCCTGGCGAATCCGTTGATGCACCTGACCGAGCAGCAGCGAGTGTCCACCGAGGTCGAAGAAGTTGTCGTGCACGCCGACCGAGGGCAGGCCCAGCGTGTCCCGCCAGATCCCGGCGATCACCTGTTCGGTGGGCGAGCCCGGCGCCGCCGCGGTCGAGGGCGCGGGTGGTGCGACGGGCAGGCGCGCTGCGTCGATCTTGCCGTGGGGCGTGACCGGCAGATGGTCGAGCCACACGTACGCCGACGGGACCATGTAGGGCGGCAACTGCGCGGACAGGTGCGCTCTGAGCTCGCTTGCGTCGGCGCGGCTCCCACTCGGTACCAGATAGGCCACCAGCTGCAAATCGCGGGCGGTGACATGCGCCTGGGCCACCCGCGGGTGGCGAATCAACCACGCGGCGACCTCGGCCGGTTCAATGCGGAAACCACGCACCTTGAGCTGCGCGTCGGTCCTGCCGAGGAATTCGAGGGTACCGTCGCGGCGCCGGCGCACCCGGTCGCCGGTGCGGTAGATCCGGCCACCGTCGCCGAACGGATCGGGCAGGAACGACTCGGCGGTGAGGTCGGGCCGGCCGAGGTAGCCGCGCGCGAGGCACGCTCCGCCGAGGTACAGCTCACCCGGGACGCCAACCGGCACCTGGTGCAGCCTCGAGTCCAGCACATAAGCCGTGACCCCGGCGACCGCCCGCCCGATGTCGGGCAGGCCGTCGCCCTCCGGGCCGACCGTGCCGATGGTCGCCATTACCGTGGCTTCCGTTGGGCCGTAGGTGTTGACGAGCGGATAGCCCAGCGTTGCCGATGGCCGGGCAGTGAGCCGGTCGCCGCCGGTGAGCATGAGCCGCAGCCGGCCCTGCACCGGTGGCAGGGCCAGGAGCGCCTCCGTGAGCGGGGTCGGCAGGTCGGTGACGGTGATTGCCTTCTGGGCCAACCAGTTCCGCAGCCGTGGCGGGGTCAGGCGCACCTCGTCGTCGGGCGCGTGCAGGCTTGCTCCGGCGGCCAGCGCGGGCCAGATCTCACCGATCGACGCATCGAAGGCAGGCGATGCGACCATGGTTATCCGGTCTTCAGGCGTCAGCGCGAACGCCTCGGTGTGCCACGCCACCAAATTGGACAGTGCGCCGTGCTCGACCATGACGCCCTTGGGCCGGCCGGTCGAGCCGGAGGTGTAGATCACATAGGCCAGGTCGTGCGGCCCGCATTCCACCGGCGACGGATGACCGGCGTAATCGCCGGGCAGTGCCGTTACCCCAGGCGGGGCGAGGCTCGACAACGTCTCGTCGCAGACCACGTGGCGCACGCCGGCGTCGGCGCAGCAAAGGGCGATCCGCGCCGCAGGGGTGCCCGGGTCCAGCGGGAGAAACGCCGCGCCCGCGAGCAGCACGCCCAGTTCCGCCACGACCAGCCGTTCACCGCGGGGGAGCAGGACGCCGACGATGTCGCCGGGCGCGGTGCCGCGCCGCTGCAGCTCGGCCGCGAGCCCATTGGCCCGCCCGACGAGGTCCACATAGGACAGTGAGCCGATCGCCTGCCGCGGCGTCGCCCGCACCTGTTGGGCCACCGGCACGAACGGCGCGGCCGGCCGGTGCGGCTCGACGAAGGGCGCGGCCAAAGGCAGGTCGGCCACGGCGGTATCGGGCGCGGCGACGGCGGCCGCGAGCAGGTTCAGGTAGTGGCCGATCATGTGGTGCATCGTCGATTCTTCGTACAGGTCGGCGTTGTACTCCCAGAGCAGCATGATCCGGTCGTCCACGTGCTCGGCGTCGGCGGTCTGACTTTCCGCCCGGGGGATCACGACCACGTCGATGTCCATCTTCGCCGAGCCGTTGCCGCGCTCGAAGACCGTCGCGGCGCTACCGGCCAGATCGAGGTCGGGCAGAGGCGAGTCGTTGGCGCTGAACAGGATTTGCATCAACGGCTGGCCGGCCACGTCGCGATCCGGGTTCAGCACTCGCACCAGCTCCGTGAAGGGCAGCTCCTGGTGGTCGGCGGCGCTGAGGATGGTCTCCTGCGCCCGGTGCGCGAGATCGCGGTAAGCCGTGTCCGGTCCGACATCGGTACGCAGCAGCACCGCGTTGACGAACATGCCGATGATTTTCTGGGTACCGGGCACCTGCCGGTTGGCATACGCCGACCCGATACAGACGTCCGTGACACCGGTGTAGCGGTGCATCAGCGCCGCGAATGCGGCATACATCGCGGCGAAGAGCGTGACCCGCTCGGCGCGGCAGAACGCGCGCACGGCCGCGGGAAGCGTCGGGGGCAACTCGATGCGCAACGTGCCGCCCCGGTAGGTCTGCACCCGCGGCCTTGGCCGATCCGGGTGCACGGTCAGCGCGGCGGGCATCCCGTCGAGCCGCTTGCGCCAGTAGTCGAGCTGGTCGGCCAGCTCGCCCGTGTCGAGCGCGCGCGACTGCCAGGCCGCGTAGTCGTGGTATTGCACGGTCGGCTCGGGCAGCGGCGACGGCTCACCGGCGGCGTAGGCGTTGTAGATGGCCTTGAACTCCCGCATCAGCAGCGCGAACGACCATCCATCGTGGACGAGGTGGTGCTCCACCAAGACAATCTCGTGCTCGTCGTCGGCAAGCGTGAGCACGGTCCAGCGCAGCAGGGGCAGGGCCGTGAGGTCGAACGGGCGGGCCAGTTCCTCGGCGACGTGCTTCTCCACTTCGGACTCGCGCTGCTCGGGCGCGACGGCGCGCAGGTCCACCCGGCGCGCCGCGGCCGGGGCCGGGTCGTGGATGTGCTGCTGGAATTGGCCGTCCCGCAGGTGATAGGTCGTGCGGAAGATGGCGTGGCGGCGCACCAGTTCGGTGATGGTCCGGTCGAGCACCTCCAGGTCGAGCGGCCCGGCGACCCGGATGGTGGTCTGCGTGTGGTATGCGATGCTGTGCGGGGCGAGGTTGGTCAGGAAGCACACCTGTTCCTGCTGGCGCGACAGCGGCGCGGTGGTGCGCGCCTGCCCGGTCAGCGCCGGCAACCGGCCGGGGTCGCCGGCTCCGACGAGCTCCGCCACCGCGGCGATCGTCGGCGCGCCCAGGATCTGCACCGCGGTCACCCCGGCACCGGTCACCTCGTGGATGCGTGCCGCCAGCCGGGTCGCGGTCAGCGAGTGCCCACCGAGCGCGAACAGGTCCTCGTCGACGCCGACCGCGTCGAGCCCGAGCACCTCGCACCACACTCGCGCCAGAGCCTCCTCTGTGGGGGTGCGTGGCGCGGTGAGCGCGTCCGCGTGGCGACGGCCGCTCACGGGCGGCAGGGCGGATCGGTCGACTTTCCCGTTCGGCAGCAGTGGCAGCCGGTCGAGAATCACATAAGCACTGGGAAGAAAGTAATCGGGCAGCCGGTGCGCGAGATGGGCGCGGATCGCGGTGGCGGTCGGCACCCTGCGGTCGGTGCCGGGTACCAGATAGGCAACGAGCCTCGTCTCGCGACCGTCCAGATAGGACGTGATGTGGGCCGCCGCCACGTCTGGATGAGAGACAAGCGCCGACTGCACCTCCAGCGGCTCGACCCGGTGGCCACGGATCTTGATCTGCTCGTCGTTGCGCCCCAGGAACTGCAACCCTTGGCCGGCTATCTCACGGACCAGGTCGCCGGTGCGGTAGAGCCGCTCTCCCGGCGTGGGCGCGTACGGGTCGGGCACGAAGCGGTCGGCTGTCAGATCGGGCCGGCCCAGGTAACCGCGGGCCAGCACCGCGCCGCCGACGTAAAGCTCACCGATCTGGCCGGGAGCGACCGGGCGCAGATCGGCGTCGAGCACGTACAGCCGTGCGCCGTCAATCGCGCTGCCGATCGGCAAGGGGTCGCTCACCTCGGCCGAGTCGAGCCGGGCCAGCGCGGTCGTGATGGTGGTCTCGCTCAGTCCGTATGCGTTGATGACGGGGATGCTGGTGTGTGCTCGCCAGGAGCGCAGGGTCGCCGCATGCCCGCCCTCACTGCCGATCACGAGCAGCCGTAGCGAGCTGGGAAGATCTCGCGGTGCGGCGTCGAGATCGCGCGTCCACTCTGTCCAGTACGGCGTGGGCAGGTTGGCCACGGTGATCCCATGTAACTCGACTAATCGCTCGAACTCCGCCGGGCCGATGAGGGAGTCCGGGAGGATCACCAGGCGCGCGCCGACCGCCAGGGTCGGGAAGACCTCCTCGGCCAGCACGTCAAAGGCCGGGCTGGCAAACTGCACCACACGGTCGCGACCGGTGAGGCCGTAGGCGTTGATCATCGCGCGCCGGTGATTGTCCAAAGCGGACCGTGGCACCGCGACGGCCTTCGGGGTGCCGGTTGAGCCGGACGTGAAAATGAGGTACGCCAGGTCCTGCGGATGCGATGGACGGGCCGGGTGTGGCCGGGCTTGGGCGGCGTCACCGGCCAAGCGGGCGAGCTCCTCCCGGCGAGCCTGCGGCGTCGCCGGGTCCATCGGCGCGTAAGCGGCGCCGCTGCGCAAGATCCCGACCAGGGTGACGATCAGCTCGATGCCGCGGGGAAGCGCGACCGGAATGATGTGATCCGGGCCCGCGCCTTCCGCGCGCAGCCGGCGTGCCAGCGCGCGCGACCGCTCGTCGAGCTGTCGATAGGTCAGGGTCTCGCCGGGGCCGGCGACCTCCACGGCTATGGCATCGTCAGTGCGCCCGAGTAGTTCCACGACAACACTCCCATCCCCCGTCGAGCACGACCCTGCCATAGGCCGATAACAATATCGAAACATCGACAGACATAAGGACCATCGTAAGGGTGCTGGCAACCCCTCCGTGACCAGGCGAAGCGCAGCGGGCCGGCCGTACACGCGGGCAGATGCCCCGGAGTCCACCGTGCCGAGCAGCGATCGTCGCGGAGGTGCCCGAAACTCCGGACGCGACCATCGCCCTCTACTCGTGGGCGATGGCCTCCAGCCGCGACAGCACGATGCGGCGTGCCTGCCGCGGTGTGAGGGCGCCGACCAGGGTCAGGTCCGCCAGGCCGAGGGTCAGGCCGAGCAGTTCGTGTGCGCCTTCGCGCGGGCGCAGCAACACGTCCAGCAATGCGACCAGTTCCTCGTATCCCCGCTTGACCCGCGCGTGCAGGTGCGGCCGGGTCAGGGCGTGCGTCTCAAACGCCTGCATGACGCGGAAGAGCCGGCGGTCCTCGTCGGTTTCGGGGATCAGCTCGGTGAGCACGGCCCGCAGTGTCCTGGTGGGATCGGCGCCGCCGCCCTGCGCGCACAGCCGCTCGTGGATCCGCCCGGCGCTGCGGTCGTTGATGGCGGTGAAGGCGGCGGTCAGCAGGTCGTCCTTGGTGGGAAAGTAGTGCTGGACCCGCCCGGCGGACACGTCTGCCCGGTCGGCGACGCGCCTGATGCTGACCTGCTCGGCGCCTTCGGTGTCGATGACGTCGAACACCGCGTCGAGGATGGCTTGGCGCCGCTCGTCGTGTGCTGCCCCGCGACCGCGTACGTGAGCCGATTGGTCTGTCACCGGTGCCACCCTTTCCGAGACGCTCGCATTGATTTGACCACACGCGGCAGTCTGGACTACCGTCGGTACCAGAGCGATACGAACGTATTGATTTGGGGAGGCACAATGTTGGCGCTCATAGGCTTGGCGCTGGCGATTCAGGGCGCCGGCGGCCTGATCAACAATCTCGCGGGCGGCGCGAAGAGCTGGTTCCTGCTCAATCACCTCGAAATGCCCGACGGGCTGCGCATCGCCGCGCACGCCCTGATGCTGCTGGCGGGCCTGGCGATCGTCCTTGCCCGCAGGGGCGGCACCAGAGGAACGCCCACCGGTTAGACCTCGTTCAGCTGATCTCGCGCCGGGGAAGGCCGACGAGGTGGGCCACTTCGGCGAGAGCCGCGATGTGGGCGTCGACGCCGGTCGCTCCGAAGCCCATGGTGTTGACCGACACGTGGGTGGCTCCGGCCGACCGCCAAGCACTGACCGCCTTCGCCGCCGCTTCGGTGCCCTTGGCCACGCCGGCGCGCCCCTCCATCCCGATGGTGGCGGGGTCGCGGCCGTGGGCCACGGCCGACTCGCGGATCACAGCCAGCGCCGCTGCGGCGCAATGACGCGCGACCGATACGTTACGTCACAGGCGTCGATTTCGCCGCATCCCAACCGGCTGGCAACCGATACCGGAGACCGCCACACCCGTTCGCAGTCGCAGTTGACAACCGTTTTCGTTTGCGGAAGGCTGGAAAACGGTTCGCTGTAAGAGTCAGTTGCAACCGCGCCCTCGCCCGCTGTGCCCTGGGCGAGGGCACCTATGTTCCCCGTGTCCTTTTCAAACCGGATCGATGCGGTACCCGATGCCGCGCACAGTGTGAACCATGGCCGGCTGACGCAGCTTGCGCCGCAGCTGGGCCACCAGGACGTCGAGCACATTCGACGGCGGCTCCAGATTGCGGTCCCAGCACTGTTCGATCAGGTCGGACCGGGGCACCGGCCTGCCCTGGTTGAGCACCAGCAGTTCGAGGACCGCGAACTCCTTGCCGGTCAGGGTGAGCAGCACGCCGGCGCGGCGCACCTCGCGCCGCCCGGTGTCGATCTCCAGGTCCCCGCACTGGAGTTGCGCCGGCAGTCTCGCCGGGATCCGGGAGCACAGGCTTCGCACCCGGGCTATCAGTTCAGCCATGGCGAACGGCTTCACCAGATAGTCGTCGCCGTACTCCAGGCCGGCGATCCGGTCGGGCACCCCGGTCTTGCGTGCCGTCAGGAACAGCACCGGCACCACCAACCCGCCCGCCCGCCGGCCACGGACATAGTCCAGGGCATCGCCGGAGGGCAGCATGCGGTCGAAGACCGCGCAGTCGTAGGCGTTGACGGCGAGGGCCAGGTCAGCGGCGGGCAGGTCGCCCTTGGCGTCCACGGCGAATCCCGCACCGCGGAGGGCACCGGTGATCGCGGCTCGCGTGTCCTCGTTGTCCTCGGTGAGCAGGATCCGCATGCGTAAGAAGTGTATTGACCCGCGGCGGGATCAGTCCCGGCCGCCGTTGGCCAGCCAGCCACGCTCCGCGGCCTTGACGCCGGCCATGAACCGGCTTCGCGCGCCCAGCCGGTTCATGAGGGCGGAGACCATGCGCCGCACCGTCCGCACCGAGATGTCGAGCTCATCTGCCGCTGCCTCGTCCGTGAAACCGACGGACAGCAGGGACAGCAGCCTGCGTTCGCGGGCATCGAGCTCGGCGGTGTCCGGCAGGTCGGAGGCGAGCAGCGGGGCCGCGGTGGACCAGGTCAGCTCGAACAGCTCGATCGTCGTGGCGACCACACCCGGCAGCCGCAGCACCGTGAGCCCGGCCGCCGGCCCGGCATCGGCGTGGTCGGCCGGGAACACCGCGACGGACCGGTCGACGAGCAGCGCGTTGACGGGAACCTCGGACACGGTCCGGATGGCCGCCCCGGCTCCCGCCAGGCTGGTGAACTGGGGGCCGAGCGCAGGCGCGGTGCGAGCGCGGTCCGGGGCCAGCACGCGGTAGCGGACACCGCGGCGCAGGTTTCGGTAGTTCACCTGGCGATGCAAGCCGAGCGAGCCTTGGGCCGGGACCAGCTGAGTGCTCATCACCAGTACCTCGAAGGTCGCCGCGGCCAGCACCGCGTCGACGCCGCCCCCAGGTATCGCGGGCGTGCCGGAACCGTGGCGGCCACGTTCTGCGTTCAGAACGGCTGTCATGGCAGGAAACCCCCAATGGGAAGCGACGCGGCCACTCCGGAGAGGTGTTCGCCGTCCAGCCGCGTGAGATGGACACCGGTGGAAGAGAGCAGGGGTGACATGTGTCCGGCAGCGGCGTCGACCGCCGCCTCGGTGATCGCCGCGAGCCGCAGGAGGGCGCCGGTGTGTACCCCGGATGGGCCGGCAAACGCGGTGAGCGTCATCGTGACCGCGACGCCGGGCGTGCGGGTGACAAGTTCGCCGACCAGTCGCTGCGCGTCCGGTTCGGCGAGCCGATCCCAGCCGTCGAGGGCGAAACACGCCTGCGAGACCGTGCCGGTGCGCCAGAAACGCCAGTTCTCGCGCAGTTCGTTGCGGCCTGCCGTGACGTGGGCGAGCCTGGCGACGGCGGCCAGCGCAGCCTCCTCGGGTAGTGGCTCGGTGGACACGCCCGCTCGCCCGAGTGCCCGCCGTACGCGGCGTAGGCCATTGCGCAACGCCAAGGTCAGCTCGTCGTCGGTCGGGGCCTGGACCCTGCGCACGACGTGAACGGCGAACCACACTGCGGCCGGGGCACCCAGCCGGGCACCGGCATGGAACACCGATTGCACACCGAATCGGTACGGCATGGCGCCGGACTCGGGCAACAGCGCCGCGGGCGCAGGCAATGCCGCGATCTCATTGTCGGCCAACGTTTTCGGTTGGATGATCGCGGCTATCCCGCGCGGATGGCTGATGGCCATGAGCGGGCCTTGGCTCGTGCCGACGGTCCGGACGGTCGAGCCGGGCAGCAGCAGACCGAGCAGAGGCAATCCGGTGTCGTCGCGCTTGGGCAGGTCGTGCCGGCGGGCACGGAACAGAAAACGGCAGCCGAGCAGAGCCAGCTCATAGAGCCAGCGGCCGCGCACCCGGACGGCCGTCGGGGCCAGCAGTGCGACGGCACCGGCCGATGCCGCCACCACGACCGGCCAAGGCTGCCGCAGCGAAAGCGCGATGAGCAGGACCGCGACCTGCCAGCAGATGATCTGGCCGACGGCGAGCCGCGCGCCGGGCCGGCGGGTGCGGCGTCGCGGCGGGGCTTCCGGTCGGGGCGCTTCCGGCCGGGGCGCTTCCGATCGGCGC
>NZ_QJUG01000193.1 GCF_003426775.1 Allorhizocola rhizosphaerae | reverse complement strand
GTCCACGACCCCCCAGAACCGGCGCGCCACCTCGGTCCGGACGTCCGGCAGGACCACGACCGGCACGGCCGCCAGCGCGAGCAGGGCCCCCAGCCCGGCGGCCAGCCTGCGCACGGGCACGCGCCGATGCAGCGCGATCACGACCGCTCCGGCCATCACGCCCAGCAGCGACTCGCGCGACTGCGTGGCGGCCAGCCCGGCCGCAAACAGCGCGGCGGCAGCCCACCGAAAGCGATGCTTCCACACGAGCGTCCCGAGCAGGGCCAGCCCGCACAGGTGGCCCAGATCGTTGGGGTGTTCGTAAAACCCTTGGGCGCGATGGATTTCGACCCAGCCGAAGAGCACCTGTGCGAGCGCCACCACGCAGTTGAGGCCCACCCACACTCCAGCCGTCCACAGCACGGCCCGGATCCAGCGCTCGGACGGGCGAAGGGCCAGGATCGCGTACAGCACAACGGCTCCGCGCAGATACACCCACAACGCCTGTCCGATCACGACTGCCGGAACCAAGCCCAACAGTCCACTGAGGACGACGACGAGCGCCACCGCACCCAACGCATAATCGTGCGCCGCTGGGCGGTACCTCCAAATCACAAGAACGAATACCAGAAGCTCAAGCAGGAGCCCGTTTTTCAGCATCTTGGCCCACGCGGCCTGAAGCCATGGATCGAGGAGCACCACGCACAGCAGCGCCGTCAACAACGCGTAGCAGCCACGCCTCAATTTCGCAGCGGGTGGCCGCGGACCAGCACCGGCGGACCTTGCCCCGCTGTGCAAGGGGCGGCTGTCAGCGCGGAGCCCCGCTTCGCTGCGCGGCCGCCGCCACCCGCGCAGAAGCACGGCTTCGTCTGATGCACCCTTACCCCGCAGCACACTCTACATTGGACACGACCTACGCAAGTGCTACGCGCACTCCCGCCGTGAGCACCAGTTGGGCCAGCGCGACCGGCACGAGCACCAGCCAGCACAGCCGCTGCAGCTGATCCTCGCGCAGCCGGGGCCACGCCACCCGGAACCAGATCACCAGGAAGGCCACCGCGCCGGTCTTGAGCAGCATCCACAGCCAGCCCAGCGTCTCGGGCATCGGCCCATGCCAGCCGCCCAGGAACAGGGTCGCGGTCAGCGCCGAGATGACGACGATGCCCACATATTCGGCCAGCAGGAAGAACGCGAACCGCAGTCCCGTGTATTCGGTCAGGTAACCGAACACGAGCTCGGAATCGGCGATGGGCATGTCGAACGGGGGCCGCCGGATCTCGGCCAGCCCGGAAATGAAGAACACCACGGCCGCGGGCAGCTGCCACAGCAGCCACCACGGCTCCCACGCCGCCACGATGCCGGACAGGCTCAGCGTGCCCGCGGCCATCGCCACGCTCGCCGCCGCGAGCACGAACGGCAGCTCGTAGCCCATCAGCTGTGCCGCCGCTCGCAGCCCGCCCAGCAGCGAGTATTTGTTGGCCGACGCCCACGCGGCCATGAGCACGGCCACCACGCCCACGCCGACGATCGCGAGCACAAAGAACAGCCCGACGTCGAGGTCCATGCCCACGAGATTGTCCCCCGGTCCCAGCGGGATGACAATCAATGCCAGCAGGTACGGAATGAGCGCCACAGCGGGCGCGAGCTTGAACACCGGGCCATCCGCCGCGCGGGGGGTGATGTCCTCCTTCTGCGCGAACTTCACGCCATCGGCGATGAGCTGGGCCCACCCGTGGAAGGCCCCCGCATACATCGGGCCCAGCCGGGCTTGCATGTGCGCCATGACCTTGTGCTCGGTCTGCCCGACCAGCAGGGGCAGCACCAGGAACGCCACGGTCACTGCGGCCACCCGCAGGACCAGCTCCAGCCATTGCATGGCCTGAGCCTAATTGTTAACTATCGGATCTGCCTACGGCTCGTCCGGCGCCACTTCCGGCCGCGCTCCACCCGTTCCGCCGCATGCCTTGATCATTGTCACGCCCAGGGTTGGACCTGATCGTTGTCACGTCTGCGGTCGGACAAAGCGCTTTCCCGGCTCCAGGGGTCACAAGGATCAAGCGGGCACGAAGTACTGCGGCTCGATGAACCATCTTCCGTCGTGGTCGGCGATGGGCACCCGGCCGCACTCGACTCCACCGCGCACGATGACGAGGTACCGCCCCACCGCCCCGGCCTCCACACCGCAGCGCACCTCACGCAGGAGGTCTTCGATGTCTTGCGGCTCCGGTGAACCGGCGACCAGACGCGCCACCGCGTCGGTGTCGTTGTTGGACATTGCCCGGCTGAAGGCCGCAGCCAGGGCGTCGGGGTCGGGCTCGCCTGGCTCGGGCTCCCGCGCGATCAGCACGCTCACCAGGACGATCCACAGCAGCATGGCCGCGCAAGACAGGTACGTCAGGCGCTTCGAGCCCCACCGATATCTCACTCGGCGGGACCCCACTCGCCGGGGGCGGGCACGCCGGGCGGACGGATGGCCTGGCGTTTCGGCGCGGCCGCGTCGTGCGACTCGCCGGGCTCCTTGGCCCCGGGCCACGCCTTGGCGACGCGGCTGGCGAGCACGAAGCTCTTGCGCAGCGGGTGCCCCTCGAACTCGGGCGGCAGCAGCAGCGGTTCGAGCGGCCCCGGGAACCCGATGCCGAACATCTCGTGCGTCTCACGCTCGTGCCAGGCCGCGCCCGGATAGACGTCCACAATGGAGTCGATCGAGTCGGTCACGAGCGTGCGCAGCAGATAGCCCTTGCGCCGGCGCGTTGACCAGACATGCGTCACGACCCGGAAACCCTGCTCCAGCTCGTCCACAGCGGACAGCCAGTCGAAGAAGTCGCACTCCCACTCGTCGCGCGCCTTGCGCACGGTGTCAACCCATTCACCCGGCTCGACATCGACGACCTCGTGCTCACCCATTACGGAGCCCCCACCAATGGGGCCGTAAGGCGCGCCGGATCCGGACGCGAAACTCCGCCCAGGCCCGACTCCTCACCCGCGATCTTCTCCTGCAGGCGCAGGATGCCGTGCAGCAGCGCCTCCGGGCGGGGCGGGCAACCGGGCACATAGACATCGACAGGGATCAGCTGGTCGACGCCCTTGGTCACCGAGTAGGAGTCCCAGTAGGGCCCGCCGCAGTTGCTGCACGCGCCGAACGAGATGACGTATTTGGGCTCCGGCATCTGGTCGTAGAGGCGCTTGATGGCCGGGGCCATCTTGTCGGTCACCGTGCCGGAAACCACCATCAGGTCGGCCTGCCTCGGCCCGTGCGCGAACGGGATGACACCGAACCGGATGAAGTCGTGGCGGCCCATGCTCGTGGCGATGAACTCGATGGCGCAGCAGGCCAACCCGAAGTTGAAAACCCACAGCGAATAGCGCCGACCCCAGTTCAAGACGAACTTGATCGGGTCGCCAAGAACGTTCATACCGCCGAGCGTAGGTCGTATCCGCGAAGCAGCACAAGCGCGACGCCGACGATCACGGCCGGGACCAGTGTGAATCCGAGCAGCACCCCGGCCTGCGCGAGCGTCGTCTGCGGCAGGAACTGACCGGTGTTGGTCGGCACATACTCGAACAGCGACAGGACCGTGCCGTAGATCGTCGGGCCGAGCGCCAGGCCCAGCGTCTCGCCCGCGGTCCACACGCCCGTGAACACGCCCGCCTGCCGCTTGCCGGTGCGCTCCGTGTCGTACGCGATGCAGTCGGGCAGCATGGCCAGCCCGAACAGCTGCTGCCCCGCATAGCCGAAGCCCATCACCGCGATGATCGCGTAGATCAGCGGCTGCGGAAGCAGGGGCGACGCCGTGAGCGCGAACGTGGCCACGGTCAGCGTGATCGACGCGATGACGTAGCCGCGCAGCTTGCCCACCCGCTCCCCGAGCCGGCGCCAGACCGGCGTGGTGAACAGGGCCGGGCTGACGACGGCCAGGAACATCAGGGTGGTCGCGCCCGCGTCGTCCAGGATGTAGACGGCGAAGTAGCGCACGCCGGTCAGCATGCACGCCACGCCGGTCGCCTGCGCCACGAAGCAGACCACCAGCAGGCGGAACGGGCGGTTGGCGGCGGCAACTTTGAGCTGAGCGCGAAGCGACGGCTCGCTCGCCGTGATCACGCCGGTGGGCGCTTTTGCGGTGAAATAAAAGACGATGAGGGTACCGAGAACGATGATCGCGGACACGAAGACGGCCATCCAGCGGTGCCCCGAAACGCCCCCGCCCGCCTTGTCCAAGATGTAGGGCGCGCCCGCACCCGATACCAGAATCGCAGTGGCAAGCATGGCCACCCGCCAGGTCATCATCCGGGTGCGTTCTGAATAGGAATCGGTCATCTCGGCGGGCATCGCTACATACGGCACCTGAAAGAACGCGAAAGCGGTCGCGGCCAGCACGAACATGAGCGCCACATAGAGACCCGAATGCTCCTTCACCCCAAACGGCGCCGCGAATAGGCCCGTAAAGAGGATCGCGAGGCTCAATCCCGCGAAGAGGAGGTATGGTCGGCGTGCGCCCCATCTTGTCTGGGTCCGGTCTGATATCCGGCCGACCAAAGGATTAAGCATGACATCCCATGCTTTGGGCAAGAAAACCAATAGCCCCGCCGCACCGGCCGCCACACCCATGGTGTTGGTGAGGTAGGGCAACAACAACAATCCGGGCACGGTGCCAAAAGCCCCGGTGACCAGAGAGCCCAGGGAGTATCCGACGCGGACACGGGCCGGCAACGGGGGTTTCATGTCCGCGCATGGTACGGGAGGAACGTTAATGCCACTTACCCCAGGTCTGACGCCCGGCGTCGCGGCAGGCCATCCGGACACCGCAGAAGTGGGCGTTCGGGTACTACGCATGGGCGGAACGGCTGCCGATGCCGCGGTCGCCGCGACGCTGGCCGCGTGCGTCACCGAGACCATCTTCACGGGCCTGACCGGCGGCGGGTTCGCCACCCACTTCGACGCCGCGAGCGGCACGGTCACCTGTTTGGACTTCTTCTGCGCGGTGCCGGGGATCGACGGCGACATGCGGCCCGGCCCGATGCGGCCGGTGGCCGTCCGATTCGGTCAGGTGCCGCTGCCGTATGAGATCGGCGGGGCGAGCGTAGCGGTGCCAGGCGTGCCCGCCGGCATGGGCGCGATCCACACCCGCTGGGGCCGCCTGCCGTGGACCGACGTGGTCGCACCCGCGATTGACCTCGCCCGGCACGGCGTGCCGATGCCGCACGCCCACGCCCGCACGCTGCCCATGCTCGTCGAGGCGATGCTGCTGGACCAGGGCGGCCCGGCATACGCGCCGGGTGGCGTCCTGCTGGGCGGCGGCGACCGGCTGCACCATCCCGGCCTGGAGGACGCGTTCGCCCTGCTGGGCGAGCACGGCCCGGATGCCTTCTACACCGGCACGCTCGGCCAGCTGATGGTCAAGGCGGTCCGGGCGGACGGCGGCAACCTCGGCCCCGCGGATCTGGCCGCCTACAGCGTGCGCGAGCTGCCGGTCGAGCGCGCCGAGATCGCGGGCGTGACCGTGCTGGGCCGCCGCGACCTCAATCAGACCATGGCCACACTGCGCGGCCTGCCCGCCGAGATCGTGACCATGTCGCCCCGGGAGCGGGCGGTGTGCATGGCCAAACTGCTCTCCGGCGGCGCACGCGACGGGCTCGGCGACACGACCAACGTCACGGCCGTCGACGAGCAGGGCAACGCATGCGTGGTCACCACGACGCTCGGGCTCGGGGCAGGGCTGTGGCTGCCCGGCTATGGCGTGCATCTGAACTCCATGCTCGGCGAGGGCGAGCTGAACGTGGGCTCGTCGGCCCCGGGCAATCGCATAGGTTCCATGATGTGCCCGCTGGTCGCGGTGTCCGAGCAAGGCACGCTGGTGCTCGCGGTCGGCTCGGCCGGTGCGTCGCGCATCCGGTCGGCCCTGATGCGCACGGTCGTGGGCGTGCTCGTGGAGGGCATGACCGTGCCCGAGGCGGTGGCCGCACCCCGGCTGCACCCGGCCGACAGCGTGGTCCACATTGAACCGCACCTCCCGGAGGATCAGGCCGACGCCATGCGCGAGGCGGGATTCGACGTGAACCGCTGGCCCGACACCAACCACTACTTCGGTGGCGTGTCGGCGGTCGGGCTCGCGGGCTGCGCGGGCGATCCCCGCCGGGACGGGCACGGCTGCAGCACCGTCGCGGGCGAAGCAACGCACGGGCGGGATGGCCTTTGAGGCGCCATCCCGCACCGGTCATCAACTGATTACCATACGTACATGCGGGAGCAGTTGGTCCAAGGGTGGATGCTGTTGGCCGACGGCAAGATCGCCACGGCCCGGCGGATGTTCGCCGACACGGCCAACCTGTTCTGGGGCAGGTTCGGCCTCGCGGAGGCGACGCTGGCCGCGGGCCACCCGGCGGCGGCCGTGCACGTGTTCGCCGAGGCCGAGGAGCTCGTGCGGGACAGGCCACTGCTCGACCGGACTCCGGCCATCGCCCGGCGGGCCGTGTGCCTGGCGCTGGCGGGCGAGCCCGAATACGCCGGATACCTGTGCGAGTCGACGCTCAAGGAGCTCGGTGCCGAGTGCTTCTGGCTCTCCTGTGCCGGGATTCGTTGCTGGACAAGCGATCGGCGCCGGTCGGCGGCGCGTTCGGCACTGGCGCTGGCTGAGTCGATCGACGCCCGGCGCGCGGCCGACACGTACCATCAGTTCGCGACCACGTTGCGGCGCAAGGGAAGGCACGACGAGGCGGTGTCCAATCTGGAGCGTGCGGTCGAGCTGCTGGCCCGCGCGCGCCTCGCGCCCGAGCTCGCGCTGTGCCACCTCACGCGGGCCGAGGAGCTTGCCACGCAGCAGCGGCTCGCGGAGGCCATCGACCACGCCGAGCGGGCGCTGCAGTTGTGCGGCTCGCTGGAGGCGATGTGCGTGCTGGCCGACCTTCACCGGCGGGCCATGCGCTTCGACGAGGCACAGCGGCTGGCCCAGCGGGCGCACGACAGCGCGGCCGACCAGTGTGAGGTGGGCCTGACCACCCGCGTGCTCGGGCTGATCGCGAACGACTGCGGGCAGCCCACCGGCGAGACCCTGCTACGCCAGTCGGCAGAGGCCTATGCCCGCGCGGGCAAGCCGCTCGAGGTCGCGGAATCGTGCCGCATCCTCGGTCGCCAGCTCGCCGGCCAGGCCCGCGTCGAGGAGGCCCTCAGCTGTTTCGACCAGGCGTGCGCGACGGTTCTGAGCCCGGCGTGAGCCGCGCTCATCCTCGGCTGACGCAGGCGCTATCTGGCCTCACCGCGACAGCGCCAAGCCCTTCGGCCGATCCGGCCGGCCTCAACGCCACATAAGATCACCGGGGTTTGCTGGAGATGACAGGAGGTTTCCCCGGTGCGAAAAGCCCTGTCGGCCGTTGGTGCTGCGGTCGTGTTGATGGTGATGGGCCTCGCCGTACCGGCGGCCGCTCAACCCACCGACACGCCGACGATCACGTTCAGGGAGAAATGCAACGCGGTCGTGGTGCAGGTGCGGATGGAGTCGAAGCAGCGCTACACGTTCAAGGTGGGCAAGAAGGACGGCCATCAATCGATTATCGTGATTGAAGGCGATTCCGACTATCCGGTGGAGGTGGAACAGGGCGAGACAGTGGAGGCAACGCTGACTCACGGCCTCCAGGTGGTCGTTGTCCAGGCCGAGCATGTCCGCCAGACTCCGGTCACGTGTAAAACGCCATACGTTGACCTGTCGCGTCATCCGCAGTGCCAAGACGACTCCATGATTGTGGAGCTGAAGAACCGGAACGGGCAGACGTCGGGATTCACTTTGTTCCGCAACGATGAGCTGATCGTCAAGGACGTCGCGCTGCCCACCTACGAACGGCGGTTCTTCGTCCTCAACGGACTGTCCGCAGACGACAAGATCCATGTGAAGTACGGTCCCGACCTCGATCCGTTCGGGACGCTTGTCCGCGCCCCGGCCCAACATTGCGAGCACGTCAGCGCCGTCAGGTTCACCGACTCGTGCGAGGGCGTCCGGATCGGCATTTCGCCGGCAAAGGCCTCCATGTACGCCCATGTCTACGATTTCAGAAACTACTACCGTGAATTCGAGACACACGGCGACATGACAAGCGTGCCGGCCGAGCCGGGCCAGTTGGTGGCGGTCTTCGATCTCATCGATCCGGGCAGCGAGCAGCGCCCGGAGATCATCGCGGAGGTCGCGGCGCACGTGCATGCCAGGCCGGCGAACTGTTCCGGTGGCGGCGGTGGTGGCGCGCTTCCGGTGACCGGCCGGCGGACCCCGCTGCTCGTGTGGGCCGGTGCCGTGTTGCTGGCCGCGGGCATCGTGGCGCTCTGGTTTGGACGGCGCCGACCCTACCAGGCCTGACCTGGAGCGGGATGCCAAGTCGATCTCGTGGATGGCCTGTGCGTAGTTGACCTGCCCGTCGACGTTGCCGAACCTGGTCCAGCCGGTAGAGCCGGCTGCTGCACACCGTCCGCCGGTAGTCGGGCTGGACCCACTGGGGCGACGTCGAGCCGGCCGCGAGCGGGGTCGGCAATCCGCTTCGAGATCACCATGGCCTAACCCCTGACGTGCAGGAGACCGAGGTCGTACACCTCTACGGCCTCGGTCAGCCGCCCGAGGCGGGTCAGCAGCCGGCCGAGCTCGCGGGAGGACTCCAGCATGTCCATCGCGCCGCCCCACCGGCTGAAGATCTCGATCGATGTGCGCAGGAGCGGCTCGGCCTCGGCGGGGTCCTCGGTGGCCAGGGCCGCTATGCGGTGCAGGTATCCCGATGTCCAGGGATCACAGCTCGCCAGGTCGACCTCGACGGCGTCGCCCTGCTCCAGGCGGACACCGGTCAGCATGGCCTGCGCGCGGGCCAGGTGGAACGAAGCGCTGGCAGCGGTGAACACGTCGATCGCGGCGGTCAGTTCGTCGGCGGCCTCGGGCAGGCGCTGCGCGCCCTTGAGCGCGATGGCCTTCGCCAGGCGTGACAGCCCCGCGTCGAGCGGGTGGTCCGGCAGCAGCCGCAGGGCCTCACCGGCGTGGAACAGGGCATCGTCGAAGCGGCGGCGATCGAGGTAAGAGTGGGCGGCCGCGCGGTGGACGAGCGCGAGCAGCTCCGGGTCGGCCGAACGCGCGGAAAACGCGAGCGCCTGCTGGGCCGCTGCCGCGCCACGGCCGAACGCGCCGATCTGTCCATAGGGGACGGCAAGCGCGGCATAGACGCGCGCCAGGGCCGCGTGATCGGTCCGGTCGCTGGAGCCGAGCGCGGCCTCACCGAGCGCGACAGCGCTCACCGGGTCGCCCGCCAGGGCCAGGCACGCCACGCGCCGGCACACGTCACCGGCGTGCTCGAAGTGCATGAGCGCAGCGCCGAAATCGCCCCGCTGGGCGGCGAGCTGGCCGAGCCGGCGATGGGCGCGCCGCCAGATATCGGTGAGCCCGAACGCTTGGGCGTCCGCGGCGATCCGCTCCAGATCTTCCTGCGCGGTCGCGGGCGCCTCGACAGCGGCCGCGAGCGTCTCGGGAAGGCCCAGCCGATCGGCGAGATGGCGCAACGCCTCGGGCGAGGGCGTCGCCTGGCCCGACTCGATGCGCGAGATCAGCGCGCTCGGGATGGCCGGCCCGCCCAGGGCGTGCTGGCTCAGCCCGCGCTCCTGGCGCAGCAGCCGGATGCGGTCGCCGAGCTGCTCCAGTGAACCGGCTCCGGTCAGTGATCCGGCCACCACGCCGCCTTGTCCATCTTCACGCGATCTCCCTTGAGCTCCACGCCCTCCGCCCGCAGCAGCGCCGCGGCCTTCGCCTCGTGCCCCGGTGGCAGGCGGCCCGCGCTGTTGACCACCCTGTGCCACGGGACGGCCCCGCCGTGCCGCGCCATGATCGTGCCGACCAGGCGCGCCGAGCCACGGCCCGAGATGTCATATAGGTACTCCGCGATGGCACCGTACGACATCACCCGGCCGGGCGGAATCCGCTCAACGAGACTGAGAACCTCTTCCACGTACTCGTCGGAAGTCATTCGAACAACTTAATGCGGTCCGGCTAACCTAGTGCGGTGCGGTTGGAAGTGGCAGGCGCGAAGCGCATCGTCGTGAAGGTGGGGTCGTCATCGCTGACGACCGCCCAGGGCGGGCTCGATCCCGCTCGCCTGTCCGCCCTCGTCACCGCCCTCGCCGCGTCCCCTGCCGAGATCGTTGTGGTGTCGAGCGGAGCGATCGCGGCCGGGCTGGCCCCGCTGGGCCTGAAGCGCCGACCGCGCGATCTCGCCACCCAGCAGGCGGCGGCCAGTGTGGGGCAGGGGCGCCTGATGCACGCCTACACCGAGGAGTTCGGCCGGCACGGGCGGGTCGTGGGGCAGGTCCTGCTCACCGTCGACGACGTGACCCGGCGCGCGCACTACCGCAATGCCCACCGGACGCTGCGCAAGCTGCTCGACCTCGGCACGGTCCCGATCATCAACGAGAACGACACGGTCGCCACCGAGGAGATCCGCTTCGGCGACAACGACCGGCTGGCCGCGCTCGTCGCGGCGCTCGTCGAGGCCGACCTGCTGGTGCTGCTGTCCGATGTGGACGCGCTCTACACGGGCGACCCGGCGCTGCCGGCGTCCCGGCGCGTGGCGCTGGTCCAAGACTTCGCCGCGCTCGAAACGGTGAAGATCGGCGGCACGGGCAAGGCGGGCGTCGGCACCGGCGGGATGGTGACCAAGGTCGAGGCGGCCCGCATCGCCACCGGCGCGGGCATTCCCGTCGTGTTGACCTCCGCGCCGCTGGCCGCGCAGGCGCTCACCGGAGCCGATGTGGGCACGCTTTTCGCCGCCGGCGACCGGGGCGCGGCCCGGCTGCACTGGCTCGCCCACGCGACCGTCCCCCGTGGGCAGCTGCACCTCGACGAGGGAGCCGTGCACGCCGTCGTGACGCGGCGCGCGTCGCTGCTGCCGGCCGGCATCACGCAGGTCAACGGGGCGTTCACGGCCGGCGATCCGGTCGATCTGGTCGGCGCCGACGGGCGCGCCGTGGCGCGCGGGCTGGTCAACTACGACGCGCTCGAAATCCCCACGCTCCTCGGGCGGTCCACCGCCGAGCTGGCCGCGGCGCTGGGGCCGGCCTATGAGCGAGAAGTCATCCACCGCGACGATTTGGTACTGCTATGACCATCTATGAGAAGGCACGCGCGGCCTCCATCACCCTTGCCACGGCCTCACGGGCGCAAAAAGACGCCGCGCTGCTGGCCATGGCCGACGCTCTCATCGCCGGCACCCCGCAGATCCTCAAGGCCAACGAGTCCGACATCGCCGACTTCACCGAGAAGGGCACGATCGTCGACCGGCTCACCCTCAACGAGTCGCGGGTGCGTGGCATGGCCGAGGGCCTGCGGCAAATCGCGGCGCTGCCCGATCCGGTCGGTGAGGTCGTGCGCGGCAGCACGCTGCCCAATGGCTTGCAGGTCAGGCAGATCCGTGTCCCGTTCGGCGTCGTGGGCATCATCTACGAGGCACGCCCCAACGTGACCGCCGACGCGGCCGGGCTCACGCTCAAGTCCGGCAACGCCGTGCTGTTGCGCGGTTCGGGCTCCGCTGCCCACTCCAACGCCGCGATCGTCGAGGTGCTGCGCGAGGCCGTCGCCAAGACCGGCCTGCCCGCCGACGCCATCCAGCTGGTCGATTCGTCCACACGCGACAGTGTCAAGGAGCTCATGCGGGCGCGCGGCCAGGTCGATGTGCTGATCCCGCGCGGCGGCGCGTCCCTCATCCGCACCGTGGTGGAGGAGTCCTCGGTGCCGGTCATCGAGACCGGTGTGGGCAACTGCCACATCTACGTCGACGAGACCGCCGACCTCGACATGGCCCTGGACATCCTGTTGAACGCCAAGGTGCAGCGCCCGTCGGTCTGCAACGCCGCCGAGTCCCTGCTCGTGCACGCGTCCGTCGCCGACGCGTTCCTCCCCCGCGCGCTCGATGCCCTCGCCGACGCCGGCGTGACCGTCCACGGCTCCCCCGCGATTTGCGCCTATGACCCCGCCGTCGTCCCGGCCACCGAAGACGACTGGGGCACCGAATACCTCAGCCTCGACATCTCCGTGGCCATCGCGCCCTCGCTCGACGCCGCCGTCGAGCACATCCGCCGCTACGGCTCCGGCCACTCCGAGGCCATCGTCACCGGCTCCCTTCAAGCCGCCCAAACCTTCACCGCCGCCGTTGACGCCGCCGCCGTCCTCGTCAACGCCTCCACCCGCTTCGTCGACGGCGGCGAGCTCGGCTACGGCGCCGAGATCGGCATCTCGACCCAGAAGCTCCACGCTCGCGGACCGATGGGCCTGCCGGAACTGACCTCGACCAAATACGTCATCACGGGAAATGGCCAGATCCGCGGCTGAGCATTGCCGCGCCTCACCATCGTGTCAGCGACAGACGCGGATGGCCTGCAGCGTCACATTGACCTCGAAGGCCTCACCATCGTGTCAGCGGCAGGCGCGGATGGCCTGCAGCGTCACGTTGACATCGAAGGCCTCACCGTCGTCTGAGGTCCAGCCGCCGTCGGAACGCTGGGTCTCGGCCAGGCGGCGCCGGGCCGCGATGAGGGTCCAGTCGGTTTCCGAGACGCCCGCCCGCCGCAGCGCCGAGGCCAGCCATGCGGCGTCGCTCGCGGACATGTCCGGCAGGCGGTCGGTGAGCACCACCTGCATCCGGGCCGCCTCGTAGAACATCTCGCTCTTGAACAGCACGGCCGCCCCGAGCCAGCCGGTCACCAGATATGACGGCCAGGTCCCGTCCGGTGAGAGGCTTTCCTGGATCACCGACGCCGCCCGCGCCACCCTGTCCTGGTAGTCGCCGGCGATCGCGAGCCAGAATCCGGCGTTGGCCGTCAGATAAAGCGTGGCCTCGGGATCGCCGGGCTGGGCCCACGGTGGCGCCTCCGCCGCGAGCGTCTCGTCCTCCTGCCAGGTGCCGTCGGACCGTTGCCGTGAGGCCAGCCAGTGCAGCGCGCTGCGCGCCGGGCGCCTGCCGATCGCGCCGAGATCGTCCAACTGGGCGAGCCGGAAACACGTGGCGTCAACGGATGGCACACGCCCGCTGTAGAACGCGGGCCACCCGCCGGCGAGGGTCTGCCCGGCCTCGGTCGCGACAAGTATGTCCTCGCCCGCCATCGTGCCCATCCGCAGGTAGGAAAGACGAGCCCGGTCGACGGCGTCTCCCTTTGCCACCACAAACCCGATAGCCGCGTCCATGTCCACCACGGTTGCAGAGCCTACGGAAAGGTTGGGGTACCTACCTCATCAGGTCGGTCAAGGTCAACTGCCGAACGAATGAGCCTGGCGGACAACACCTGTTGACTGTCCTGCTGCCACCGGTCGGGCCACCGGTTCGCCAAGAGTTTCAACGGCTTCGCCGGCTAAGCGACGGGCCCACCACGCTCGGCGTGGCGGGCCCGAAATCTCAGTAGGCGGGCAGTGAGGGATCGACCGTCTTGATCCAGGCGAGCACGCCGCCCTGCACGTGCACCGCGTCCTTGAAGCCGGCGGACTTGAGCGCCGCCAAGGCCTCGGCGCTGCGCACACCGGACTTGCAGTGCAGCACTATCTGCTTGTCCTGTGGCATGCGCGAAAGCGCCTCACCGGAAAGGATGTCGCCCTTGGGGATCAGCACGCTGCCGGGGATGCGCACGATCTCGAACTCGGCAGGCTCGCGCACGTCGACCACGAACACGTCCTTGCCCGCGTCTTGCCAGTCCTTCAGCTCGCGCGCCGTGATGGTGGACCCGACCACGGCGTCGGCCGCCTCGGTGGACACGTTGCCGCAGAAGTCCTCGTAGTCCTCCAGCAGATCGGTGACCGTCGGGTTTTCTCCGCACAGCGCGCAGTTGGGGTCCTTGCGCACCTTGATCTTGCGGTAGGTCATCTCCAGCGCGTCGTAGACCATCAGCGACCCGACCAGCGGCTCGCCCACCCCGGCCAGCAGCTTGATGGCCTCGGTCACCTGAATCGAGCCGATCGACGCGCACAGCACGCCGAGCACGCCGCCCTCGGCGCAGCTCGGGACCATGCCGGGCGGCGGGGGCTCCGGGTAGAGGCAGCGGTAGCACGGCCCGTGCTCGGCCCAGAAGACGCTGGCCTGCCCGTCGAACCGGTAGATCGAGCCCCACACATACGGCTTGCCCAGCAGCACTGCGGCGTCGTTGACCAGATAGCGCGTGGCGAAGTTGTCCGTGCCGTCGACGATCAGGTCGTACTGCGCGAAGATCTCCTTGACGTTGTCGCGATCCAGCGCGGTGTTGTGGATGACCACATTGACGTAAGGGTTGATCTCGCGGATCGACGCGGCGGCGGACTCGGCCTTGGGCCGGCCGACGTCGGACTGGCCGTGGATGATCTGACGCTGCAGGTTGGACTCGTCAACAACATCAAATTCAACGATTCCGAGGGTACCGACCCCGGCCGCCGCCAAATACATCAACGCCGGTGAGCCGAGGCCGCCCGCGCCCACACAGAGCACCTTGGCGTTTTTGAGCCTCTTCTGGCCCGTGACACCGACATCGGGGATGATCAGGTGACGGCTGTAGCGGCGGACCTCATCCACCGACAGCGATTCGGCTGGCTCTACGAGCGGCGGCAGCGACATGGTCACATTGTCCCTCGCCCGGGTAGGTTATCGCGACCCGGCCCGTGTCACATCTCTCACTGCGTCGTCCCGGAATAAACTCCCTTGAGGCGAAGCCGTGCTCATGCGCGGTTGAACTCGGCCACGCCGCGGTCCGAGACCCGCCGCCGTGGGAACCACAGACAAACTCCGTTCAGGCGAAGCCGCGATCTTGCGCGGTTGGACTCGGCCACGCAGCGGTCCGAGACCCGCCGCTGCGGAAATTACGGGAATGGATGCGGGTTCGGGCGACAACCGTTGAGGCCGAGCGTCTGCTGTTGCATGACGGGTGCGAGGCGACCCTTCCCCGGGCATGACTCGTGCGGGCGGCCGAGCACGTGCCCGACCTCGTGATTGATCACGTATTGCCGATAGGTCTCCAGCGAGGCCCCGCTGTCCACATAGTCTGGCACCGATTCGCGCCACCGATCGAGGTTGATCACCACCCGCCCGGAAACCTGGCACGAGGTGTAGGGCACGCCGTCGACCCGGATGTCCAGGCCACCCGTCGCACACATGCGGTAGGCCGTCTGCCGCGTCACGAGGGCGACCGTGAACTCGGCGGGCGCCTCCGCCGGTACCCGCTGAAATCTTTGCTCTTTCGAAGCGATCCAGCTGCGCGAATCTGCCAGCGTGCGCTCGACGGTCGCCGTGAACTCGGCGAGTTGACCGACCACATTGGACTCCACGCCGAGCCGGAACCGCTTGACCGGACCGGCGGTGCCGACGACCGGACCGGTGCCACTGGCATGGACGAGCGTGCCCGGCCCCGACTTCGGGTAACGCGTGTCATCGTCGGGCAAGCGTGCCGCGAGTGCTTCATGCGTGGGCGAGGCGGCGACCAGGGAACCGGATGGCAGCGAATACGGCCGCACCTGGCCATCGCCGCTGTTTCGCATCAGACCCAGCGCCACCAGCACCACCACCGCCAGCAGCGCCAGCACGCCCCAGCGATCCTGCCGCCGCCGGGCGAGCGCTCGGCGCCGGGCTTCGGCCCGTGTGCGAGCAGGGCAGCCCACCACGCCAGAATATCCACATTTGGCATCGGATATCCGCGTGCTCCCGCCGCTCGCCCTAACGGGCTAACAACTACTCGTCGCCCGGTAACAGGGCCGCTAACCGGCGGTTCACCGCGCCGAGCGTGGCCCGCACGACCGCGCGGCGCGGGTCACCCGACACCAGCGCGGAGCCCGCGAGCTGCTCCACCCAGCCACCACACACCAGCAGCACCACGACCACGGCCACATCGCAGCTGCCCATGGGCACGATCGCCGCGTGCTCCACGTAGCACCGCCCGCTCTCACCCGTGCTCGTGCCGTCGCGCAGCAGGTCGTCGATCGCGGCGGCCGTCGCGGCCGCGCACAGCCGCAGCACATAGGCGTCGACCGCGGGCCCGCTCGCCACGCCGGAGGCCTGCCTGTCCCCGCTGACCAGGCGCACCTCCACGGTCGCGTCGAGGCCGAACGTGCTGGTCTGGACATGCTCGATGATCGCCCGCGGCCCCTGCTCGTGCTCGGTGTGCAGCGGCGGCGGGGTGGCGCCCGCCGGATGCTCGGCGTCGGCGGTCGAGCGCCAGGTGGGGGTGGGCCGATCGACCGGCCGGATCTCCGAGGGTTGCCGCCTCGGCACGCTGACCGGGTGCCGCCGCCTGCCCTCGCGCGGCGCCTGCGTCCCGACGCTCGGCGTCTGCTGCG
>NZ_QJUG01000192.1 GCF_003426775.1 Allorhizocola rhizosphaerae | reverse complement strand
AGCAGGCGGCGCAGCAGCGCGGCCAGGCGCAGCGCCTCGTCGCACACCGCCGGCCGGACCAGGGCCGGGCCCTGCGTGGCCGCGTGCCCCTCGGTGAACACGAGCCCGACCACGGCCAGCACGGCATCGAGGCGATCGGGCCACGCGGCCCGGGGCGGGATCTCCAGCGCGATGCCCGCGTCGCGGATCTTCCGCTTGGCGCGCACGAGGCGTTGCGCCACGGTCGATTCGGTGGTCTGCAGGAGACGCGCGGTTTCGGTGGCGGTCAGCCCGCACAGCAGGCGCAGCGCAAGGGGTACCCGCGAGGAAATTGAAAGAGCTGGATGGCAACAGGTGAAAATCAGGCGCAGCAGGTCCTCGGCCGCCTCGTCGGACCACCCGACCGCGGCGAACGGGTCGTCGGGATCGGTGAGCGCCTCCGCGCCCGGCTCGTCGCGCAGGTCTCCCGCGAGCGCCGCCAGCCTCGCCGAATTGGCCCGGTCGCGGCGGATCCGGTCGAGTACCCTGCGCCGGGCGGCGGTCTGCAGCCAGGCGCCGGGCCGATCCGGGATGCCGTCGCGCCGCCACGTCTCGACGGCGGAGGCGACCGCGTCGGCGGCCGCCTCCTCGGCGCGATCGAGGTCGCCGGTCCACCGGGCAAGCCCGGCCACGAGCGCGGGCCACTGTTCGCGGTAGACCCGCGCGACCAGATCCTCGTCAGCCACGGTCGACGAGCGCCCGCACTTCCACCGAGCCCAGCTCGGCGGCGGGGCAGTCCTGGGCGTACTTCAGGACCGTGTCGAGGTCGGGTGCCTCGACCATCCAGAAGCCACCGAAAACCTCGGGCAGCTCGGCGAACGGGCCGTCGGCGAGCAGGACCTCGCCGTCGCGCACCCGCACGGTCGTTGCCGTGTCGGCCGGCTGCAACTGCTCGCCCGCGAGCAGCGCGCCCGACTCCGCCAGCGCCTTGGTGAAGGCTATGTACCGCTCGGTGATGGCCCGCTGCTCGTGCTCGGTCATCGCGGCCACCACGGCGTTCTGCGGATTGGCCAGCAGGATGTAGCGCATGAGTACTCCCTCTCGCAGCGGCGGCCGCTGTGGCCGCCCTCATCCTGTTCGACGCGCCGGTGGCCCGGTTTTCGACAGGCTGAGCTAACGAGAGTAGAACTCGACCACGAGCTGCTCCTCACAGATGACCGGGATCTCGGCGCGCTGCGGGTCGCGGATCAGGGTCGTGGTGAGGTTTTCCAGCGACGTGGACAGATACGGCGCGGTCACGGCCGGAGCGTGCGCGCCCGCGGCAGCCAGCTGGAACGGGTGCGTGGCGCGGCTGCGCTCGCGCACACCGATCGTCTGGTACGGGCGGACGCGATATGACGGGATATCCACCTTGCGCCCGTCGACCGTGATGTGGCCGTGCGAGACCAGCTGGCGAGCCTGGTAGATGGTGCGGGCCAAGCCGGCGCGCACCACGAGCGCGTCGAGCCGGCATTCCAGGTCGATGAGCAGCTGCCCGCCGTGCCGCTTGGCCTTTTCGAAGGCGCGGCGCAGCTGGGTCTCGCTGATGTTGTACTGGGCGCGCAGCCGCTGCTTCTCGCGCAGCCGCACGGAGTAGTCGGACGTCTTGCGCCGGGCCCGGCCGTGCACGCCGGGCGGGTACGGCCGGCGCTCGAAGTACTTCACGTGCTTGGGCACCAGCGGGATGCCGAGCGCCCGGGAGAGTTTCGCTTTGGGCCGGGTCTGGTTCACTGACTTCCTCTCGCGGTATAAGTTAGGGCGACCTAAGTAAGGATAACCTAACTACGGAGGTCGCGTGAACGCCACGGTCAAGGTCGCGTGGGACGCCAACGTTTATCGAGTACCGCACGCGATCGACCCGCAGGGCCGGCCGCTGCTGCTGTGCCGCTCGGGCGGCGCCCTCGACAGGGCTCTGACCTCCAACGATGCCGTCGTGATCCGGGTGGCCGGGGCGGCCGGGCAGGTCTGGATCTCCGGCTGGGCGGCACCGGTGGTGGAGCGCGAGGCCGTGCTCGACTTCGCCGCCGCGAACCCGCAGGGCGACCTGCTCGACGTGGGGCGCGGCTACGGGCTCTATCGCATCGACGTGGCCGAGGTGCGCCTGCAGCGCGCGAGCGGCGAGCTAATCGAGATCGACGTGGCGGACTACGTCTCGGCCTTGAGCGGGCCGGTGACGTAGCGCTGCACGTTGGGCCCGACCAGCTCGACGACCTGCTCGGGCGGCAGCGACGCGAGCGGCTCCAGCTTGATGATGTATCGGATCATCGCCAGGCCCGCCATCTGGCTCGCGACCAGCGACACGCGCAGCGGGGCCTCGGCGGGATCGAGATGGATCTCGCCGGCCACCCGCCGCATGATCTGAGTGACCAGGAACTCCCGCAGCAGCCGGGTCATCCACTCGTTGCTCATCGCCGAGCGGACGATCGCGACACCGGCCGCGCCGGCCGGGGAGTCCCAGATCCGCACGAACGTCGTCACCAGCCGCTTGCCGAACTCGTCGGGCCCACCGGCGACGATGTCCGGGATCAGGTCGCCGGGGTTGATCGGGAACTGCAGCGTCTGGCGGAACAGCTCTTCCTTATTGCCGAAGTAGTGATGGATCATCGCCGGGTCGACGTCGGCCTCGGCCGCGATCGCGCGGACCGTGGTGGCGTCGAAGCCCTTCTCGGCAAACAGCCGCCGCGCGGCATCCAAAATGGACACACGGGTGTCCGGACTGCCGCGCCTCCGGCCGATCCGTTTTATCTCAAACTCCGTTCAGGCGAAGCCGTGCTCTTGCACGGGCTGGCTCGGCTGGCGGCAATTCCGGCTCGGGAGATGTCGGCCTTCGGCCGCCACACCGCGACCCGGAGCCGGCGGAGCGGTCCCCGAGGCAGCCCGCTGCTGATATTACGGTGTGCGTCGCCTCAGTGTCCCCGCCGCCGCGATCAAAGCCAGGATGACCGCGCCGCCGACGATTGCCAGATCACGCCACATGGTACCGGTCGGGTCCGCGTGGGCGCCGACCTCCTGCAGCGCCTCGACCGAGTACGTGAGCGGCAGCACGTCGCTGATCGCCTGCAGCCAGCCCGCCATGTCCTCCCGCGCGACGAACAGTCCACATAGGAGGATCTGGGGCAGCGCGACCACCGGCATGAACTGCACCGCCTGGAATTCGGTGCGGGCGAACGCACTCGCCAGCAGCCCGAGCGCCACGCCGAGCACGGCGTTGGCCGCCGCGATGAGGATGACGAAGCCCGCGCTGCCCCGCGTGTCCAGGCCCAGCAGCCAGTAGGCCACGCCGCTGACGATCGCCGCCTGGACCGCCGCGGCCACGCCGAACGCGATGCCGTAGCCGAACAGCAGATCGGTCTTGCGCAGCGGCGTGGTCAGCAGCCGTTCGAGCGTGCCGGTCGTGCGCTCGCGCAGCATGGCGATGCTCGTGATCAGGAACATGATCAGGAACGGGAAGATGCCCAGCATGATCAGTGCGACCCGGTCGAACACGGGCCCGCTGAACATGTAGTAAAGCAGCGTGAGCAGGAGCGAGGGCACGAGGATGAGCAGCGCGACGGTGCGCCGGTCGTGCCTGAGCTGGCGCAGGATGCGCCCGGTGGTGTGCACGAGCGTCATGACGCAGCCTCCTGTCCGGCAAGGATCAGGTTGAGGAACGCTTGGTCGAGATCATCCGTGCCCGCGCTGGCCTTGACCGCGGCGGGCGGGTCATCGGCGATGAGCCGGCCCTCACGGATCAGCAGCAGTCGGTCGCACCGGTTGGCCTCGTCCATCACGTGGCTGGAGACCAGGATGGTCGTGCCCTGGTCGGCGAAGTCGCGGAACCGCTTCCACAGCTCGTCGCGCAGCACCGGGTCCTGCCCGACGGTCGGCTCGTCGAGCACGAGCACCCGCGGTTGGCTCACGATGGCGCACGCGAGCGAGGCCCGGCTGCGCTGCCCGCCCGACAGGTTGGCGACGAGCTGGCCCGCCGCGTCGGACAGGCCCACGTCGCGGACCGCGGCGTCGGCCACCTTGGCGCCCAATCCGTAGAGCGCAGCGAAGTAGCGGGCGTTTTCGCGGACGGTCAGGTCGGCGTAGACGCTCGGCGCCTGCGTGAGATAGCCGATCTGGCTGCGCAGGTCTTTGTGCCCGGCGGGCCGGCCGAGGACCTGTATCTCACCCGACTCGACGATCTGCACGCCGACGATGGCCCGCATGAGGGTCGTCTTGCCGCTGCCTGATGGGCCGAGCAGCCCGGTGACGCTGCCCGCGGGAATGGAGCACGTGAAGTTGTGCAGCACTCGCCGCCGTCCCCGCTTGACGACAAGATCGTTGACCTTGATAGCTGTGTTCGCCATGAATTCAACGCTAGTTGAATTTCGGGCGCCGAGCAAGCCGTTAGGGTTGGCGGGTGACCAAACTGGCGGTGGTGAGCGGCGGCGGGACGGGAATCGGGGCGGCGATCGCGTGTGGCCTGATCGGCGACGGCTTCGAGGTTGTCGTGATTGGACGAAGGCCCGGACCACTGGAGGAAATCAAGGGCGCGCAAGCCATTGCGGCCGACCTGCGGGAGCCCGGCGAGGTCGAGCGGGTGCGGGAGGCCCTGGCCGGACGCGCGATCGACGTGCTCGTCAACAACGCGGGCGGCTACGTCACGCGCGATGGCGACGGCCTGGGCGCGGTGGCGGCCAACTGGCGGGCCACGTTCGACATCAACGTGATCACGGCCGTGCTGTTGACCGAAGCCTTACTGCCACAACTGAGCCGGCCCGGTGGGCGGGTGCTGCTGTTCAGTTCCATCGCGGCGCAGCGGGGCGGTGGCGGGCCCTACGGCGCCGCGAAGGCCGCGCTGCACGGCTGGGTCATGGAGCTCGCGGCACAGCTTGGACCGCAGGGCATCACGGCCAACGTGATTGCGCCGGGATATGTGATCGACACCGAATTCTTCAAGGGGCGCATGACCCCCGAGGGACACCAGGCCCGGGTCGACGCCACGCTCGTGGGCCAGCCCGGGACTCCCGACGACATCTGGCAGGCGGTGCGCTGGCTCGCCGGCCCCGGCGGCGGCTGGGTGACCGGCCAGATCATCGGGGTCAACGGCGGCTCGGTGCTCGGCCGCTGAGCAATCATGCTTCCGGCGCTCGCCTGCGGTCCCTTTGGGGGCGAAGCCGCTTGGGTAGCCGGCGATTCCGGTTCGGACGACGTTCGGGGCCAACCCGCGACCCGGAAAGCCGGCGGGTGAGGTTCATCGCGAAGCGCTGAAACCTCACCCGCCGCCTGGGATTTAGAGCGCGAGCACGCGCTCCAGGAAGTCGCGGTAACCGCGCATGGCGATCCGCAGGGCCTCGGTGTCGGGCGTCTCGTCGTCCTCGTGGGGGTCGAGCGAGACCTGCTCGGCGAGCAGAGCGTCGGCAAGCGCCTGCACCGCCTCGGCGACGAGGTCCTGCGCTTCGCCGAGCGCGGCCTCCGGCTCGTCGACGAAGTGGGCCTGGATGTCGCGCCACGCCTCGCGGTAGCGGTCGGCCACGTCCGGGTCCCAGATCGCGATGGTCGTCTCCTCGATGTCCCCCGGGCGCAGGGCGGCGACGACCTCGGGCTCCTCCTCTTCCTCGGCGTATTGCTCCTCGTAGAGGTCCTCGTCGTCCTCCTCGGCGAGCTCGTCTTCCGCAACGACGAGTTCGTCCTCCGAAACGATGTCGTCCTCCGAAACGGCGAACTCCTCCTCCGGTACCGCATCGTCGTGCGCGACCGGAACCGCGACAACGTCCCCATTGATGGACTCGGGCGTCAGGGCGGGCTCGGCGAGCGCCTCGGGCTCCTCGACCTCCGATGGGGTCTCGGTGACCGTGTCGTCCTCGGGCAGCGCGTCCTCCAGTGAGGCGGAATCCTGGATGGAGTCCTCGATCGCCTCACCGGCCTCGGCGAGGTCGGACTGGGCCTCGTCCAGCTCGGCCTGAGCGTTTTCGATGTCGGCCTTGGCCTCTGCCACCTCCTCGGCGGCCTCGGCAAGCTCCGCCGCCACAGGGTCTGTGGACGCCGCAGGGTCTGTGGGCGCTTCGGGCTCGGCGACAGCCTCAGCCGTGTCGGCGTGTGCTTCCAGGGTGTCCGTGGCGTGGTCCTGCTCGGCGGGTGCGTCTACATTGGACCGGCCCAGCACGGGCATCTCGCTGGTCGGCTCCAGCAGCACGCTCTCCTGCGAGGGCGCGGGCGGCTGCGACGGCGAGGGTGAGGGTGAGGGCACGACGGGCGCCACGTTGGGTGGCGTCACAAAGGCGGGTGGGCCCGGCGGTGGTGGCGGGACGGAGTTGGGCGGAACGAAGTGCGGATGTGTCATGGCTCCTCAACTCTCGCGGAAGTGAAGGGGTGGATGGGCGGGTGCACGCATGCGAGGCCGGGCGTGACGACCGTCACGGTACCGCCACCGATCCACTCCCGGAACCCACAAAACGGCGACTGTATGGGTAAGAATCGGGGTCGTGTCACTTGATCCGGAGATTTCGGGACGTTTGAAGCGCGACGCCGACGGGCTCGTCGCGGCCGTCGTGCGCCAGCACGACACCGGTGAGGTGCTGATGCTCGCGTGGATGAACGACGAGGCGCTGCACCTGACCCTCACCACTGGCCGGGCCACCTACTGGTCGCGCAGCCGGCGCGAGCTCTGGGTCAAGGGCGAGACCAGCGGGCACCACCAGCACGTCAAGTCGGTCGCGCTCGACTGCGACGGCGACGCGCTTCTGGTCAGCGTTGACCAGGTGGGGCCGGCCTGCCATACCGGCGCGCGGACGTGCTTCCACAACGAGTTGCCAACTAGGATGTGATCCCTAGCTTTCAGTTGGCCGAAGGGCAATCCCATGGAGCAGCAAGCCATCCGGATTCATCGATCCGAGGCGCCCGCGGAGGCGGGCGACCTGGACGCACTGATCCGTGACCTCGACGATCAGGTCGGCGCCGTCCTGACGTCCGGTTACGAGTATCCGGGCCGCTACTCCCGATGGGACATCGGCTACGCGTCGCCGCTGCTGGTGATCGAGGCCCGGGGGTTGTCGCTGACCGTCTCGGCGCCGGGTCCGCGCGGCGAGATCCTGCTGCCCGCCATCGCGGCGCACCTGCGAGCCGAGGGGCTGCGGGCCGAGCTTTCCGACAAAACCGTGGCTTGTTCGGTACCGCAAAGCGCGGAGCCCGTTTTCGAGGAGGACAGGAGCAGGCGCCCGTCGGCGTTCACCGCGATCCGCAGCCTGCTGCGCCTGCTGCACACGCCCGGCGAGCCGCACCTGGGGCTCTACGGCGCGTTCGGCTACGACATGCTGTTCCAGTTCGAGCCGATCAATCTGCGGCTGCCCCGGCCGGCCGACCAGCGAGACATCGTGCTGCACCTGCCCGACCGGCTGCTGGTGATCGACCGGCAGAAGCACACGGAAACCTGGTACTCATATGAGTTCGAGGTCAACGGTCACTCCACGGAAGGTGTTGCGCGGCAACCGGTTTACGCCGTGAAGAACCCGCCGGCGGAGGTGCCCGAGCGGCTGCCGCAGGGCGCCTACGCCGAGACAGTCCACAAGGCCAAGGAATACTTCGCCCGTGGCGATCTCTATGAGGTGGTCCCCGGCCAGCCTTTCTACGCCCGGTCGGCGGTCAACAGCGAGTTCTTCAACCGGCTGCGCCACCAGAATCCCGCGCCCTACGGGTTCTACATCAACCTCGGTGAGGACCAGCTGGTCGGCGCGTCGCCGGAGATGTTCGTGCGGGTGGACGGGCGCCGGGTCGAGACCTGCCCGATCTCGGGCACGCTGCCGCGCGGCATGGACGCCATCGCCGACGCCGAGCAGATCCGGGCCCTGCTCAACTCCGCCAAGGACGAGGCCGAGCTGACCATGTGCACCGACGTGGACCGCAACGACAAGGCGCGGGTGTGCGTGCCCGGGTCGGTGCGCGTCATCGGGCGGCGGCAGATCGAGATGTACAGCCGGCTCATCCACACCGTGGACCACGTGGAGGGCATCCTGCGGGAGGACCGCGACGCGCTCGACGCGTTCCTGACCCACATGTGGGCGGTGACCATCACGGGCGCGCCGAAGAAGTGGGCCACCCAGTTCATCGAGGATCATGAGGAGGCCCCCCGCGGGTGGTATGGCGGGGCGGTGGGCGTGCTCAACGTCAACGGCAACATCAACACGGGCCTGACCCTGCGCACCGCCCAGATCCGTGACCAGGTTGCGCTGGTGCGGGCCGGCGCGACGCTGCTGTATGACTCGGTACCAGAGCTGGAAGAGGCCGAAACGGAGCTCAAGGCGTCGGCGCTGCTGCGCGCGCTCAACCCCGACTCGGCCGACGACGAGGCGCCCGAGCCGATGGTGGTGTCCGACCACGTGCCCCGGGTCCTCGTCGTGGACCATGAGGACTCGTTCACGCTCAACCTCGCCGACTACTTCCGCCAGGCGGGGGCCGAGGTGACCACGGTCCGCTGGGGCTTCAAAGACCACGTGCTGGCCGACGTCGCGCCCGATCTGGTCGTGCTGTCGCCGGGGCCCAGCAACCCGCAGCACTTTGGCATGTCCGGCCTGCTCGACCGGCTCTACGGGCTCGGTCTGCCGGTGTTCGGGGTGTGCCTCGGGCTGCAGGGCATCGTGGAGCACGCGGGCGGCAAGCTGCACCAGCTGGCCGAGCCGCGGCACGGCAAGCCCTCGCGCATCACCACCCACCGGGGCACGCTGTTCCCCGTGGAGACCGATGAGCTCACGGTCGGGCGCTACCACTCGCTGCACGCGGTGGACAGCGAGGTGCCCGACGCGCTGCGGGTGACCGCGACCACCGACGGCGGCGTGGTGATGGCCATCGAGCACCGCGAGCTGCCCGTGTGGGCGGTGCAGTTCCACCCGGAGTCGATCCTGTCGTTCGGCGGCGACGGCGGCCTCGCCCTCATCCAGCGAGTCATGAACGCCGTGAACCATTGGCAGCAAAAGCCCATCGCCCATGCCGTCTAGGGATTACCTTGGCATCGTGCGGAAGCTGGAGAGCCGATCGCGCCTGATCGCGCTCGCGCTGAGCGTGCTCGGCGCGGGCGCGGTCTGGTTCAACCCGGCCGATGACCTCGCCTCGGGCACGCGGGCGGCGAGCCTGGTCGTGCTCGCGGGCGCGGGCGCGCTCCTGGCCGGGCGCGGCGTGGTCTTCCGCCGGCTGGTCTCGATCGTGATCGTGCTGGCCGGCATCGGGCTCACGCTCGGTGGCACGGCCCCGGCCATCGTGGGCGGGGTGCTCGCCGTGATCGGGGGATCCATCGCGGTGGTGGCCAGCCCCGGGTGGCCGGTGATGGGCCCGCGCTACGAACGTCCCGTCAAAGAAGAAAACACCGACCTGTGGGCCGCACTGGACCGCGGCGAAGACCCCACCGCCACCCACTAGGCGTGATAGGCGAGCGTATTGACGAGTCGTCCGTGAGGATCCGGGCCGACATCGACACCGGTGTGGCCGAGTTGTATCCCGATCCCGACGTCGAGGGTGCCTGGACCCTGCTCATCAACGGTGTCGCACAGTCGCATGTGGACCTCAACGACCCCGAGATGATCGCGTTCGACTACGTGCGGCGGATGGCCGACATCATGGATTCGCTTATGCCGCAAGGCCCGCTGGAGGTCTTGCATCTGGGCGGTGGCGCGATGACGCTGCCCCGGTGTGTGGCCGTGCTGCGGCCGGGCAGCCTGCAGCGGGTCGTCGAACTGGACCGGGCGCTGCTGTCGCTGGTGCTCGAATACCTTCCGCTGGACGGTTCCTCGCTTGTCGAGACGGTCGTCGGCGATGCGGCGCTTCATTTGGCCGCGTTGCCCGAGGGTTCGTATGACGTCGTGGTGTCGGATGTCTTCCAGGGCGCGAACATCCCTTCGCAGGTGTCCACATTGGACTTCCTGCGCTCGGCGCGCAGGGTGCTGCGGCCGGATGGGCTTTATGTGGCCAACATCATGGACACGCCGCCGCTGGACTTCGCGCGCGGGCAGGCCGCCCTGCTGCGCGAGGTATTCGCCCAGGTCGCGGTCGTGGCCGACGCGGGCGTGCTGCGCGGGCGGCGGCACGGCAACCTGCTGCTGGTCGGCGCGGGGGCCGGACTCCCGTTCGCGCGCATGGCCCGGCGCCTGGCCGCCGACCCGTTTGCCGTGCGCATCGAGCAGGGCGACCGGCTCGCGCGGTGGATCCGCTGAGCGTCGCAACGGAACGAATACGTCCAGGCCCGGACGCGGGCCCGTGGCCGGGTCACGCAAGGGGACAGCTGTCCCGACCGCGCCGCCCTGAACATCTCGGCGCCGCAGGTCCACGTCACCGCCACCGGCGAGCACCTGCCCGATTACGACTTGACCAGGACCGTGGGGCTGGTCCGGCGTGGCGATCTCCTGAGCCGGCTCATCGTGCGAGCCGATGCGCCCCGAGATGGTGGAGCTGACCACGAAGGCGGCCGCCCGCCTGTGCACCGTGGTCACGGACGGTTGCTGATTGGAACCGGCCCGCATTATGCACCAGGCCACCTGGTGAGGCACGCCATACCCCGCAAACCTTGCGCAACCACGCACTGCCTAGAGTCGGCCCATGGCACCCGGAGACGAGAGCACCGGCAGCAACGTGCTTGACGAGATCATCACGGGCGTTCGTGAGGACGTGGAGGCGCGTCAGCGGCTGGTGCCCCTTGAGGAGATCAAGAAGCTGGCCTCGGCGGCGGTCGCGCCGCGCGATGCCTACGCGGTGCTGCGCCGGCCCGGCGTTGGCGTGATCGCCGAGGTGAAGCGCGCATCGCCGTCCAAGGGCCAGCTGGCCGAGATTCCCGACCCGGCCGAGCTGGCAAGTGAATACGCCGCCGGCGGCGCGCGCTGCGTGAGCGTGCTCACCGAGGGGCGCTGGTTCGGCGGATCGCTGGACGACCTGGCCGCGGTCCGCGCCCGCATCGACGTCCCGGTGCTGCGCAAGGACTTCATCGTGTCGGCGTATCAGGTGCACGAGGCGCGGGCCTGGGGCGCCGATCTGGTACTGCTGATCGTGGCCGCACTGGAGCAGAAGGTGCTCACCGGGCTGCTCGACCGCATCGAATCGCTGGGGATGACGGCGCTGGTCGAGGTGCACACCGAGGAGGAGGCCGATCGTGCCCTGGAGGCGGGCGCGCGGGTCATCGGGGTCAACGCGCGCGACCTGCGCACACTGGAGGTGGACCGCTCGGCGTTCGAGCGCATCGCGCCCGGCCTGCCCAACCATGTGATCAAAATCGCGGAGTCGGGCGTGCGCGGGCCGCACGACCTGATCCGCTACGCCTCGGCCGGCGCCGATGCCGTGCTCGTCGGCGAAGGTCTGGTGACCCAGAAAAGCCCGCGCGATGCGGTCGCCGAGCTGGTCAACGCGGGTAACCACCCGGCAACGCCCCGCCCCGCCCGCTAACCCACCCTCGATTTGCGTTGATCATGAACTCAAGTCCATGTTCGACGGCGTGGCGAGGCAATAACTTCATGATCGACGGCTAAGGGTCACCATGAGGTTGAGGGCATGACACACCGCCGAACCTGGACTTGAGTTCATGATCGGCGAGGAGAGGCGAGCCGAGGCGCCGAGGCGGAGCTGAGGTGAGCTCAGGCGAGGAGAGGACGGATATGCAGGCGGACGCGACCGGGCACTTCGGGCCCTATGGTGGACGGTTCGTGCCGGAGGCGCTCATCGCGGCGCTCGACGAACTCGACGCGCACCACCGCAAGGCCATGGCCGATCCCGAGTTCAGCGCTGAATTCGGCCGGATGTTGCGCGAATACGCCGGTACACCATCGCTTTTATATGAAGCCGCACGGCTTTCCGCCCACGCCGGGGCACGGATCTTCCTCAAGCGCGAAGACCTCAACCACACCGGCGCGCACAAGGTGCGCAACGTGCTCGGGCAGGCGCTGCTGACCAAGCGCATGGGCAAACCGCGCGTCATCGCCGAGACCGGCGCCGGGCAGCACGGCGTGGCCAGCGCGACGGCGTGCGCCTACCTGGACCTGGAGTGCGTGGTCTACATGGGCGCGGTCGACGTCAAGCGGCAGGCGCTCAACGTGGCGCGCATGAAGATGCTCGGCGCGACCGTCGTGCCCGTTGACACCGGCTCGCAGACGCTCAAGGACGCGATCAACGAGGCGCTGCGCGACTGGGTGACCAATGTGGACACCACGCATTACCTGCTCGGCACGGCGGCGGGGCCGCACCCGTTCCCGACGATGGTGCGCGATTACGTGCGCGGGATCGGCGACGAGGCCCGCGCGCAGTGCCTCGACCTTCTACAAAAGCTGCCCGATGCGGTGACCGCGGCCGTGGGCGGCGGCTCCAACGCGATCGGCATGTTCCAGGCGTTCATCCCGGCCGAGTCGGTGCGCATCTTCGGTTTCGAGGCCGGGGGCGAGGGCGTGTCCACCGGGCGCACGGCCGCGAGCATCACCGCGGGCGGCAAGGGCGTGCTGCACGGGGCAAGGACCTACCTGCTGCAGGACGACGACGGGCAGACCATCGAGTCGCACTCCATCTCGGCGGGCCTGGACTATCCGGCCGTCGGGCCGCAGCACGCGTGGCTGCACGACACCGGGCGCGCGACCTACGAACCGGTCGACGACCGTGAGGCGATGGACGCGTTCCTGTTGCTGTGCAAGACCGAGGGCATCATCCCGGCCATCGAGAGCGCCCACGCGCTGGCCGGCACGCTGCGCGTGATCCCGCGGCTGCGCGAAGAACTGGGCCGCGAACCAGTGGTCGTGGTGTGCCTGAGCGGCCGCGGCGACAAGGACATGCACACCGCGATCGACTACTTTGGACTTGAATCATGACGCCAATGTTCAAGAAGCCCGCGCTCGTGGGCTACCTGCCGGCGGGGTTTCCCGATGTGCCCCAGGGCATCGCGGGGATCAAGGCGATGATCGAGGCCGGGGTGGATGCGGTCGAGGTGGGCCTGCCGTACTCGGACCCAGTGATGGACGGCCCGGTCATCCAGCGCGCCGCGGAGAAGGCGCTCGCCGGGGGAGTGCGCACGCGCGATGTGCTCGCCACGGTCGAGGCGGTGTCGGGGATGGGGGTGCCGGTGGTCGTGATGACGTACTGGAATCCCGTCGAGCGGTACGGTGTGGGCGCGTTCGCCCGGGATCTGGCCGCCGCCGGCGGGGCGGGCCTGATCACGCCCGACCTGATCCCCGACGAGGCCGACGAATGGCTGGCGGCGTCCGACGAGCACAAGCTCGACCGCGTGTTCCTCGTGTCGCCGTCTTCGACTGACGAGCGGATCGCCATGACCGTCAAGCATTGCCGCGGGTTCATCTACGCCACGGCGGTCATGGGCGTGACGGGTGCGCGCGATGAAACCAGCGCGGTCGCGCCCAAACTTGTGGCCCGGGTCAAGGCCGTCGCGGGCGCGCTGCCGGTCGGGGTCGGGTTGGGTGTGCGCAATGCGGCCCAGGTCGCCGAGGTGGCTTCGTACGCCGATGGCGTGATCGTGGGAAGTGCGCTGGTGAGCGCGCTCGGCGAGGGCGGCGTGCAGGGCGTGCGGGAACTCACCACCCACCTGGTGGGCGGGCTCAGCCGGTAACGCGCCCGCGGGAACCCGACTGCTTTGCCTGGCTGTTCGTGTCGGAGCGACCGGTCGCGTCGATCATGAAGTGAGAGTCAGGCCACGCCGCCGAACATGGACGTAACTTCATGATCGACGCAAGAAGATGGAGCGGTGGAGGGGGTAGAGGAGGGCGACGAGGAGGCTCAGGATCGGGGCCTGCCAGAGGACGACGTCGAGGATCGGGACGGCGATGGCGGCGGCGAAGCGCCACTCGGGTGCCTGCGGCAGCTTCTTGCGCGAGCCCCACGGCGTGAACCTCCACGGCTTGGCCACCGACACCCACGCCTGGAAAGCCAGCGCGCCGACCATGAGCAGCGACGCGAACACCAGTCCCCACCCGGGATCGTGTTCGAGATAGTGGCCCAGCACGACCGAACCGACGTACAGCTGCGTGATGGTGATGACCACCTTCACCAGCACCCACCAATAGCGGAAGTAGCCCCACGGGGTCAGGGCGCCGAGCATGAACCCGCTGAACGCGCCCGCGACCCCGAGATGCCGCAGCAGTTGCGTATCGAGCACCCGTGCCATGGCGAAGGCCGATCCGTCGCCCGTGGACAGGCCCCACATCACGAGCGTCGCCAGGCTCAGCGCGAGCGACATCCAGCCGATCGACGTGACCACGTGGAACCACACGAGCAGTTTTCTCACGTGAGAATGCTTGCCGTGCGGTCAATCCGTTTGCATCCGTGCAATCCCCGATGAAACCCTGATCGCTGTGACCGTCGACCCCTGGGTGGAGATCCCCGATCGTTCCATTTCCGTGTGGTACGCCCCGGGCTGCACCGCACCGACTCCCCGTCCGGTCTGCTGGAGTCCGGGCGGGCCGCATACGACGAGCTCGGCGAGCGGTCTCAGCGCGGCGGCGGCCGAATCGCTCAGGGAGCGATACCGGTGATCCCGCGCGACCTGTCCGAGCGCTATGAGGAGTGGCACTGGGAGCTGGCCTACCACTGGAACCCCGGCCTGCCCACCTATCGGCTCACGCGTGGCGGCGAGACGCGTTTTGTGAAGGTGCACCCGGTCGGCTCGGGCATCCCGGACGAGGCCAACCGGCTGCGCTGGGCGCTTTCTCATTACCCGGTCCCCGAACTGATCGAGTACGGCAGTGACGGTGACGTCGACTGGCTGATGACCGGCGCACTGCCGGGGGTCGACGCGACCCGTGTCAACCTGGAGCCTTCTCAGATCGCGGTCGCATTCGGCGAGGGGCTGCGGCGGTTCCACGACGCCGTGCCGCCCGACGAGTGCCCGTTCTGGTCGTCGAGCGCGGACCGGGTGGTCGTGTGCCACGGCGACTACACCCTGCCCAACGTGATGATGATCGATGGGCGCGTTTCCGGCTATCTGGACCTGGGCGCACTGAACGTCGCCGATCCCGAGACCGATTTCGAGATCGCCCTCACCAGTATCCGATTCAACCTCGGTGATGGGTACGGCGATCTGTTCCTGGCGGGGTATGGCCGGTAGTGTTCGCACCCGTGATACTCGCGAGCATTCCGAGCCCGTCGACCGCCGTCTGGCACCTCAACCTCGGGTTCGTCACTATCCCGTTGCGGGCCTACGCGCTGTGCATCATCGCCGGCATCGTGGTCGCCTGCATCGTCACCGACCGCCGCATGCGCAGCCGCGGCGCGCCCCCGTGGGCGGTGCTCGACATCGCCATGTGGGCCGTGCCGTTCGGCATCGTCGGCGCTCGGATCTATCACGTGCTGAGCTCGCCCGACAACTACTTCGGGCACGGCATGGACGGCTTCATCGCCGCGATCAAGATCTGGGAGGGCGGTCTCGGCATCTGGGGCGGCGTGGCCGGTGGCGCGCTCGGCGCCTGGATTGCCTGCCGCCAGATGGGCATGAGCTTCACGTTCGTCGCCGACTGCATCGCCGTCGGGCTCCCGCTCGCGCAGGCGGTCGGCCGGTTGGGCAACTGGTTCAACAACGAGCTCTACGGCGGGCCGACGACGCTGCCGTGGGGTCTGCAGGTGCACCAGATGTCCACCGGGCAGGAGGGCACGCCCGTCGGCACGGCGATCATCGGGCCGGACGGCCAGCCGCTGCTCAAGGAGGGGCTCTACCATCCGACGTTCCTCTACGAGCTGCTGTGGAACGTGGGCGTGGCCGGGCTGGTGCTCTGGCTGGACCGCAAGTACAAGTTCGGCAAGGGCCGCGCCTTCGCGCTGTACGTGATGGCCTACACCGCCGGCCGCACGTGGATCGAGATGATGCGCACGGACGAGGCCGAGATCGTCGGCGGGCTCCGGATCAACGTCTGGGTGTCCATCCTCGTCTTCCTCGGCGCGCTGGCCTACTTCGTCCGGGTGCGCGGTCCGCAGGAGTTCCTGCTTCCGGCGGCCGACGGCAAGGGCTTCCGCACGGTGACCGAGGAGGAATACTTGGCGTCCAAGGATTCCGCGGGCGAGCCCGCACCCGACGCACCCGATGCGTCCGCACAGCCGGAGATTTCCGAAACCGCGGAAAAGGCCGACGAACCCGCGGAAAAGGCCGACGAGAAGGAAGACAAAGCGAAGACAGATGTATAGCGCGGTGGTGGTCGGCGCCGGCGTCGGCGGTCTCGCGGTTGCCGGTGCGCTTGCCCGCGCCGGCTGGCGGGTGACCCTGCTGGAGCAGGCCGACCGGTTGCGGCCCGGCCGCGCCGCGCTGTTCCTGTGGCCCAATGCGCTCGCGGCCCTTCGCGCATTGGGCCTCGGAGCCGGACTCGACGCGATCGGCACGCCCGTGCCGTCGGGCGGGGTGCGCCGGCCCGACGGCCAATGGCTGGCCCAGCCCGGCTCCACCGCCGGGCCCACGCCCGTGGTCGCGCACGCCGAGGACCTGCAC
>NZ_QJUG01000191.1 GCF_003426775.1 Allorhizocola rhizosphaerae | reverse complement strand
CGCACCCCGCGCGAGCACCAACCGCCTGCTCACCAACAGCTGATCCGCACCCGCCCCGCCCGCGGCATCGGCGTCCGCCGCGTTACCGGCCCTACCGCCACCCGCTCGCTCGCCGCCCGCCGGGCCCGCCCCTAACGCGTTGCCCGCCCCGTCGGCGCCCGCTTCGGCAACGTCTCTGGCCGGGCCACCCGGCCCAAGCGCGCTTCCCACTCCGCTGGATCCGGCACCCGACGAGCTGTCGGCGGCGACCGTCCCGGCCGCGGCCTGCACCGTGACCGTGCGCCGGCCGATCAGGCGGAGCAGCAGCCGCGGGATCTCCAGCGCGAGCAGCACGACCAGCAGGTAGAACATCACCGCCAGCCACATGTATCCGACCAGCGAGAACCCGAAGCTCTCCTTGGGGCCCAGGATCCGCGGCATCACGAACGCCGCCAAGAGCGCGATCACCAGCACGAACGTCGCGATCGTCCCGACTCGGCGCCACCGCCCAGGCCTGGTGGTGTCCTTGACCAGCCGGCGCCAGAGGTACCAGTGAACCGGGCCGAGCACGAGCAGCACGATCCCGAGGAAGATCAATCCCTGGAGCAAGTCACCCTCCGGCGAATGGTGGAAGCACGTCAACCGTCGCGCCCGCGGGCAGCGGTGCGCTGCGGTCGTGCCACGCTAGCCCGTCGACCAGAAAGCTGGCTGAAAGAAGCACGCGTTGCAGAGTCTCGCCGCGCTCCTTGCCCAGCTGCTCGATGGAGCATCCGGCGGGCACCTGTTCCTCGGAGACCCCGGCGGCCGCCCGAGCCCCGGCGAAGTATCGAATCGTGATCATCTCTACGCCGCCTATCCGCCGATGGCCGACATGGGCCGCGCCGGCTGCAGGAATGACGCATCGTCGATGCCGTGGCCGGGCAGCTTGCCCCACATGGCGGCGCGCCACGCGTTGGCGAGATCCTCGTCCGAGGCGCCCGCGCGCATCAGCCCGCGAAGGTCGGTCTCGCCGGTGGCGAACAGGCAATTGCGGACCTGCCCGTCGGCCGTGAGCCGGGTGCGGTCGCAGTCACCGCAGAATGGCCTGGTCACCGAGCCGATCACGCCTACCCGCGTCGGCCCGCCGTTGACCAACCAGGTTTCGGCCGGGGCCCCGGCGCGCTCCGCCGGATCGGGCGATAGGTCGAACCAGGCGTTGAGCGACTCCAAGATCTCCTGAGCGGTGATCATCTCTTCACGCTTCCAGCCGTGCTGCGCGTCGAGCGGCATCTGCTCGATGAAGCGCAGCTCGTATCCGTGCTCGAGCGCGAACCGCAACAGCGCCGGCGCCTCGTCGTCGTTGATCCCGCGCAGGAGCACCGTGTTGATCTTGACTGGGCGCAGCCCTTCGGCGTGAGCCGCGTGCAGCCCGCGAATCGTGTCGTCGAACCGCCGGCGGTGGGCCAACCTCGCGAACCGGTCCGGGTCGAGCGTGTCGAGCGACACATTCACCCGGTCCAGCCCGGCGGCGTGCAGCGCGCTCGCCAGCCTCTCCAGCCCGATCGCGTTGGTCGTCAACGAGAGCCGCGGGCGGGGGGCCAGCGCGGCGCTCGCCGTCACGATGTCGACCAGGCCGGGCCGCAGCAGCGGCTCCCCGCCGGTGAACCGGACCTCGGTCACCCCGAGCCGGGTCACCGCGATGCCGATCAGCCGCACTATCTCGGCGTCGGTGAGGATCTCCTCCTTGGGCAGCCAGGGCAGGCCCTCGGGCGGCATGCAGTAGGAGCAGCGCAGGTTGCACCGGTCCGTCAGCGAGACCCGAAGATCGGTCGCCCGCCGTCCATAGCGGTCGACCAATCCTGCGGCACCATTCATCGTTCGAAGGTAGCCCAAAGACGCGCCCTGCCGCGTCTCGCGGCCGCCCGTTCCCATCTGGTGAAGGCGCTGTTCCACCCCAGTCAGTGTGGGCACGCCGCCGCCGTTTCCCGCACGCCCGAGGCGAACGCCGCCCCAAACAGTGCGGTGTGCAGCAGGTACATCGAAAGCTGGTGCAGCGGCACGCGCTCCCGCCACCCCGGCGCGAGTGGCCAGACCTCCTCATATGCGCCGAGTATCGCGTCGAAGTGCGGTGCCCGGCCCCATAGCTCTAGATATGCCAGGTCGGTCTCGCGATGACCGCCGTGCGCCGCCGGATCGACCAGCCAGCACCGCCCATCCGCGCCCCAGAGCAGGTTGCCCATCCAAAGGTCGCCGTGGATGCGCGCGGGCGGCTCGTCGCCGGAGCCATCCATCGCGGCGATGACCCGTTCGACAAGCTCGATGTCCGAGGCGGAAAGGGCATTCAACGACATTTGGAGGTACGCGTTGAGCCTCCGCTGAGCGAACCAGACATGCCACGGTCCGGCGCTCGGTGTGTTGTCCATGGGCGCGGAACCGTGATATCCGTCCCACTGCGCCCCGAACGCGGGCGCGCCCGCCTGATGCATCTGCGCAAGCGACCGTCCAAAGTGCTCGGCCGCCGCCCGCGTGGGCTCACCGGGCTCCACCCACGCCAGCCCGAGCAGGTCGGGCGCCTCCACGATCACCTCCGGCACGGCGACCGTGCCCGTCTCGGCGAGCCAGCGAAGCCCGCTCGCCTCGGCGTGGAAGAACCCGCTGGGCGGATCGCCCTTGGGCCACTCCTTCATGAACATGGACTCTCCGTTGTCGAACGTAAGGCGTGAGCTGCGGCAGATCGACCCCCCGTCAACGGGCGTCTCTCTGATCCGCTGATGCGTGAGCATGGTCCGCAGCAGCTGCGGGTGCTCCCTGACGTAGGCGAGGTCCACGGCCCCATTCTGGCGCGTGCCAAGCAACGCACAGCGACCGCCTGAAAGCCGCCGCTTCCGTCCGTCCCCCGAGTTCGCCTGCCTGCGGCTCGCTGCGTTCGACCTGCTCGCCGGCCTGCTTTGGGTGCGGTTCGCCTGCCTGCGCCCTGCTTGTGCGCCCTGCTCGCCGGCCTGCTTGGGTGCGGTTCGCCTGCCTGCGCCCTGCTTGGGCGCGGCCTGCTTGGGTGCGGTTCGCCTGCCTGCCTGCGTGCGTCCTGCTCGCGTGCGGTTCGCCTGCCTGCGGCCTGCTTGCGTGCTTGCCTGCCTGCGGCGGTTTTCGGCCGTCGGCGCAGCGATCCCGCGACTGTGGCGGGGCTCACCGGACCTTGCGCAACCACCTTCGCTGCCACGGGGTCTCGACGGCGCGGCGATGGTAGTTGTCGCGCACCCACATCACCGCCGCCTCGGGTGTGAGGCCGTCGAGAACCGCCAGGGCGGCAAGGGCTGTGCCGGTGCGCCCGACGCCGCCATGGCAGGCGACCTCGACCCGTTGTCCGGCCAGGGCTCGCTCGTGCGCCTCACGCAACGCGTCAAGCGCATCGGCCCGATCCATCGGGACCCAGAAATCGGGCCAGCGAATGCGCCGATATGACCACGGAGGCACCGGGCCGGCCGCCAGCACGAGCGCGAAATCCGCCGGTGTCGCGGAGTCGGTCAGCCGACGCCCGCGCACGCGGGCTCCGCCGGGCAGCCGCATTATCCCGAACTCGTCGATCCACCGGTCGCTGCTGTTCATCGCTCACCGGTCCGCGACGGCTGCGGAGGCCAATGCGGGATCGTCTCGGGCGGGTAGGCCTGGGAGATCAATTCACTGAGCATCTGCGCCAGATCATAGCCCGGGTCGATTCGCATGGCCCGCTCCAGCGCAGCGATGGCGAGCGGCCCACCGTCGCCCTGCCGCCACGCGCACCAGGCGAGCAGGCTGGCCATCGGGGCCGCCAGGACCGGCTCGGCGCGTCGCGTCATCTCGAGCCAGAACTCCAGCTGCCAGTCTCGCCCGTCGGTGAGCCACCAAGCATGGTCGCGCACCTTGGTGTCGACCATGAGCACGCTCAACCAGGCCACCTCGTCATCGCTGAGCTTGAGCCGATCCTTGGCACGCGCGAAGGCTTCGTCGACCGCGTGCCTGCCGAGCTCCAGGAGCACGGCGTTGTCGCGAACGCCATCGAAACGCTGCTCCGCGCGGTCGACGGCCTGCCTCATCGAAGCGGCCGCGAGCCCGCCGATCGGCCGAACCAGTTTTTCCACGTCATCCCGTGTCGGCCTGGCCACCGCGCCGGCGACGGTCATGGCGGTCGCGGCGACGCTGGTGGCGACGTCGAATGGGCGGCCCGCCGGTGCCGTGCAGCCGTTGCAGTCCAGGCAGTGGTAGCGTCCATCGGCCACACGCAGCACCTCGTGAACCAGATAGTTGCGTGCTCGGAGGTCCCGCGCAACGGTCTGCATTGGACCGCTGATGGGCTCCGGCCCGTATCCAAAAAGGAAGAGGCCGCAGACATCTTGCTTGCGTCGCAAGGCAACGCAGAGGGCGCGCGTGATCTCGCGGGTAGGTTGGTCGGCGTCGACGCGAGCGGTCATGCCCAACAGCCGTCGCCGGGTGATTCCCAGCAGGACAATGCTGTCGGCCGGATGGAAACCCAACGCGTATGGCACATAGCCCAGCAGTTCTTCGCGGCTGTTGATCCGGACTTCGAGTTGCTTCATGGGGCACAAGCGAACACCTGTTCCAATGGGTCCGCAAGCATGATCGCCAACCTGTGGATAAGTTATCCACAGGCAAAAGACCTTGGGGCCAAAGTGGGTTATTCGGCGATAGTCTTGGCGGGCGGTTCCGGCAGGCGCATGGGCGGGGTCCTTAAACCCCTTCTCGCAGTCGCGGGCGAGTCGATGCTTCATCGCGTCCTACGGGCCGTTTCGGATGCTGACCACATTGTCGTGGTTGGTCCCATCGAGTTGGCAGGCCACCTTCCCGCCAGAGTGCGCCTGACCCAGGAGCATCCCGCTGGCACCGGGCCGGTCGCCGGTATTGCTGCCGGGCTCAATGCCTTGCACCAGTGGGAACAGGCGCCGCATGCGCGGGGTGGAGAAGCGCTACCCCGGCGTGCGCAAGGCGAGGGCACGCGGGCGCGGCCCGATGAGGCGCAAACGCAAGCTGCAGCCCTGCAGGGGCCAGGTGGCGCGACGCAGTTGTCCAGTGCGAGTGAGGAAAGCGTGGGCGATGAGCGGACGCATGCCGCTGCGCGAGCCCCGCAGTGGTCCAGCTCAGCCGTGCGCGACGAAGACTTTGTGGCCGTGGTCGGCGGGGATCTACCGTTCCTGAGTGCCGAGGCACTGGCGTTATTGCGACAAAACACCCACGACGTGGCGCTGTACGTGGACGATGAGGGGCGAAGGCAGCCAATGGCGGCGGTCTGGTCGGTGGGGGCACTGGTGAGGGCGTTGGCGCCACCGGTACCCCCTTCGATGAAGGGTTTGATAAACAACGCGGCGCGGGTTTCCGAACTGCCATGGCGCGGCGCGGGAATGCCTCCATGGTATGACTGCGACACACCGGAGGAGCTCGAAGAGGCGGAAAGAAGGCTCTCATGACGTTGGACGAGTTTGTGACTGCCGCGTGTGCCGAGCTTGGGCTGCCACCGGACGCCGCCGACACCAAGGTGATTCTCGACCTGGCCCGCGAAGTGGCGCACAACACGGTACGCCCGGCCGCTCCCATCGGCGCTTATCTGCTGGGTTTGGCTGTTGGCAGGGGCGAGGGCGATCCGGCCGAACTGGCTGCCCGATTGACAGCGCTGGTTCAAGCCTGACAACGTCCCCGGGGACACTCTTCCAAGGAGGGATCATGGCGGACCTGCCCGAGGCCGAGTTGTTGGATGAGCCGACAACGGCCGACCTGGGCGTGAAGGTGACCGAGGCGTGGCGCGAGTTCGCGCGGGCGCTGGCGAGCGCCCTGCCCGACATGCCCGTCGGATCCCACCTCGACGTGACGCTCGATCCGACGGCATCCGGCACCGGAGACGCCGTCTACGGCGTGAGCCTGGAGAAGACCGAGACCGGCACGATGGCCATGGCCATCGGAAATGCCAATCTCCCTCAGGGGTACCGGTTGGATCGCACGGCCGTCGCCGCCATGGTGGCACTGGGCTGGTCGCCACCGGGCGTGCTCGCGGGCTCCGGCGAGAGCTTCGGCCTGAGCGAGGACGGTGGTGGCGGCGACGACCGGCTCTCCCGGATCATCACCCGCACGCTTCGCGACGTTTACGGAGCCCCGCACCCCGCGTTTCTGGTCTACGCCAGCCGCGACGCCAAGGACGAACAGCTGACCATCCCGCAGCTCGCCTCCGCCCGTCACGAGTCCACAATGGACAGCCCTCCCGCGCTGGATTCCGTGGCGCTGCAAGGGCTAGATCTCGCCGAGCGGGTCCGCATCGTCGTCGCCGCGCTGACCAAGACCGACCCCGATCAGCTGCAGGTGGACGCCGACGGTGACATCGGCATCCGCGCCGGTTCGGCGATGGTGTTCGTGCGGGTGCGCGACAACCCCCCGCTCATCGACGTGTTCTCCCCCGTCCTGACCGAGGTCGAGCCGAGCGAGAAGCTGTTCGTCAAGCTGTCCGAGCTGACCAACCGCATGCCCATCGGCCGGCTCTACTGCACCGCGGGCACCGTGTGGGCCTCGGTCCCCGTTTTCGGCCGCGATTTCCAGGCGACGCACCTGTCCCTGGCGATCCAGGTGATGACGGGCCTGGCCGACGAGCTCGACGACCGCCTGCACGGCGAGTTCGGCGGGAAGCGGTTCTTCGGTGAGGGGGACAAGCCCAGCGGCCGGTCCCCCGACACCCAAGAGCGAATCGGTCAATACCTATAGGTTGACGAACGCGAGCTCCCGCGCACCGTCCAAACTGGACGCCATGGCTCCCCGGTGCGAGATGGTCCACAGCGTGTCGCCGATGACCAGCGAGCGCCGGATCGGATCCCCGTACTGGGCGGACGAGTGCGAGACGGTCGCGATCTCGGTCAGCGTGGCGTTGTCGACCCGCAACAGCAGCGCCTTCGAGTTGACCGGGATCACCAGCAGCTTCGTCTCCGGCCAGTAGAGGAACGCGTGCGGGTCGCTTTCGGCCTCGCTGTGCGCCCGCGCGATCTTGTGCTGCGCCACCCGTTTCGGCTCGGCCAGGTTTCCGACGTCGAACAGCGACACCTGGGTGCCCTGCACCCGCCCCTGCTCCGTGGCGTCCTGCCCGACCCCGATCAACCGGCTGTCGCTCACCGGGTGCAGGTATGCGCTGTAACCCGGGATCTTCAGCTCGCCGACCACCCGCGGCCTGCGCGGATCGCCGAGATCGAGCGTGTACAGCGGGTCGGTCTGCCGGAACGTGACCACATAGCCGATCTTGCCCACGAACCGGACGGCGTAGATGCGCTCACCCTTGCCGAGGCCGCCCACCTCCCCGATCTGCTTGAGCGACCCGCCCTCCTTCGCCAGCGTGTAGACCGACGAGGACGATGTGTTGCCGCCCTCCGCGTCCGACGTCGTCGCCACCCGCAGCACTCCGTCGAATTCACTCATCGAGTACTGGTTGAGCAGCCAGCCTGGCACGGTGCCGCTCGCGACATACGTCGGCTTGGGCGTCGTCACGTCGTACTGATAAAAATCGGTTTTCGGTTTGAATTGCTGCGGGTTCCACACGTCGGACCGCCACATGCGCCACCGCTGATCGTTGGCGACATAGAGGTTTGGCCCGCTCCCGTAGACCGTGTCCCCGTCGGCCATCAGCACGACCGGGTCGCCCTGCGACAGGGTGGCCGCGCCGAGGTTGAAGCTCAACAGTGTGACCATCGACGCGCCGCTGAACTCGTCGGGCCGGCTGATGTCGCCGCAGTCAAGTTTCCTGGACTGTCCATTCACGACGATGTCGGGCAGCCACGCGTCGATCGGTGTCTTGTCGATGGTCTCGCGGTTGGCAGCCAGCTTCTGCTCGACGGTCGCTTTGCTCTCCCATCTCGGGAAGGCCACCTTCGGCGTGCTGGCCGTGACGATCCGCACCATCGAGCCGACCTGCCGCGCGCCGATCAGCCGTGCATCGATCTTGAACTCCCCCACGACCTTCGGTGCGCCGCCGATGTCGATCATCTGGATCAGTGTGGTGCCACGGCCGGAAGGCATGATGTCCCGCGTCGGCATGTCCGAGTAGACGGGCGCATAGCCCCCGCTCAGCACGAGCACCCGGTCGCCGCTCAGCAGGATCTGGTGCGCCCCCTGGTCCACCGGCAGCCGATGGGTCTCCCGGCGGCTCGCCGCGTCGATGACATGCAGCGAACCTCCCTTGACCACGACGACCCGCTTGCCGTCGGTCTTGACCAGGTCGGGCTCGTCCACGCCCTTCTCGTGCGTGTTGGTGCCGGAATAGCCCTGTTGTTGGGTGCCGCCGTCACCTGCCTTCGCGGCCGCGGGTGGCAGCGCACCGAGCGCGTCCGCCCGCGCCATCTCCGGAATGCCGAACCGAAGGTCGCCGCCCCCGGTGAAGCCGTACGGCCCGACGCTGGCCTTCGCGGCCTGGCGCACGGATGCCAACAACTCGTCACACGATGCGTAGGCCACCAACTTCAAGGCCGGCACCGGAGTCACCGATTTGCCGACCGTCGTCTGTGAGCATCCCACCAGTGCAAACGCCGTAAGCAGGACAAAGGCTCGTCTCATGCAGCCTTGGACGCAATCATTTACGACAAGGTTGCTTCAATCCCCGAGCCGCGACAGCACGATCATGCTTCGGGTCGACGTGACAAACGGCTCGGCGCGCAGCCGTTCCAGCACCTGTTCCAGATGCTGCATGTCGGCGGCGCGCAAGTGCACGAGCGCATCCGCCTCACCTGACACCGTGTATGCCCCGACCACCTCGGGGTGCCGCCGGGTGGCCGTCGTGATCTGCGCCGGTGTCGTCCGGCCCGTGCAGAACAGCTCGACGAACGCCTCGGTGGTCCAGCCGACCGCCTTGGGGTCGACCACGGCGGTGAAGCCTTTGATCACGCCCAGCGAGCGGAGCCGGTCCACCCGTCTCTTGACCGCCGGGGCGGACAGCGACACCGCCTGCCCGATCTCGGCGTAGGTGGTGCGCGCGTCGCTCACCAACGCGGCGATGATGCGTTGGTCGACAACATCAAGCTGCACCAGCCGAGGATAGTACCTAGGTCTGGGTGTCCAGCGTGGTCAGCTCGCTGACGAGCTTGTTGACCATGATCGGGCCGTCCGCCCGGACCTGCCGCAGGTACCACTTCTGCTGCGGCGCGCGGGACTGGGTGAACTGCCAGTTCCCCCGGGGGCTGATGATCTGTCCCACCTTGGAGATCTCGGCGTTGAGCCGGATCGGGGACACACTGCCGTCGCCGATCAGCGCGGTCGCGCGATCGAGGACGAACGCCGCGTCGTAGGCGGCCACCGCGTAGGCCGTTGGCGACCGGGAGAATTTTCTCTGGTACACCGACGAGAACGTGCGATTGGCCTCGTTGGTCAGGTCGGAGGAGTACTGCATCGCGGTGTACAGGTCCTTGGCCCCGGCCAGCTGCTCCAGCGCCACGCCCTCGGAGACCACGCCGGGCGCGTAGACCGGCCGCCGGTTGCCCGCCGACGCCAGGCCTTCCATGAACGGGATCAGGTAGGCGGGCGGGAAGTAGCAGAAGATCGCCGAGACTCCGCTGTTCATGGCCTCGTCGATGGCGTTGGCCAGGTGCGCCCGGCTGGGGTTGCCCGTGGGCGCCACCCAGACCGGCGTGATCGTCTGGCCGAACTCCTTCGAGAAGCCCGCCATGACATCCTTGCCGAAGCTGTCCTGCAGGGCGACGAGCGCCACGTTGCCCTTGCCCTTGAGGTGGATGCCGAGGGCGCGGCCCGGCTCGTTGTTGACGTAGGCGGTGCGCCAGATATACACGGCGCTGGCCATCTGCGACGACGAGCCATGCGCGGCGATCAGCGGGATCTGGCTCTTCTCCACCAGGTCGCGGACGGCCGGCAGCAGGTCGGGGTTGGCCACGCCCACCACCGCGGCCACGCTCTGCTTGTGCAGCTCCTGCAGCGCGTCGGTGCCCTGCTTCACCTGGTCACCCTCGTCGGCGATGACGAGGTCGATCGGGTGCCCGGCGAACTTGCCCTCGTGCTGCTCCAGATAGAGCTTGAAGCCGTTTTCCAGGTCGGCGCCGATGCCCTTGTTGACACCCGTGGCGGGGACGAGCAGACCGAGCTTGACCGGGCTCTTGGGGCTCTCACTGGTGCCGGGCGCGCAGGCCGCGAGACCCCCGGTGGCGCCCGCGGCGCCCACAGCCGCGAGCATGCGGAGTAGGCCGCGTCTGTCTAGGCCGTCCATTGTGTCCCTCCCAGGGCCCCGCGTGGCGCGGTTTAAGGCCACTGTGGCGTTCTACCGTGCCCAGCCGCCGACGTCAATGCCCAGCCCTCGTCCGGTGGGACCAGCCATAGGTGCGCCCGGTGACGAGGAGCGGCGGTCAGTAGGATGGTCCGGTGACTGATCAGCAGCACGAAGAGAAGACCGTCGTGGTGGTGGGCCCCGACGGCCAGCCCATGGGGGCGCTGAGCGACCGCGATGACGACCCCTCCCGCCTGATCGAGCAGCCGGCCAAGGTCATGCGCATCGGCACGATGATCAAACAGCTGCTGGAGGAGGTTCGGGCCGCGCCGCTGGACGAGAAGGGCCGCGAGCGCCTGGTCGAGATCCATCGGCGGTCCATCCTGGAGCTCGAGGACGGCCTGGCCCCGGAGCTGCGCGACGAGCTGGAGCGCATCTCCATCGACTTCTCTGAGGGCACGACACCCACCGAGGCCGAGCTGCGCATCGCGCAGGCCCAGCTGGTCGGCTGGCTGGAGGGCCTGTTCCACGGCATTCAGGCCGCGCTCGTGGCCCAGCAGATGGCCGCGCGCATGCAGCTGGAGCAGATGCGCGGCCGCCCCGCACTCCCGCCCGGCCTCGGCGGCCCGGCCGGCGACCCCGGCAAGCAGCCCACCCCCGGGCAATACCTGTAAAGCACCGCCGGACACCCGGCCTCGCCGGCTCGTCCGGCGACCGGGGCAGGCAAAGGCAAGTAGCCGAGCCCCCGGGCAATACCTATGAAGACATCTTGAGCAGGTTGTCCAGATAGACCGCGACCCCGTCGCGCTCGTTGGACAGCGTGACCTCGTCGGCCAGCGCCAGCAGGGCCGGGTGGGCGTTTTCCACCGCGACGCGCCGCCACCCGGCCCACTTGAACATCGGGATGTCGTTGGGCATATCCCCGAAGACCAGTACGTCCTCAGGCTTGACACCGAGCTCGGCGGCCACGATCGCCAGACCCGTGCCCTTGTCCACATTGGGCGGTGTGATCTCGACCCAGCCGAGCCCCGAGTGCGTCACCTCGGCCACGTCGGCCGGGATCACCCCTGCGGCAACCTCCAGCAGCGCGTCGGTGTCGGGCCCGACCCGGACGAACGCCTTGATGACATCGTGCCCTAGCGAGAGCTCGCGCTCCTGCACGATCAGATCATCGGGGTAGGGCCAGTCGTCGACCTCGTCGCCCCACAGCGGTGCGCCGGGCGCGTCGAGCACCTCCAGCAGCAGCTTGATCGGGCCCAGCCGAGCCTCCAATGTGGACACGATGCGCGCGATGACCGGCCCCGGCACCCGCGCATCGCGCAGCACCCGCGGCGCGCCCGGCCCGCGCAGGTCGAGAACCCGCCCACCCTGCCCGAGCACCAGCAGGTCGGCGTGCGGCAGATCGGTGCGGCTCAACGACTCCAGCCGGGGCCCGCGCCCGGTGACGCCGACGATCGGGATGCCGGCGCCACGGACGCGTTCGAACACAGAATGGGTGAACGTGCTCACGCTCTCGTCCGAGCGGACGATCGTGCCGTCCAGATCGGTGGCGATCAGTTTAGGCAGGTTCAAGAACGTCCCGCCCGCCCAGGAATGCCTGCAGCGCCTTGGGAATCTTGACCGTCCCGTCGGGCTGCTGATGCTGCTCCAGCAGCGCGACGATCATCCGGGTCGTGGCCAGCGTGCCGTTGAGCGTGGCCGTGGTCTGCGGCCGGCCCTCCGCGTCGCGATAGCGCACGTTGAGCCGCCGCGCTTGGAACGTCGTGCAGTTGGACGTCGACGTCACCTCGCGGTATTTGCCCTGCGACGGGATCCACGCCTCGCAGTCGTATTTCCGCGCGGCCGACGAACCGAGGTCGCCCGCCGCCACATCGATCACCCGGTAGGCCAGCTCGAGCTTGCCGAGCAGCTCCTCCTCGATCGCGAGCAGCCGCAGGTGCTCCTCGTGCGCCTGCTCGGGCGGGCAGAACGAGAACATCTCGACCTTGTCGAACTGGTGCACCCGGATGATGCCGCGCGTGTCCTTGCCGTAGCTGCCCGCCTCCCTGCGGAAGCAGCTGGACCAGCCCGCATAGCGTTGCGGACCGGTCAAATTCAAAATCTCGTCTTTGTGGTACCCGGCTAGGGGCACCTCGCTCGTGCCGACCAGGTAGAGATCGTCGGCGGGCAGGTGGTAAATCTCGCTGGCATGCGCCCCGAGGAATCCGGTGCCCTCCATGGTCTCCGGCTTCACCAGGACCGGCGGGATCATGGGGGTGAACCCGGCCTCCACCGCCACCGAAAGTCCATATTGGAGCAGCGCGAGCTGCAGCAGCGCGCCCTGCCCGGTCAGGTAGTAGAACCGCGCACCCGAGACCTTGGCCCCACGCTCCATGTCGATGGCCCGCAGCGCCTCGCCGAGCTCCAGGTGATCCTTTGGCGCGGCGATCGACGGCTTCTCCCCGACCTCGCGCAGCACGACGTAGTCGTCCTCGCCGCCCGCGGGTGCGCCCTCCTCCACGAGGTTGGGCAGGGCCAGCTGCGCGGCCCGCAGCGCCGCCTCCGCCTCGCCGACCGCGGCCTCGGCCCGCTTCACCTTCTCCGCGAGCTCCTTGGTCTTGGCGAGCAGGGCCGCCTTCTCCTCGCCCGCCGCCTTGGGCACGAGCCTGCCCAACTGCTTCTGCTCGGCGCGCAACGCCTCGAAGGAGGACACGGCCGACCGCCTCGCCTCGTCGGCGGCAACCAGCTCATCGACGCGTTCGACGGGCTCGCCGCGCTTGCGCTGACTGGCTCGCAGCAGCTCGGGATCCTCACGGAGCAGACGCAGATCAATCACGTGCAAAGACTACCGTCCGGGCCCCCGCACGGGCTCCACAGTTACCGTCAGGTCGACCGCCTCGCCCTCGAACTCGGGCTCCTCCTCCACGGGCACCTCCCGGGTGCGCCGGACCGGCGCGGGCAGCAGCAGCGCCCCGCCGAGCGCGATCACCGCACCGAACGCGGCATAGACACCCCACGCCAGGGACGCGGTCGGCTCGGCCTGCGCACTGGACGAGAGCGAAGAGGCGACAAGATAGATCCGGCCCTGGTTTTCGGCGGTGAGCATGTTGGCGATCGCGCCGAGCAGGACCAGCGACCCGCCGCTGAGGGCTATCCCGGCGACGCGCTGATTTCGGGTCCCCCCTGGATGTTCTCCAAAAAGGGCGATCGCCACGACCGTGACCAGGGCCATCAGCGCAACCACGAACGCGGTCCCCAACGAGCCCACCGAGGACAGCATGATCGCGGGTGTTTCGACGCCGTTGGGCATGGTGATCGTCGTCCACTCGCCGAACAGCGAGGCGGCGCCGAGGGCCGCGCCGAGCACGGCCAGCGGCACCGCCGCGCTGCCGGTCTGCCAGCTGGGGCGAGTCCACTTGCGCGGTCGAGGAACGGGGGCGAAATCCACCACGTCACCGGACATGGAGAAAGGGTATCGCCCCCCGGATAACCCCGACAGCCGCCAAGCAGGCTGCCGAACGTCAGCCGCCAAGCAGACTGCCGAGCGTCAGCCGCCAAGCAGACTGCCGAGCCCGCCGCTGGATTGCTGCTGCCCAGCGGTGGCGTGCCGCAGCTCCTCCGACGGCTGCACCACGACAAAGCCTTGCCCCGCAAAGCTCATCGTGAACGCCTCGCCGGTGCTCCGGCCGAGCAGCGTGCCGAGCCCGAGCTGGTCGGCGCGGTGATAGCCGGTCTGCAGCGAGGCGGACCAGCAGATCGCCGCCTGCGGGTCGGCGTAGGTCGGCTGGTCGACGGTCAGCACGACCGGCGTGCCCATGGTGGTGATGGCGATCCGGCCCTGCCCGGTGAACACGCAGTTGAACAGGCCGGCACTGGACAGCATGCCCACGCCCTGAACCATCTTGATGTCATAGTTCAGCGTGGATTCGAAGGCGAGCACGTTGCTTCCGTTGACGCTCAACGCATCCCCGTGGGCGAGGTCGATGAGATGCACGTCCGACGCCCGGTCGGCAAGGAACACGTCGCCCTGGCCGGAGACCTTCATCAGCGGCACACCCTCGCCGGTCAGCTTGCTCTTGAGCCATTTCGCGGCGCCACCGGAGCCGAGGGCCTGGAACTGGACGTTGCCCTGGTAGGCAACCATCGAGCCGGTGCGGGCCATGGCCTCGCCGTTGAGCTCGATCTTCAACATCTTGGAGTTTTGCAGGGCAAAGCCTGGGGTGGTGGATTCCTTTTCCAAGTTCTCCGCTGCGAAAAGCGCACTCTGCATGGCGGACACCGTAGCGGCAAGGGGCAAGTCAATCCCAGCCCAAGTCATGTAGACGATCGTCGGAGATGCCGAAGTGGTGGGCGATCTCGTGCACAACGGTCACCGCGACCTCATCTACCACGTCTTCCTCCGTCTCGCAGATGCGCAGCGTCGGATTGCGGTAGATCGTGATCCGGTCGGGCAGGACTCCCGAATAATCCCACCCCCGCTCGGTCAGCGCATGGCCCTCGTAAAGGCCCAGCAGGTCCTCGCCCGACGGAGGATCATCCTCCACCAGGATGACCACATTGGACAGTAATTTCATCAATTCGGGTGGTACCTCGTCCAGCGCCTCGCCGACCAGCTCCTCGAAGCGGTCACGCGTCATGTCGACCGGCATGGATTCACGCTAGCTCGCCGCGCCGCAGTTTCCGTAACCACGCCGCCGAATCCGCATAGTCCGCATCGGACAGTCCCGTCGGCGGGGGCACGGGCCGCTCCGGCTGGCCGGGCGGCAGCGCGCGCTGATAGGACCCGAGGAAGCGCACCTCCGCGCAGACGCGCCGCAGCCCCTGGAGCGCCTCGCCCACCCGCGCCTCGGCGACGTGGCCGGTGCACTCAAGGAAGAACACGTAGCGCCCCAGCCGTTCCCCGGTGGGGCGCGACTCGATCCGGGTCAGGTTGACCCCGCGCACGGCCAGCTCGGTGAGCACCGCCAGCAGCGCGCCCACCCGGTCGTGCGCGATCCAGATCGCCAGCGACGTGATGTCGTCGCCGGTCGGGGCGGGCGGGGGCGTGCCGGGGCGGGACAGCAGCACGAACCGCGTGACCGCGTCCGGGTGGTCGGCGATCTTGTCGGCGAGCACCTTCAGATGGAACCGCTCGACCGCGATCGGTGCGCAGATGGCCGCGTCGTTGACGCCCTCGGCCGCGCTCACCGCGGCCGCCCCGTTGGACAGGACATCGACGATCGTCGCGTCGGGCGCGTGCGAGCGCAGCCACGAGCGACACTGGATCGACGCCTGCGGATGCGCGGCGATGGTGCGCACACCGGACAGGGTCACGTCGGCGCGCGCGGCGAGCACGAACTCCACCGGGATCACGACATCGCGCGTGATCACCAGCGGGTCACCGTCGACCACCTCGTCGAGCGTCACGCCGACCGCACCGCCGATCGAGTTCTCCCACGGGACAAGCGCCGCGTCGGCCTCGCCCGCGCGCACGGCCTCCAAGGCCTCTGGCACGCTGCGCGCGGCCGTGCGGATGCCGCCCACCGCAGCCGGGATGGTCAGCAGCGCCTGCTCGGCGAACGTGCTCTCGGGCCCGAGATAGACGAATCGCGTAGGCGGCACACCAGGCATAAAAGCGAAACTAGCACTGAGCCGCCCTGCTCGTGCCAGAGCAACTCGCGGGCCGGTGCCGCCGGAAGTCGCACCCTTCCGCTTGCGATCTTGAAAGCATAAGCGCGCCTTCAGATCCTGGCGGGAAAGCACCGACGCGGCGCTAGCAACCCGCTTGGGACTTGATGCCGGACGGCGCGTGGGCCCGCACCTCGGCCGTGCACACCTCGGTGCCCGCGACTACGAGCTTGGCGTTGTCCCGCGTCACGGCCTGAACGGGATCATGGTTGGGCACCTCCAGCAGAGTCCACTGCCACGTGCCCGCGCACAGCGGGCCGGTGATCGCCTTGCTGGGCCGGATCGACGTGTCCGCCTTGACCGCCGAGATCACCTGGTCGGCCTTGACCCGCCCGGCGCAGTCCACGGCCGTGTATTCGGGGAACGGGGTGGGCGAGGGCGACGGGCTCGCGCTCACGGATGGGGACACGCTCTGGCGCGGCGAGAACCCCGGTGGATAGGCGGGCGTCTCGGTGTGCTCGACCGGGCTCGGGGTCGGCACCAACCCGCCGCGCTGGCGCAGCTCCGGCGGCGTACCACAAGAAGCGAGAAGGAGCACGACGGCGAGGGCGACGAGGGGCCGCAAGGGGGGTCGGCCCGCAGGGCTGGGGGGCGGGAGGGGCACAGCGGTAATGC